>NZ_JAUYTS010000039.1 GCF_030695085.1 Falsiroseomonas sp. | reverse complement strand
AAGCAGCGCAGCGGGTGCTGGAGATGTGGCGCGACACGCTCGGCGAATCCGCCGAGACGGCCTTGAAGGAAATGGCCGAGCGCAGCACGGACCAGGACGCCTTCGGCCGCGCCGCACGCAAGCTGCTGGCCGCCCTCGACCTGGCCGAGGCCGAGGTGGAGACCGAGGCCGAGCAGGATGAGGAGGAAGGCGAGGGCGGCGAGACCTCCTCCCAGCAGGATCAGTCCGGGGAGGGTGAATCCCAGGCGCAGGACACCGAAAGCATGCTCGGCGCCCAGCCCGAGACCATGCAGGGCGACGCCGCCGAGGATGAAAGCCAGGAAGGCGAGGAGGAAGGCGCCGCCGCCGAGGGCGATGACCGCCCGGGCGGTCCGCAGCAGCGCAAGGAAGTGCCGGCGACGGATGACGCCTCCGTGTACCGCGCCTTCAACAAATCCTTCGACGAGGTGGTGGAGGCGGACGACCTCTGTGACGCGGATGAACTGGCGCGGCTGCGCCAGCAGCTCGACCAGCAGCTTTCGCATCTTCAGGGGGTGGTATCCAAGTTGGCCAACCGGCTTCAGCGCCGGCTGATGGCGCAGCAGCAGCGCGCCTGGGAATTCGACCTGGAGGAGGGAATCCTCGATGTGGCGCGGCTGGCGCGCGTCGTGGTCAACCCGATGCAGTCGCTGTCCTACAAGAAGGAACGCGAGGCGGATTTCCGCGACACGGTGGTGACGCTGCTCATCGACAATTCCGGGTCGATGCGCGGCCGGCCGATCACGGTGGCCGCCATGTGCTGCGACATTCTGGCGAGGACGCTGGAGCGCTGTTCGGTGAAGGTCGAGATCCTCGGCTTCACCACGCGCGCCTGGAAGGGCGGCCAGTCCCGCGAGCGTTGGGTGCAGGAAGGCAAGCCGCGCAATCCGGGGCGGCTGAACGACCTGCGCCACGTCATCTACAAATCCGCCGATGCCCCCTGGCGCCGCGCCCGCAAGAACCTTGGCCTGATGCTGCGCGAGGGGCTGCTGAAGGAGAATATCGACGGCGAGGCGCTGGAGTGGGCGTATCGCCGCCTGCTTTCCCGTACCGAGCATCGCCGCATCCTGATGGTGATCTCGGATGGCGCACCGGTGGATGACAGCACGCTGTCGGTGAATCCGGGCAACTATCTGGAACGCCACCTCCGCAAGGTGATCGGCGAGATCGAGGGCCGGGAGGCGGTGGAGCTGATCGCCATCGGTATCGGCCACGACGTCACCCGGTACTATCGCCGCGCGGTCACCATCGTGGATGCCGAGGAGCTGGGCGGCACCATGATGAAGAAGCTCGCCGAGCTGTTCGACGAGGATGCGGCTCTGGCCTGGCAGCGGGCGAGCCGGGAACGCGCGCCGCTGGTCGCCTGACCACCCGCCGCGGCCTTCTCTCTCTCGCGCTGGCCACCCTGCCGGGTTGCGTCGGCGGGGATGAGGGTATCGCGCTCAGTCAGCCGCTCGATCTGCCTGAGCAGGTGCCAGGTGCCTTGCGGCTGCTCGGCGGCCTGCGGATCAATACCGGCGTGCTCGGCTTCGGGGGGCTTTCCGGGCTGCACATGACGCCAGAGCTGGTGCTGACCGCGATCAGCGATCTGGGCCACTTCGCGGAAATGACGCTGGCGCTGGATGAAGCCTGGCGGCCGCGCCGGCTGGACCTGATTCGATCAGGGCCACTTCGCAACCTCCGCGGACAGCCACTCATCGGAACCTGGCGCGATGCGGAAGCACTGGCGCGCTTGCCTGATGGATCCTGGCTGATTGGCTTTGAGCGACGCCACCGCATCCAGCGACATCGGCGGCTGGATGGGGCGGGCGAACTCGTGCCGCCGCCGCCTGGCCTGGAGCAATCCCCCCACAATGCCGGGCTGGAGTCGCTGACGGTGCTTTCTGATGGGCGCTGGCTGGCCCTTTCGGAGGGGCTTGCGGCGCCGCAGGGCGGCCGAATGGGTTGGATCGGCCAGCCCGGACGGTGGCGCAGCTTCGGCTATCTCCCGGCCGCCGGCCATGTGCCAGTCGACGCCGCGGCGTTGCCGGATGGCGGGGTGCTGGTGCTGGAGCGGTCCTTCAGCCTGCTGGCCGGGTTCGCCGGCCGCCTGGTTCGGCTCTCTCCTGCGGCGCTGCGCGCGGCTGCCGAAGGCGCGTTGGTCGAGGGCGAGTCGCTGCTGGCTTTGGTCCCGCCGCTGCCCACGGACAATTATGAAGGCGTGGCGGTGACGGAGCGGGAAGGGCGCATGCTGGTGGCACTGGTATCGGACGATAATGAATCCTTCTGGCAGCGCAGCCTGCTGTTGCTGTTCGAGATGCCGCTTTGATCAGGTGGCATCCAGCAATCGCGAACGAGGCAGGGTGAGCCAGGCCCGTGCACCGATTCCCGGTGCGCTTTCCAGCCGGATCTCACCGCCATGCGCGGCGGCCAGGGATCGCGCCAGCGTCAGTCCGAGGTCGAGGCCCCTGGTGCCGTTGGCGGTGCCGAACCCCATGCCAGGCGCGCCGCTGGCGGCCTCGGTAACGAGGTCCTGGGCCGGCAGGCCGTCTCCCTCATCCTCAACCACGATTGCCACCGTCTCACTGCCCAGCATGTGGCGCAGGGCCACCACATCACCGTCACGGGAATGCCGGGCGGCGCGGCGCAGAAGGGCGGCGAGGGCGCCTTCCAATGCCCGGCTATCGGCCCTGACCCTGAGTCTGCGCAATTCGGGCTCGATATTCCAGTGGCGCAGCCCGGGGCGAAGCTGGGCCGACACGCTTGCCACCGCCGCATCGATCACGGGTCCGAGCAGGGCCGCGGTTTCATGCAGGGCGCGAGGGCTGGGTTCGGTGGCGAAATCGGCCAGGTCATCGGCGAGGCGCAGGAGCTGCTGCGCGACGGCTTCGGTCTGATTGTCGGCGCGGGGGTTCAGCGTGGTATCGGCCGGCGCATCCGATGCCTGCGCCATCAGCGCCAGGCCCGGCCCGCGCAATTCCTGTGCGGCCAGCGACAGGCAGCGCCCTCGTGCCGCAGCCAGCCTTTCGGCTGAAGCGACTCGATCGCGCGCAGAACGAAGGGCTCTCCGTGTCCGGATCGCGAGGGCGACCAGGGCCAGGGTGAAGGTCACGGCGACGGCAAGATTAGACTCGGTCCACATCGCCGAGACATTGGCGGAGGACTATTGCCTTGTGGTTAAGACGACCGCTTTGGCGGCTTAACCCACTCGATTTGGTACCGGCGGCACCCAGGATGTCGCCCGCCTTAAGTCATCTCCCGAACGCGGCACCGCCTTTGGCGGGCCGCTTCGGCAGATCAGGCCGCGGCCTTCTTGTCCCGCGCCCGCACCAGGCGGCGCTTCAGAACCAAAGCCTCCACCGGCAGGCGGCGGTCCGGCGTGCCGAGCAGGAAGGAGTCGAGACCCCCATTATGCTCAACCGTACGGATGCCGTTCACCGACAGGCGCATGCGCACAGGGGTGCCCAGGATGTCGGAGAAGAACGACGTCTCCTGCATGTTCGGCAGGAAGCGCCGGCGCGTCTTGTTGTTAGCGTGGCTGACGTTGTTACCCGTCAGCACGCCCTTGCCGGTGATACCGCAGCGGCGGGCCATGACTCATCTATCCCGAAAAGCACACGCACGGGTCCTGGGCCGAGTGGTCCAGGCAGCCGCGCGCGGAGGTGGTCCGGAGCCGGGGCGTATCGCGGATAAGCCCCCTCCCGTCAAGCCTTGGTCAGGTATTCGCGGCCTGCTCGGCTTCCGCCGCGCGTCGCATCTCGGCGAGCTCGCCGCCTTCCACCGAGGCAAGCGCACTTTTCAGCACGCCGGCGACGGAGCGATCATCCATGCTGCGCGCGAGCATGCCGAGCGAACCGCCCAGCAGGGCGGAGGCAATGGAGATCGGCGCGATACCCTGTTCGATCATGTACTCGATCGCCTTGTCCACAACCGAGCCGGCGTGGCTGAGATCTTCCGGGGCCACGCCCTGGGGGTCGAACTGCATAGGTGGCCTCCCTCTCAATGCTTGGACATAGGCAGGCGAGCGCGGCATGGGAACCCCTGCCGCGGCATCATGCCGGCAGCCCCGCGGCGGCCTGCGCTGCCGCTGCCGCTTCCGCGGCGGCCACCGCCTCCGACTGGCGGCGCCACATCTCCGCGTACAGGCCATCGGCCGCAATCAGTGCGGCATGCGAGCCGCGCTCGGCCACCTGGCCTTCCTGCAGCACCAGGATCTCATCCGCATCCACCACGGTGGACAGCCGATGCGCGATGACCAGCGTGGTGCGGCCGCGGGCGGCATCCCGGAGCGCCGCCTGGATGTCCTGTTCCGTGCGGGTATCGAGCGCGCTGGTGGCCTCGTCCAGGATCACGATGCGCGGGTTCTTCAGCAACGTGCGGGCGATCGCCACGCGCTGCTTTTCCCCGCCCGAGAGCTTCAGGCCGCGCTCACCTACCTTGGTGTCGTAGCCATCCGGCAGCCGCAGCACGAAGTCATGCACCTGCGCCGCGCGGGCCGCGCCCTCGATTTCGTCCTGGCTGGCGCCGGGCCGCCCATAGGCGATGTTGTAGCGGATGGTATCGTTGAACAGCACGGTGTCCTGGGGCACCACGCCGATGGCGGCGCGGACGCTGTCCTGCTGCACATCGCGCACATCCTGGCCATCGATCAGCACGCGGCCGCCGGTGGCGTCGTAGAATCGGAACAGCAGGCGGCTGATGGTGGATTTGCCGGCGCCGGTCGGGCCGACGATGGCGAGGGTGCGGCCGGGCGGCACGGTGAAGCTGACGCCCTTCAGGATCTCCCGGTCCGGACGATAGCCGAAGCGCACATCTTCGAACCGCACCTCGCCGCCGGTGGCGACCAAAGCGGGCGCCGCAGGGGCGTCGGCGATCTCGCGGTCCTGCTTCATCAGGGTGAACATCGCCTCCATGTCCACCAGCCCCTGCTTGATCTCGCGGTAGGCGAAGCCGAGGATATTCAGCGGCTGGAAAAGCTGGATCATGTAGGTGTTGACCAGCACAAAGTCGCCGACCGACATCCCGCCCTGGGAAACGCGCCCAGCAGCCATCATCATCACCACCGTCAGGCCGATGGCGATAACGGTCTGCTGGCCGAAATTCAGCCCGTTCAGGCTGATCTCGGACCGGACATAGGCGCGTTCATAGCGTTCCAGGCTGGCATCGTAGCGCCGCGCCTCATGCGTCTCGTTGCCAAAATACTTCACCGTCTCGAAGTTCAGCAGGCTGTCCACGGCACGGGTATTGGCCTCCGTGTCCGTGTCGTTCATCGCGCGGCGCAAGCGCAGGCGCCATTCGGTGAACATCAGGGTGAAGGCGATGTAGATGCCGACCGTCACGATGATGACGGCGCTGAAGGTGAAGTCGAACATCCCCCACAGGATCAGCGCCACCAGAACAATCTCGAAGATGGTCGGGATGATGTTGAACAGCAGGAAGTCCAGCACGAAGGTCATGCCGCGCGTGCCACGCTCCAGCACGCGGGACAGGCCGCCGGTCTGCCGGTCCAGGTGGAAGCGCAGCGACAGGGCGTGCAGGTGGCGGAACACCTGCAGCGCGATGCGGCGGGAGGCGCGGCCCTGCACCTTCACGAAGATCGCGTCGCGCGCCTCGTTGAAGGCGCTGCTGGTCAGGCGCAGCAGGCCATAGGCCAGGACCAGTGCGATGGGGACCGCGGCGATGGTCGCAGCAGGGCCGGCCGTGGGAGCCAGCGCATCCACGGCGCGGGCGAAGGCGATGGGAACCACCACATTGGCCGCCTTGGCGAAAACCAGCAGCACAAGGCTGACCACCACGCGAAGACGGAGTTCGACTTCGCCCTTGGGCCATAGATAGGGCACGAGCGTGAGCAGCGTTCGCAGATGACCGCGCTCGCGGGTTTGTTCGGTTTGCACGGGAAGCTCCGGAGCCTTGTTGCACCCAAGGTGGGGCTTTCCAGCCCCGGCGCAAACAGCCGCCCAGGCTTCCGTGGCATGCGTGGGGCGCGCTACAGGGACGCATGACCCCGGCCAGCCCCAGACCCGATCCCGATTGGCCCGCCTTCGAGCGGCATGTCGCGGCCTGCAACAACATCGCCTCCCCGGCGAACCTCATCCGCTTTCGCATCGGGGAGGAGCAGGTGGGGTGGGTAGGGGTGGATCTGGCGCGGGCACTGGCCTTCTACCCGCGGGAGTTCCATTTCGATGGGCGCGGCGTCGCACTGGCCAGCCGCCTGCGTGCGCCCGGCGCCCGAAGCCAGGCGCTGGCCGGGGTGGTCAGGGGGTTGGCCGGGCGTGGCCATCTGACCCTGCGGCACGAGGATTTTGACGTGCGCCCGAGCACCGAGGGGCCGGTTCTGGCGCAGCTCGACCGGGGCGCGATGCCGGCCTTCGGCGTCATGTCGCAGGGCGTTCATGTGAATGGCTTCGTCCGGCGCGCTGATGGCCTGCATCTCTGGGTCGGATGGCGATCGCGCCACAAATCGGTGGCGCCGGGGCAACTCGACAATCTGGTGGCGGGCGGCGTTCCTGCCGGGCTGTCGGTGGCCGAGACACTGGTGAAGGAGGCAGCGGAGGAAGCCTCGATCCCGCCTGAACTCGCTGGTCAGGCCCGACTGGTCGGGCGCGTTTCCTATGTAATGGCGACGCCCGAGGGCCTGCGGCGGGATGTGCTGCACTGCCACGACCTCGAACTGCCGGAAGGCTTCGTGCCACAGCCGCACGATGATGAGGTGGAGCGCTTCGAGCTATGGCCGGTCGCGCAACTGCTCGCGGAGGTGCGGGACCGCGACCGGGTGAAGTTCAACGTCAACCTGGTCCTGATCGACTTCTTCCTGCGGCACGGCCTGCTCGACGCTGCGGCGCCCGAGGCGGCGTCCTTGCGCGCGGGGCTCGATCAGGTCGCCTGAGCGTCTGCCGGCTGCCGCAATTGCTGGCAGAGGTCTTCCAGCGTCGTCGCGGCCAGATCCGCCTCCATCGCGGCTTCCGCCGAGTCGAAGGCGCGGCGGAGCAGGCCCGGAATGGCCGGGGCGGGGCTGGTCTCGGCGCGGGCGGGGCCGCGGTGGACCGGCAGCAGGGGCAGGCCCTTGCGGCGCATGGCCTGCCAGACCTGGCCAAGCGTGATGCTGTCCGGCGCCTTGGCCAGTTCCGCGCCACCTGGACCGCGGCGGATCCGGATCAGGCCGGCCCTGGCCAGTTGCCCGGCGAGGCGACGAATCACCACCGGGTTGGTGCCGACGCTTTCCGCGAGGCGGCCGCTGGTAAGCTGGCCGCCTGGCGCGGTGGCCAGCAACAGGAGGATATGCACAGCAACTGCGAAGCGTGTGGCGACCATAATTCCTACACGCGCGGCGACGCGATTGGTTCCGCAATGTCCAACGCGGTTGACCTTTCTATGAACATAAAGCGAACATAGGGCATGTCAGAGACCCTTGCTCCCTCCACGCCCGAACGCACCCTGTCGGTCTGCCGCGCCGCCGCCCGTTTCTGTGCCCAGCGCGGCTGGGCGCCGCTGCGGGAGATGCCGCTGCCGAATGGACGGCGCGCCGACATCCTGGCGCTGCTGCCCGATGGCGGCTTTGCGGTGGTGGAGGTGAAGTCCTGTGCGCGGGATTTCCTCAGCGACGGAAAATGGCCGGAATACCGGGCCTTTTGCGACCGGCTGTACTTCGCCGTCGATCTCGATTTTCCCGAGGCCCTGCTGCCGCCGGAGGTCGGCGTGATGGTGGCGAACGGCCCGGATGCCTCCCTTATCCGGGAAGCCCCGGCGCACCCGCTGGCACCCGCACGGCGACGCGCCCTGCTACATCGCTATGCCATGGTGGCGGCGGGGCGCCTGGCGGCGATCCAGGACCCGGCCGGGCAGTCCGAGATCCGGTCGGCCCTTCGGGTGGAATAGATCAGCCGCGAATGCGGGCGACGGTGGCCGTTGTGCTCTGGCCGGGCAACAGCGCCGCAAGGCGCACCTGCCCGCCCCAATCAGTGACCAGATCGGCGCCAACCACCTTATCCACGGTGTAGTCGGCGCCCTTCACCAGAATTTCGGGCCGCAGCAGTCGCAGCAATTCAAGGGGCGTATCCTCCTCGAACACCGAGACCAGATCCACCGAGGCCAGGGAGGCGAGCACGGCGGCGCGGGCGGCCTCGCCCTGGATCGGCCGGGTTTCGCCCTTCAGGCGCTTCACGCTGGAATCGGCGTTCAACCCGACCACAAGCCGGTCGCACCACGACCGTGCCTGTTCCAGCAAATGGACATGGCCGGGGTGCAGCAGGTCGAAGCAGCCATTGGTGAAGCCGATGCGCCAGCCACGCCGGCGCCAGCGTTCCACCTGTTCCTGCGCCTGGGCCCGGGAGACGACTTTTCGCAGGGCACCCCGTTCCGGCGTCAGTGCCTCCAGCAGGTCGCTTTCGCGCGCCACGGCGGTGCCGACCTTGCCGACCACGATGCCGGCCCCGATGTTGGCCAGCCGCGCAGAGACGGGCGCGGACAGACCGGCCGCGAGGCCTGCCGCCACGATGGCCACCACCGTATCCCCGGCACCGGAGACGTCATGCACCTCGGGCGCTTCCGCGGGGAAGTGGCGTACGCCCTCGGCGGCCACCAGCGTCATGCCATCCTCGCTCCGGGTCACCAGCACGGCGCCAAAGCCATGATCCGCCCGCAACCGCTCGGCCGCGGCAACCAGCGCGGCTTCGGTGTCCACCGGCATGCCGGTGGCCAGCTTCAGCTCGGCGCGGTTCGGGGTGATGAGGTCGGCGCCGGCATAGCGCGCGTAATCAATGCCCTTGGGGTCCACCACGACGCGCCGCCCGGCACCGCGGGCAGCGGCGATCAGGCGCTGGGCCGTATCGCCGGACAGCACGCCCTTGTTGTAGTCGGACAGCACCATCACCGTGGTCGCGGCCACCGCATCGGCGGCGATCCGCACCAGCCGCTCCGCAAGGCGCGGATGGATCGGTCCTGGCATCTCATGATCGGCCCGCAGCAATTGCTGGCCGGCCGCGATGAAGCGTGTCTTGGTGGTGGTGGCGCGTCCGCCCTGCACCAGAAGCCAGGGCTCCACATTCGGCTGGCCGCCGATGAGGCCGGTCAGGTCGCTGCCTGCCTGGTCATCGCCCACGACCGAGACGAAGGCGACCGCGGCGCCGAGCGCCGTCAGGTTGCGAACCACATTGCCGGCCCCGCCAGGCATCGCGACCTCCCGCTCCACCGCAAGGACGGCGACGGGGGCTTCGGGGCTGACCCTTTCGACCTGCCCATAGACGTAGCGATCCAGCATGGCGTCGCCGACAACGAGGACCGATGCGCGCTTGAGAAGGCGCACGGCCTCGGTCAGTTCGCCGACCGGGATTTCTGGCGTGGGTAGGTCGGCGGGCGCGGGGCCTTGCATCATGCTGGCGTAGCGCAATCGCCGCCCCCGGTGCAAGGCACGCCAGCGGCGCGCATGCCGAAAGCGGTGCCGTGGGATGGCTGATTAGGCACGCAGGAAACCCACCTGGTCGGCCTCGAACACCCCGCAGGTCAGGTCGCCACCCATGACCGCACCGGTGTCGAGGCCAATTCTGTGTGGCCGGATTTCCGGGCTGGGTGCGGGTGTGTGCCCATGCACCACAACGGCCGGTAGCACCCCGCGCCAGGACAGGAAGGGCTCCCGGATCCAGAGCAGATCCGCGTCATCCTGCTCCTCCAGCGTCCGGTCCGGCCGGATGCCGGCATGGACGAAAAGGTAGCCGCCAGCGGCGAAGCGGGGGCGACAGGCCTGCAGCAGTTGCAGATCCGCTTCACGGACCCGTGCCCAGCTCGCCGGGTGGCGCGGGGATGCGCCATAGCTCTCCAGCGTCGGGCCGGCGCCGTTGAGCAGCCAGAGCGAGACGGCCTCCTCCGCTGCATCCTCAGCCAATGCGTCCAGCATCATGCGGTCGTGATTGCCCATCAGGTTCACCATCGGCAGGCCCGTGATCGGCTGTGCCAAGCGGGCCAGCACGCCGGCGCTGTCGGGGCCGCGATCGACATAATCCCCGAGATGCAACAGCAGGGGCCGGGCGATGGGCCGCGCCGCGAGGTCCGCGAGAATCTTCTCGTGCAGAACCGCCAGCCGCGCCGCGCATCCATGGGTGTCGCCAATCGCGTAAATGCGCTGGCCCGCGGGCAGCGAGGCAGGAGCCTTTGCCAAGGCGAGGGATTCTTCGCCGATTAACTGTCTGGAAGCCATTGCAAGCTGAGTGTAGCCGCGCCGGGGGCGCCGTCGCCATCCCGATCCTCGCGGTCTCACGCACATGTCCGAAGGTTCGAATTCAGCCGTCGCGGCCGGAGCTGCCGCGTTCCAGACGCCTCTGCTCGCTGTGATGCGGGAGGCGTTGCGCAGCCCCATGGGCCGGGTGGTGCTGCGCGTGCCGGCGATGCCGCCGCACCGCCGTCGCGTCGCTCGCGCCCTGCTGCAGGAAGGCGCGCTTGCCGCAGGCGGAGTGGTGCTGGATGGACCGAATGAGGAATTGCTGCTGATCGGGGCCGAGGCCGGACGGGCGGTGCGGCTTCGCGGGCTGCTCGACCGGCTGATCGGCAGCCAGGTCACCGGACTTTGGTCGCTCGAGCGGGATGCTGCGGCACTGCAAGCCTTTGCGGCCGCGGCGGAGGCCGGGGCGCCCGGCCCGAATGGCAGTGGCCCGGCCTTGGCCGGCCTTGACGGGTGGCTGCGCGCCTTGCCACTGGAGCGCGTCGTAAGACGGGTTACCGGGATGCGGCTCGACCCCTCGGGCGGCCCGGCCCGGCCTGCCTTCCTCCGCCTCTCGATCGCGCGCCAGCCATTGGCCTGCCTGCTCGGTGGCCTGGGGGCCGATGCGGATCTGATCGAGCACGCAACGCGGAGCCTGGCCGCAAGGCTGCTGATCGCCATCGGCGATCCGTCGCAGCGGCGCGAATTGATGGGCAGTTCGCTGCCCGGCCCGCTTCACCTGCCGGTGCCGCCGGCGCCGTTGAGCGGGCGCAGTGATGGCGGCGGCGGAGGCGGCCGCGGTGCGCTGGTGGCAACGCTGGGGCTGGAGATGGCCGGCAACCCGGCCGCCCTGCAGGCCCGGCGGGAAAGCCTTGCCCTGCAAGGGTGGGCATTGGAACTCGAAGGCCTCGACGCTGCCTCGCTCCGGCTGCTGGCGATCGAGGCGCTGCCGGCCGATTGGCTTCGCATCACCTGGTCGCCCGCGCTTGCGGCGCCATGCGCCATGGCGGCGCTGCGCCGGGCCGACCCTGAGCGGGTGATCCTTGCCGGGGTGAGTGATGACACGGCCCTCGACTGGGCAAGACATATGGGGCTGCGGCTGCTGGAGGGCGCGGCCGCGGAAGCGGGGCCAGGGCTGCAGGTGCCGCGGCCGGTCCCGGCGGCAATGAGCGCTGCCAATAGGCACGCCGCAGCCGCACCGGCGCGGCCGGCCGCATGAGGGCCGATACCGACGGCGACCGGCGCCCGGGCGGTGTCCGCGCCGCCGCAGAATTGGCAACGCTGGTCCGCGAGAGCGTCGCCGCGAATGCGGTGCGGGAAGTGTTGCATCTTCGCCTGTCCGGCCTCGGGCCCGCGGCGCGTCGGCCGCACCACCAGCGGCTGCTGCGCGATGCGCTGGAGCCGGTCCTCGCCGCGGCGCGGACCCGTGTCTTTGACCTGCCGAATGGAGATGTGGTGGCGGTTGCGGCGCCGCCGGGGCTGGTGCTGGAGACGGCCCGCCTCGCGCTGCTGCGGACGTTGGACGCCGCGGCTGGGGAGGCGGTGCAGGCCATGCGATTGCCGGCCGGGGCCGCGCAGCTGCTGGCGATCACCGCCGAAAGCCTGGGCATGGGGCAGATCGACGTTTCACCGCGGTTCGTCGCAGATGCCAGCCCCATCAACAGCTTCGACCTGGCCATGGCCGAGCGGGCGCTGGCACAGGCGGATCTGGAGGCGATGACGATCGCGCAGGGCGTCTGCCGGCTTGATCCTGAAGGGGAACCGGCGGAGGCCCTGTGGGAAGACCGGCGGCTTGCCTGGGGCAGCCTGGCCGAGGCCGTGCTGCCCGGTGTTGATATCGGGAGTTGTTCCGCGCTGCAGCGGCGCCTGACCCGCCTGGCGGAATTGCGGATGCTGGCCGAGATCGGGCGGCCGGCGGTGCAGCTCGCCTGGCGCCGGGTCGGGCTCGCGGTGGTGCCGGCGACGCTCGCGACCCCCGCATTTCAACGATTTGACAGCAGCCTGCCAGCCGGGCGACGGCGGGATATCACGCTGGCCTTCCGCCCGGCGGATATCCTGGCGGACCCGGCCGGATTCCTGACTGCGCGGGATATGGCGCGCGGCCGCGGGTACCGGACAGCGCTGGATGACGCGCCTCCCGAATTGCTCGCGGTTCTGCCGCCGGAGCATCTGGAGCTGGACCTGCTGCGGCTGCGCTGGTCGGCCGACCTGCCGGTGGCGACACCGGCCTGCCTGGATCGCGCCTTGCTGCGGCCAGAGCAGGTGGTGCTGGTCGGTGTTGATCGGCCTGCCGCCATCGCCTGGGGGTGGGAGGTTGGCATCCGCGTCTTCCAGGGCGCACTGGTGGAGCGTCGGCGCTCCGGCTAGATCGGGGCTGTGCAGATCACCCGGTTGTTTCTCGTCCGTCATGCGCTGGTGGAGCCCTCCGCCCGCGCCGTCGTCTATGGCAGCATGGATGTTGCCCTGTGCGAACTCGCCTTGCGGCAGGAGGCCGCAGCCTATCGCTGGCTGGCGGCGCGGCTGCCGGAAGGCGCGCGTTGGGTTGTGACGCCACTCTCCCGCACCCGGGCCACCGCGGCCGCCATATTTGCCGCCGGCTATGCGCCGGCGCCGCTGGAGGTGGAGCCGGATCTGGCGGAACAGCATCTGGGCGATTGGCAGGGCCTGTCGCATGAACGCTTCGCCGCCCTGATCCGCCATCCGCCGCACCCCTTCTGGCCCCATGCGGCGGAGGAGAAGCCACCGGGCGGGGAGTCCTTTGCTGAAGTGGTACAGCGGGTTTCGGCGGTGCTGGACCGGCTGGTGCAGGACGCGCCGGGCCGCGACATCGTGATCGTGGCGCATGGCGGCTCGATTCGCGCCGCAATCGCACAGGCCATGGGGCTGAGCCCGCATCAGGCGCTGATCTTCTCGGTCCGGAACCTTTCCATGACCCGGCTGGAGCGGCACGGCATGGATTGGCGCGTCGCGGCGGTGAATGAGGAACCCTTCACGCTGCCCGCCACGGAGTAGGGGCTAGGCGTCCCGTCGGTTCGCCTTGGACACCCGAGTCGCGGGCATGTAGAGTATTCCCTGACATAGGGTTGCGGGGGGCTTTTCATGTTCCGTGGGATGATGCTTGCCATCGGGCTGCTGTTCTCCCTGCCGGTGGTGTCCCTGCCGGCGGTTGCGCAGCAGGAAGAACAGGCGCTGGTCGACCGCGCCACGCTCGCGGTGCAGGAATTGATGAGCACCGGCGATATGACGGCCGATGCAATCGGCTTCCTGCAAAGGGCGCGGGCGGTGATGGTGTGCCCGCGGGTCTTCCGCGCTGGCTTCATCCTGGGCGGGGAGGGCGGGTCCTGCGTCCTGGTCGGCCGGGACGGCGCTGGGTCCTGGTCGTCGCCCGCTTTCTATGGCCTCGGGTCTGGCAGCATCGGCCTGCAGATCGGCGTTCAGGACGCCATGGTGGCCATGATGATCATGACCGATCGCGGGCTGCAGGCGATCATGGACAGCCAGTTCAAGATCGGTGCGGACGCCTCACTCGTTTTCGCCACCGTCGGCGGCGGCATCCAGGGTAGCACCACGGCGGCCGCGGGCGCGGATATCGTAGCGATTGCCAAGTCGCGTGGCCTGTTTGCCGGGGTGTCGCTGTCCGGGTCGGTGCTATCCTACCGGCCGAACTCCGCCCGTGCCTATTACGGACGGGACCATGCCGCGCGACAGATCGTCGTGGCGATGGAGGCGCATAATCCGGGCTCCGACCCGCTGCGCGCCATGCTGCTGCGCTACGGCGCCCGCTGACCGAGCGGCATGCCGGACTGATTCGCAAAATGCGACGCAGGATGCCGGTACGCCGCGTGCACTGAAGACCTCAAGGCGACCCGTCACTGGTCGCCCGATGCAAATCGAGAGGTCCGTCGTGCACCCGCAGCCCAGGCTCAGTGTCGTGATCCCCGCCCACAACGCCTTGCGTTGGCTGCCCGGTGCGATCGCCTCGCTTGGCGTTTTCGGCGAGATCGAGATCCTGGTCGTCGATGACGGCTCCCAGGATGGGACGGGTGACTACCTCCGCGGTATTGCGGCCTCGGACCGGCGTGTGCGTCCCCTGGCTACCACCGCGGCAGGGCCGGCAGCCGCGCGCAATGTGGGTCTCGCTGCGGCGCAGGCGCCCCTGGTTGCCTTTCTCGATGCCGACGACAGATGGCGCCGTGGCAAGATGGCAGCGCAGATGGAACTGCACCGGCTCTACCCCGATATCGGGTTCTCCTTCACCGATCATCGCCGCTTCGCCGAGGATGGAACCGAGCTTGCCACCGGCTTTGGTCGTTGCCGCGCCTTTGCCGCCCGCCACAGCATGCGGCGTGAGGCCTTCATCCTGCATCGGGATGCCCAGGCGGCGATCTATGCGGAGCCGGTGGTCGCGACCTCCACTGTCATGGCACAGACCGCTTTGCTGCGTGCGGTCGGTGGTTTCAATGAACAGTTGCGACGGGCCGAAGATTGGGATCTTTGGTTGCACCTTGCGGCCTGTGCCCCGGTGGGCTGTCTGCCGCGCAGCTTGGCGGACCGGCTGGTGCGCGCGGTGGATCCGGAAGGCCCGGAAGGGCAGGCGCGACGCATCGCGCGCCGCCGCGTGGCGGAGGCCTACGCCCTGCCGGTCAGCCAGTTGGATGCGGATGCCGTGCAGCAGTGCAGGACCAGCCAATTGGCGCTGGAAGCCGATGGTGCGGCGCTGGCCGGTCTGCGTGTCCAGGCCGCGATGCTTCGGCTTTCGGCCTTTGCCCAGCAGCCGAGTGGCAAGATGGCTCGTGCCGCCGCGCGGGATCTGTTCGGCATGCGCTCGCTGGACCAGCGTGTCCCGTAGGGGCGCCGTATCGATACCTTCAACATGCAGCATGCGTTGACCAGATGGCCGTGCAATGCGAGAGGTGGAGCGTGAACGCAATCGACCCGGAGATCGCTGGACAGCTTGCGTCGGAACTGCCGCGCGAGGATTTCGTGCGAATCGTGCGGACCTTCGAGGATGACCTCGGCCGGCTGGCGCGACTCCTGGAAGCGGCCGTCGCTGCTGGCGATGAGGAGGGTTACAGGCGCTCGGCGCACAGCCTGGCGGGTGCAGCGGCGGCCGTAGGCGCGCGGCGCCTGGAGCAGGTCGCGCGGATCGCCATGGATCATCGCAATCCGGCCGATCCACGTGTCTTGGCGCTTCAGGTCAGGCAGGAAGCATCCGAGGCGCTGGCCGAGTTGTCCGCCTTGGCGGAGCACCCGCCCGGGGCGAGCTAGCGCCGCATGGCCGCTTCCGCGGCGCGGATCCTGATTGTTGAAGACACACCGACGCAGGCGGAAGTCGCCGGCGCCCTGTTGCGGACACTCGGTCTGGAAACCCGTGTCGCAGAGACGGGCGCGCAAGCAATCAGCATCGCACAGACCTGGCGCCCCGATGCCATTCTGATGGATCTGGAACTGCCGGATTTCTCGGGTTTCGAAACCATGCGCCGGCTGCGCACCGAGGGGGTGGAAGCGGCGATCATTGTCGTCACGGCGCATGGTAGCGTGAACCATGCGGTTGAGGCGATGCGTGAAGGGGCCGTCGACTTCATCGTCAAGCCCTACGCCAAGGCCCGCCTGACGGTGACCCTGCAGAACGCGCTGGAGAAGCGCGCCCTGGCGACCGAACTGCGGGAGGCGAAGGCACAGCTGGGCCGCGATCGCTTCTTCGGCTTTATCGGCGCCTCTGCCACCATGCAGGCCGTCTATCGGACGATCGAGAGCGTTGCGGCAAGCAAGGCCAGCGTCTTCATCACCGGGGAAAGCGGTACCGGAAAGGAACTCGCGGCCGAAGCGGTTCACCGGGCAAGTCCCCGCAAGGGCAGGGCGTTCGTCACCCTGAACTGCGGCGCGATTCCGCGGGATCTTCTGGAATCCGAGATATTCGGCCATGTGAAAGGCGCCTTCACCGGCGCCACGGACAGCCGCGCCGGCGCTGCGAAACTCGCCGATGGCGGCACCTTGTTCCTCGACGAGATTGGCGAAATGCCGATCGAGATGCAGGTCAAGCTGTTGCGATTCGTGCAGACCGGCACCTTCCAGCCGGTTGGCGCGTCCCGCCCCGAGAAAGTGGATGTCCGGATCGTGTCCGCGACCAACCGCGATCCATGGGTCGAGGTTGAGACTGGGCGATTTCGGGAGGACCTGTACTACCGGCTTTATGTGGTGCCGCTGCACCTTCCGCCACTGCGGGAGCGCGGCGAAGACAGCCTGCTGATCGCGCGGCATTTCCTGGCGGCCTTCGCGCGTGAGGAAGGCAAGCGCCTGCGCGGCTTCACCTGGGAGGTGGAGCAGGTCCTTCGCGCCTATTCCTGGCCCGGGAATGTACGGCAATTGCAGAACGTGGTTCGGAACATCGTCGTTCTGCACGATGGCGATCGGGTGGAAATGTCCATGCTGCCCCCGATGCTGCTGCGCGGCGCGCCGGGCCAGGGGGCCGTTGTACCGGATCCCGTTGGCGCCCCGCCTGTTGAACCGGAGGCGCTGCCTGTCGTGCCTCCGTGCGTTGCGAAGGAGCCGCCGGTTCCCATGCCGGCGCAGCCTGCGCCGACCTTCGCACCCCACCAGGCAGCACCCCTGGCGCCGCCGCCGCAGAACGAGGCCTTCCAACCGCTGGCCGAGGTCGAGAAGCGGCATATCCTTGCCGCACTCGACCGGGTGGCGCAGGACGTGCCGCGCGCCGCCGCGCTGCTTGGGATCAACCCCTCGACCATCTATCGCAAATTACAGGCCTGGCGGAGTGACGCGTCCGGGTAGGCGCGAGGATCACCCCTGCGCCAATGGCTGGCATCCGTTTCGCCTGTAGCTCAGCAGAAGCGATTGGACTGCTCTCAGAGAGGCGAGGTGCGATCGCCCTCGCCCAGCGCCCGCTGCATGAACACCACATCCACCCAGCGGCCGAACTTCAAGCCGGCGGCCTTGAGCACGCCTGCCTGCCGGAAGCCGAGGGAGACATGCAGGCCGATGGAGCCCACATTCTCGGAATCGCCAATCACCGCTAGCATCTGCCTGAAGCCGCAATCCGTGGCGCGGCGCAGCAGGATCTCGACCAGCGCCTTGCCGACGCCTTGGCCACGCACGTCGTCCCGGACATAGATCGAGTTCTCGGCGCAGAAACGGTAGGCGGAGCGATCCCTGAACTGGTTGAAGTAGGCGTAGCCCATGACAACGCCGTCCTGCTCCGCGACCAACCAGGTCCAGCCCGAATCCTGAACCTTGGCGATTCGCTGCGCCATTTCTTCCTGGCTTGGTGGCTCTTCCTCGAAGGTGCCGGTGCCGACCTTCACGTGATGGGCGTAGATCGCGGTAATGGCGGGAAGATCCGCGGCAACTGCGTCACGAATCAGCATGGCAAGGGTCCCGGAGGCGGCGCGAGGCTATCAGCGATAGGCGGACGGGCGCTGGGGGGCAAGCGTGGCAGGCTCAGACCTGTAGGCGCAGCTCCGCGGCAACACGCTCCGCGACTGCCAGAAGGGCACGGTCACGTCCCGGCGCCGCCGCCAGCGAAAGCCCCACCGGCGCGCCATCAACCCTGGCTGCCGGGAGGGACACTTCGCAAAGGCCGGCAAGGCCCGCAATCGCTGTCACGCCCATTGTGCGTTCCCGTACCGCCTGCTGCGTCTCCGCTCCCACATCCAGCCTCGGTGCCGGGACCGGGGAGGTCGGGTAGACAAGCACGGCGCCGCCGGCAAGCAGGGCCTGTACGCGCTGCCGGAACAGGCCACGGAATGCGCGCGCCTCTGCCGCCACGGCCGGGTCGGTTGCCTTGGCGGCGGCGAAGCGCTCCCCGACCCCCGGGCCGAAAGTGGGGCGGATCGCCTCGACCCAGGAACCAAGGGTTGCCCAGGCTTCCTCCGCCTGTGCCGCCCGGAAATTCTCGAAAAGCTGGGTCAGGCCTTCCGGCGCGAGATGGATCGAAAGGCAGGGACCGAGAACGCGCTCGATCTTCGCAATCGCCCCGACCAGCGCGGTGGCGGTGTGGGGCACGGCGTTGACCCAGGCTTCCTGCACCTTGACCAGTGGGCCCAAGGCGCCCTCGCCACCTGGCGGCAGGAGGACGTCGCCCACGCGTCGCAGGACCGAGGCGCGGCTCGCGAACCAGCCGGCGGTATCGAAGCTTGGGCCAAGCGGGCAGGCGGCGGTCAGGTTCACGGCGCCCCAGGAGGGACGGATGCCGAAGATGCCGCAGTAGCTCGCTGGGATCCGCACGGAGCCGCCAGTATCAGTACCAAGCGCGAAATCCACCAGTCCGGCGGCGACGGCGGCTGCCGACCCGCAGGAGGAACCGCCCGGAAAACGGTCTGGCGCGACCGGGTTGATGGGCGTTCCGTACCAGACGTTCTCGCCGGTCAGACCATAGGCGAGTTCCACGGTCTTGGTCTTGCCACGCAGGGAGGCGCCAGCCTGGAGCAGGGACATGATGATCGGCGCGGTCGCTGCGGCAGGGGCATGGGTTCGTGCCCAGTCGGGGTTGCCGTATCCGGTCGTGGCGCCAGCCACGTCGAACAGATCCTTGACGGCGAAGTCGAGCTCCGTGAGCGGGCCCACTGCGGCGCCAGCCAACTCCACCCGGGTGCCCGGTACAAAAGCCCCGACGGTGTCTTCCAAGCCACGCGGCATGGCAATGCCCCTGTTACCATCCCGAACCGGAAACCACCGTGCGGTAGGATGCATCTAAATACAACTGGCAGGCGGCGGCGACCCTCTCGGCCCGCCGATCCGTGTCCAAATCAGCTGCCCGGGCCCTCGATCGGAGCCTCGCTCAAGGATCGGCGCGGGCGCGCCTGATGATCCCAGTTGCTGTCGTCCAGCCAGGCTGCAATGCGGTCTCGCCGTGCCGGCCATTCATCGGCCAGGATCGAGTAGAAGCTCGTATCACGCCGCCGGCCCTTGACGACAAGATGGGCGCGCAACTCGCCCTCATGCACGAAGCCCAGTCGCGCCGCGGCGCGGCGGGACGGTGCGTTCAGGGCGTTGCACTTCCAGACCAGGCGCCGGTAGCCCAGGTCGTCCATGGCGTGGCGCATCAGCAGAAACATCGCCTCCGTTGCCGCCCTTGTGCGTTGCAGCCGCGGGGAGAACCAGATGTGGCCGAGCTCGATCGCCGCGTTGGCGGGCTGCATCTCCATCAGGGTCAGCCAGCCGGCGACGGCGCCGCTGCTGTGCGGGCGGATGGCCCAGGCCATGGGGTCGTGCTGCGTGGCAAAGGCCGCGACATGACGCTGCATGGCGGCAGCATCGGCAAAGGGACCGTACCCCATATAGGCCCAGCCCTCGCCGCCGGCATCCGCCTGGGCCGCATCCCACAGCTCGGCGGCGTGCCTGACGGCGAGCGGCTCCAGGGTCACCGCCTGGCCGCGATGTGGCACGCGCGCGGGCAGGGGGCGGGGCGTCGGGTCGACGGGCGCACCGAGCGGCGGCGGCTGGGTCATGCGGAATCGGACCTCTGGCAGAGTCTGGAACAGCACAATGCCGCAGACCTGCGGGTTCAGCCAGCGGGGGTCTGCGCGCAACCATTCGCATTGCAGCAGAACTCACTTTGTCGCATACGGGCCCCCATGTCCTCCCCCAGCGCTCCGCCGGCCACCGTGGCCGCACCGCCCGGGTTTTTCCTGGAGCGGATCCTGACGGTCCATCATTGGACGGACCGGCTGTTTTCCTTCACGTGCACGCGCGATCCTCACTTCCGGTTCGTGGCCGGCCAGTTCGCCATGATCGGCCTGCTGGTCGAGGGCAAACCCCTGGTGCGCGCCTATTCCGTCGTCAGCGCACCGTGGGAGGAGCATCTGGAGTTCCTGTCCATCAAGGTGCAGGACGGCCCGCTGACATCCCGCCTCCAGCACGTATTGCCTGGCGACGGGGTTCTGATCGGGCGGAAAGCAACGGGTACGCTGGTAACCGATAACCTGCTTCCGAGCGGCACGCTGTGGTTGTTCGCGACGGGCACCGGCCTCGCCCCCTTCCTGAGCCTGGTGCGGGAGCCGGAGACCTATGATCGCTTCGACCGGGTCGTGGTGGTCCATGCGGTGCGGGAGGTTGCCGAGCTTGCCTACCACGACCTGCTCGCCAGGGATCTGCCTGAGCATGAACTGCTGGGCGAGCTGGTACGCGGCAAGCTGGTCTATTACCCCAGCGTGACGCGGGAGCCATTCCGTAACCAGGGGCGGCCGACGACGCTGGTGGAGTCCGGGCGCCTCTGCGCCGATCTCGGCCTGCCGGCGCTTTCCCCCGAGCGCGACCGCGCCATGCTGTGCGGCAGCGAGGCGATGAACGCGGATATGCGGGCCATCCTGGAGGCGCGAGGCTTTACCGAGGGGGCCAATAACCGGCCCGCGACCTACGTGGTCGAAAAGGCGTTCGTCACGAAATAGCAGCCTGAACATCCCTCCCGCACCTAACCGTTGCGTGCCAGTCCGGCGTTGCTTATTGAGGTTGGGGAAGCAAGCCGTCGAATGTTCCGAAAGCGGACAGGCGGCACGTCTGGAGGGAATCATGACCGAGAATATCTCGCGTGGGGCCGGCCGTCGTGGCCTGCTCAAGGCGGCTGCCGTTGGCGCCGCGGGTACGGCCGTACTGGCCACTCCCAGTGTCAGCCGCGCACAGACCGTCAATCTGCGGTTCCAGTCGACCTGGCCGCAGCGCGACATTTTCCACGAATTTGCCAATGACTTCGTTACCCGGGTCAACGCCATGGCGGGTGGCCGGGTACGGCTGGAGTTGCTGCCGGCCGGCGCTGTCGTTGGCGCATTCCAGCTTCTGGACGCGGTTTCCGCTGGCACCCTGGATGGCGGGCATGGCGTCTCCGCCTACTGGTTCGGGAAGAACAAGGCCTTCAGCCTGTTCGGCACCCCACCGGCCTGGTTCGGCAATGCGCATGAGTATCTGGGCTGGTTCTACTACGGTGGTGGCGAGGCCCTGTATAACGAACTGACCCGCGACATTCTGCGGGTCAATGTCGTTGGCTTCCAGACGGGGCCGATGCCAACCCAGCCACTGGGCTGGTTCAAGAATCCCATCACCAGCGTCGACCAGTTGCGTGGCCTGCGCTACCGCACGGTTGGCCTGGCGACGGATCTGTTCAATGCCATGGGCGCCGCCGTGACCGCGCTGCCGGGCGGGGAGATCGTGCCAGCGCTGGAGCGCGGGGTGATCGATGGCGCCGAATTCAACAACCCGTCGTCCGATCGGATTCTTGGCTTCCCTGACGTTGCCAAGAACTACATGATCCAGAGCTTCCACCAGAACACGGAAACCTTCGAGATCCTGTTCAACCGGCCGCGCTACGAAGGCCTGCCGGCCGAGGTGCAGGCGATCATCCGCCACGCTTCGGAGGCGGCGTCTTCCGACATGTCCTGGAAGCAGCAGGACAGGTATTCGCGTGACCTGATCGAGATGACGCAGACCCAGGGCGTGCAGGTGCGCCCGACACCGCGGCCCATCCTGGATGCCCAGCTTCGCGCCTGGGACCAAGTGATCTCGAACCTGGAGAGCGACCCGTTCTTCAAGAAGGTGACGGACAGCCAGCGCGCCTGGTGCCGGCGGGTCGGCAATTTCTACCTGCGCTATCAGGCGCCGGCCGCGATCTCTTTCACCCACTTCTTCGCGCGCCAGAACTGAGCCAGCACCGTTTCGTGCTGACGGGACCCGCCCTTTCCTGAGGGCGGGTCTTTCTTGATCCGGTCGGAGCCCAGGGGAGGCGCTTGGTGCAGGCTGTTCTGCTGATGGTGGATCGGTTCAGCGCCTTTATTGGCAAGCTGTTCGCATGGCTGATCCTCGCGCTGACTTTGGCCATTTGCTACGAGGTTTTTGCGCGATACCTGTTTCGGGCGCCGACCAGCTGGGCGTTCGACGTCTCCTACATGCTGTACGGCACCCTGTTCATGATGGCTGGCGCCTATACCCTGTCACGGGGCGGCCATGTCCGCGCGGATTTCGCCTATCGCATGGCGCCGCCTCGTGCGCAGGCCGGGCTCGACCTTACACTTTACATCCTGTTCTTCCTGCCCGCGATGATTGGCATGGTTGTTTACGGGTGGGACTTCTTCCTGCTGTCTTTTGCGCAGAACGAGCAATCATCGATTAGCCCCGATGGGCCGCTGGTGTGGCCCTTCAAATTCGTGATCAGCTTCGCCGCAGCCGTCGTGCTGATCCAGGGATTCGCCGAAATCGCTCGTTGCGTCATCTGCTTGCGAGAGGGGCAATGGCCACAAAAGCTGAATGATGTTGAGGAGATGGAAGTTCTGGCGCTGGAAGTCGCGCGCCAGAAATACGAGGCCGACCTGCTGAGGGACAAGGCATGAGCGATCCGGTCCTCGGCATGGTCATGCTGGGAAGCTTCATCTTCATCATCCTCCTCGGCTTCCCTGTTGCCTTCACGCTGATGGCGATGGGCATCGGCTTCGGATACCTGGCGATGGAATTGCGGGTCTTCGACCTGCTGGTGCAGCGCACCTATGCCGTCATGGCGAATGACGTGCTGATTTCGGTGCCGCTGTTCATCTTCATGGGCTACGTCATCGAGCGGGCCAACATCCTCGATCGATTGTTCCGATCCTTGCAAATGGCGTCCGGCGGACTGCCTGGCGCATTGGCCATCGCCACGCTCGCAACCTGCGCCCTGTTCGCCACCGCCACGGGCATTGTTGGCGCCGTGGTGACCTTGATGGGCCTGCTGGCCTTTCCGGCCATGCTGCGTGCCGGCTACGATCCGCGGCTGGCTGCTGGCGTGACCTGCGCGGGTGGCTGCCTCGGCATCCTGATCCCGCCCTCGATCATGCTGATCCTGTATGGCGCAACCGCCGGGACCTCGGTGGCGCGGCTCTATGCGGCCGCCTTCTTCCCAGGGCTCGGGCTTGCATTGCTGTACATGCTTTACGTGCTGGCTGTTGCCACGCTGCGTCCCAACATGGCCCCGCGCTTGCCGCCCGAGGAGCGCAACGTGCCGGTGGGCACGATCCTCTGGGCGCTGGTGACTTCCTTCGTGCCGCTTGCCGCGCTGATCGGGTCGGTCCTCGGCGCCATCCTGTTCGGTCTTGCCACGCCATCCGAAGCCGCGGCGATGGGCGCGCTGGGTTCGATTCTTCTGGCGCTGCTCTACAAGGCGCTCAGCTTCCAGCGGCTGAAGGAGAGCGTTTTCCTGACGGCGCGCACCACGGCGATGGTCTGCTGGCTGTTCGTCGGTGCGTACATCTTCACCTCGGTGTTCGGCTATCTCGGCGGCCACCATGTCATCGAGAACCTGTTCGTCGAACAGTTGAGCCTGAACACGGTCACCTTCCTGATCGTGACCCAGATCATCATCTTCCTGCTGGGATGGCCTCTCGAATGGTCGGAGATCGTGCTGATCTTCGTGCCGATCTTCCTGCCGCTGCTGGACACCTTCGGCGTTGACCCGATTTTCTTCGGCGTGCTGGTCGCCCTGAACCTGCAGACCTCCTTCATGACGCCGCCTGTTGCGATGGCGGCCTACTACCTCAAAGGCGTTGCGCCACCACAGGTTCGGCTGACCGAGATTTTCGCAGGCTGCCTGCCTTTTGTCGGCATTGTCGTTGTCGGCATGGCGCTGCTGTACATCTTCCCAGGGATCGCGACCTGGCTTCCTTCCTACCTCTATGACCACGTGCAGACGGGGCCGGTGCAAGATCTGATGTCCATCCCGGAAGGCGGCTTCCAGGTTCCCGAACTGCCCGACCTGCCACCGCTGAATTGAGCACTGAATGACCGAGGGTGAAGCCCGCGCGGATGTCGCGGCAAGGTGGCTGGTCGAAGCCTTGGAATCCGGCAATCCTCTCGCGCGGTTCCCGCCTGAACTGGCGCCGCGCGATGCGCTGGAGGGCGCGGAGACTGCGGCCGCCATGCTGGATCAGACGGGCCATGTCGCCTGCGGCGTCCGTATCCTGCGCCGGCCGGCGGAGCCCAGCCTGACCGGCCCTGTCATAGAAGGGCGGCTATTGCCGATGGCGGCGACCGTGGCGCTCGCCGCCTTGCGCCATCCTTCGGCAAGCGCAGCCCTGCTGGGCGTATTGGGTGCGCCGCTGGAGGCGGATGGGATTGGCATGCCGTCTCTCCTGCGTCTGCACCCGGCCATCGATCTTGCCGCGACCCGCTTTTCCGAAGTGCCGTCGGATGTCCCGTCCTGCATCGCTGACCTTGCGTTGCTCGGCTACCTTGTTGTCGGCAAACCGCGCCCCTGGCCGTCAGCGCCCGTCAGGGTGGCGCTGACTGCTCCGGCAAATCGCCCGCGTGGTGAGTTGATCGATCTGGAGGCGGCCTTCATGGAGGCTGCAGCGGCGGCGCGTGCGCTGGGCGGCCTGCCGGCGGGCGCTGTTCTGGTTGTTGCGGGTCTGACGCCCACGCAGTGGCCGGAGCCAGGGGTGGCCCTGGCGGCCCGGTTCTCGAGCCTCGGAAAGGCTGAGGCCCAGTTCGTCTGATGCGGAGGCGTCAGGCTGGCCGGAAGCGGGCCTTTGCCAGCGGGTCCTGCGCCAAGGCATCCAGCACTTCTGCCCGCGCCTCGGCGCTCTGCACGACGCCAATCACCTGATCAAACCAGGCGCATTGGCTGCGGATGCGGGCCTGGAACATCCGGTCCAATGCCTCCGCCGCCGCTCCGCGCCCGGCGCAGCAGTTGCAGTCATATTTGTGCCGCAGGCCCCCCGGGTTGAAGCGAAGTTGGAACACGGCCGGGGCGGCGATGTTTTCGAGCTCTGTTCCTTCCACGAGCAGCGCGGTGGCTGGCGCAGTTTGTAATGCCGCGCCCAGAAGGTGCGGGCCGATGAGTCGCAGGGGGATGCGGGCGTCGAGAGACCAAGCCATACGCTAGACATAAGGATATCTTTATGTCATTTGCAAGCGCATGGACGATCTCCTGGCCCAGCTTCGCGCTTCCGCCGAGCCGACGCGGCTGCGTCTTCTCTCGCTATGTGCGCGGGGTTCATTCTGCGTTTCGGACCTCTGCGGCATATTGGGACAGTCGCAGCCCCGGCTTTCCCGGCATCTGAAGCTGCTGGTGGAGGCAGGATTGCTGGAGCGGATGCCGGAGGGCGCCAACGTCTTCTTCCAACTGCCGGCCGATGCCGATCTGGCCCGTCAGATCCTGGCCCGCCTCCCGGAGGATGATCCCCTGCTGGCCGCCGACCGCCGCGCCGCCGCACGGCTGGCAGCGGAGCGTGCGCGCGCAGCCTCGGATGCCTTCCAGCGCCATGGCGCGGATTGGGATGAGATGCGGGCGCTGGAACTTCCGGCCGCCGAAATAGAGGCTGCGCTGCTCAGCGCGCTGCCTGAACGTCTCGATCGGCTGCTGGATATCGGCAGCGGAACGGGTCGGCTGATCGAGATCCTGGCCCCCCGCTGCACCAGCGCGCTCGGCGTCGATGCGAGCCGGGAGATGCTGGCGCTGGCACGCGCGCGCCTCGCGGAACGGGGGCTGAGTCATTGCTCCGTTCGCCAGGCGGACATGTATCGGCTGCCTCTGCCGGATGCGGGCTTCGATGCCGCGACGCTGCAGATGGTGCTGCACTACGCCGAAGACCCGGCGGCCGCGCTGGCCGAGGCTGCGCGCGTCCTGCGACCGGCGGGCCTGTTGCTGGTCGTAGATCTGGCACCACATGCGCGGGCCGACTTGCTCGGCCGGCATGCGCATCGCTGGCCGGGTTTTGATGACGCCCAGATGGCCGGCTGGCTCGGGGCTGCGGGCTGTGCGCTTCGCACGGCGCGCAGCATCGACGGGCCGCTCGCCGTCCGGCTTTGGCTGGCCCAGCGCCAGCCTGTTTCCATTCCTGTCCCGTCTCGCTGAAGGGTATGCCCCGCATGTCTCGCCCGCATCTTCTCGACGCGCTCAAGGATCAGGTTCTGCTGTGCGATGGCGGCATGGGAAGCCGCGTCCAGGCCCTGACGCTGGATGTCGAAAAGGATTTCTGGGGCAAGGAGAACTGCACGGAGGTGCTGAATCTCTCGCGCCCCGACCTCGTTCGTGAAATCCACCGCGGCTATTTTGAAGCCGGCGCCGACATGGTGCTGACCAACAGCTTCGGCGGGTCGCCGGTGACGCTCGGTGAGTTCGAACTGGAAGACAAGGCGTTCGAGATCAACAAGCTGTCCGTCGAGTTGGCGCGTGAGGCAGCGGAGAGCTTCGCGGATGGCCGGCACCGCTGGGTGATCGGCGATATCGGCCCGGGCACCAAGCTGCCCAGCCTCGGCAATATCGCCTACGACGCGCTGGAAGCCGCCCTGATCCTCCAATGCGAGGGGTTGATCGCCGGCGGCGCGGATGCGCTGCTGACCGAGACGAACCAGGACACGCTGTTCATCAAGGCCGCGGTGAACGCCGCCAAGATCGCCCGCGCCCGCGCCAAATCGAACATCCCGATCCTTGTGCAGATTACCGTTGAGACCACGGGCACGCTGCTCGTTGGCCCGGACATCGCGGCCGCGACCACGGTCGTGCATTCGCTCGACGTGCCACTGATCGGCCTGAACTGCGCCACGGGACCGCAGGAAATGGCGGAGCATGTGCGGTGGCTGTCGCAGAACTGGCCCGGCTACATCAGCGTGCAGCCGAATGCGGGCCTGCCGGAGCTGGTGGATGGCAAGACGCACTACCCGCTCGGTCCGAAGGATCTCGCCTCCTGGATGGAGCGCTTCATCGTCGAGGACGGGCTGAACCTGATCGGCGGCTGCTGCGGCACCTCAACGCCGCATATCCAGGCGCTGGACCAGCTGCTGCGCAAGCTCGGCGGCGCGCGGCATCGCCCGGCACCGGTGCCGCGCAAGCCGGTGTGGGTGCCCTCCGTCGCCAGTCTCTATGGCGCGACGGCGCTGCGGCAGGAGAACAGCTACTTCTCGATCGGTGAGCGCTGCAACGCCAATGGCTCGAAGCTGTGGCGCCAGCGGCAGGAGGCGCATGACTGGGATGGCTGCGTGACCATCGGGCGCGAACAGGTGGCCGAGGGCTCCAACAGCCTCGATGTCTGCACCGCCTTCGTCGGCCGCAACGAGATGGAGGAGATGAACGAGGTCATCCGCCGCTTCACCAGCAGCGTGAACTCACCCCTTGTCATCGACTCCACGGAAACGCCGGTGATCGAGGCGGCGCTGAAGCTGCATGGCGGCAAGCCGATCATCAACTCGATCAATTTCGAGGATGGCGAGGAAGCGGCGCATGATCGCCTGAAGCTGGCCAAGAAGTTCGGCGCCGCGGTCATCGCCCTGACCATCGACGAGGTCGGCATGGCGAAGACGGCGGAGGACAAGCTGCGGATTGCCTCACGGCTGGTGGACTTCGCCTGCAACAAATACGGCCTGGCGCAATCCGACCTGCTGATCGATCCGCTGACCTTCACCATCGCCACCGGCAACGAGGATGACCGCAAGCTGGGGCTTTGGACGCTGGATGGCATCCGCATGATCCGGGAGAAGTTCCCGGACATCCAGATCATCCTGGGCCTGTCCAATATCTCCTTCGGCCTGAACCCGGCCGCGCGGCACGTTCTCAACAGCGTCTTCCTCGACCACGCCGTGAAGGCGGGCATGACGGGCGCCATCGTCCACGTCTCCAAGATCAAGCCGCTGCACCAGATTCCGCCGGAGGAGGTGGAGGTGGTGGAGGACCTGATCTTCGACCGCAGGCGGGAGGGCTACGACCCGTTGCAGAAGGTGCTGGAGATCTTCTCCGGCCGGAAGGCGGCAGACAACGTCAAGAAGGTGCGCGCGGAGACGGTCGAAGGCCGCCTCAAGGACCGCATCGTCGACGGCGATCGCAAGGGCCTTGGCGAGGAACTGCAGGTGGCGCTCGACCAGGGTAATACGCCGCTGTCCATCATCAACGACGTGCTGCTGGATGGCATGAAGGTGGTGGGTGAGCTGTTCGGTGCCGGAAAAATGCAGCTGCCCTTCGTCCTGCAATCCGCCGAGACCATGAAGGCGGCCGTCGCCTATCTCGAACCCTTCATGGAGAAGGTCGAGGGCCAGGAGAAGGGCACCATCGTGCTCGGCACGGTGAAGGGCGATGTGCACGACATCGGCAAGAACCTGGTTGACATCATCCTGACCAACAACGGCTACAAGGTGGTGAATCTCGGCATCAAGGTGCCGCTGCTCGACATCGTCGCCGCGGCCAAGGAGCACAAGGCGCATGCCATCGGCATGTCCGGCCTGCTGGTGAAGTCCACCGTGGTGATGCGTGAGAACCTGGAGGAGATGAGCCGCCAGGGCATCGACATTCCCGTCATGCTGGGCGGGGCCGCGCTGACGCGGAACTACGTCGAGGATGATTGCGTGAAGGCCTATGCCTGCGGCCGCGTGGCCTATGCGCGGGATGCCTTCGATGGCCTGCACCTGATGGATAAGGTCATGGGCAACGGCTTCGAAGACTATCTGTCCGCACTCCAGGCGAAGCGCGTCGGCAAGGCGAAGAATGAAAAGCGCACCCTGGGCCAGGCCGACCCGCGCGGCTTTGCGCCGGTTGACCTGACCTATGCCCAGGAACGGCGCCGCCGCGTCTCGGCCGAAAGCGCCGTGCCGGTGCCGCCCTTCTGGGGCGCCCGCGTCGTGGAAGCGCCGCCGAAGGCGATCATTCCCTTCATCAACGAGCGAAGCCTGTATCAATTCCAGTGGGGCTTCCGGAAGGCCGGGCGGTCGCTGGAAGATTTCCTCGGCTGGGCAAAGCAGGAACTGCGCCCTGTGCTGAAGCGCATGCTGGCGCTGACGGAGGAACAAAAAATCCTCAAGCCGCAGGCCATCTATGGCTATTGGAAATGCGCCGGCCAGGGCAACGACCTTGTGCTGTTCGCCGAGGATGGCGTGACGGAAGTCTGCCGCTTCAACCTGCCGCGCCAGCCGAAGCCGGATGGCGAGTGCATCGCGGATTTCGTGCGCGACATCGAGGAGGGTCCGAACGCGCGCGACGTCATCGGCATGCAGGTGGTGACGGTCGGCCAGAAGGCCTCAGACATCGCGCGGGAGTGGTTCGAGGACAACCGCTATCAGGACTATCTGTACCTGCACGGCCTCTCGGTGGAGATGGCGGAGGCAATGGCGGAATACGTCCACAAGCGCATCCGCGCCGAGCTGGGCTATGCGGGAGAGGATGACCGGGACATGGATCGGATGCTCCAGCAATCCTATCGCGGTGGCCGCTATTCCTTCGGCTACCCGGCCTGCCCGAAGCTTGAGGATCAGGAAGGGCTGCTGCGGCTTCTGAAGTCAGAGCGGATCGGCGTATCGCTCTCGGACGAATGGCAGCTTCATCCGGAGCAATCGACCAGCGCGATCGTGCTGCACCACCCCCGCGCCAAATACTTCTCGGTCTAGCCTCCGGGGGTGCGGGAGGACATCGGGACCCGTTTCCGGCCTGGGCCACTGGGTACAGTCTGGATGCTGGCCATTTCCATTGGCCTGCATGCCGCCATTGCGCTCGCGTTGGTAAGCCTCCAGCGAGGGTCGGTTCCGGAGCCGACCGATCAGCAGGTTGCGCTGATCTGGTCGGAACAGGCGCCGGGCGCTGGAGATGCCGTGGATGCGTCCATGCAATCGGCGCAGGCCCTGCCGCCGGAGGAGCCAGTTACCCCCCCCTCGCCCGAAGCGGCCATCACCCCAGCCGAGCCAGGGGCGGAACCCGAAGTGCTCGCCCCTCCCATGGTGCACGATCCGCTGCCCGTGCCGGAGCCGTTGGTGGAGGAAACAACCCCTTTGCCACCACCGCCCGCACCGCCGGTGCCACCCCGGCCGCCCGAACCAGCTTCCCGGCAGCGAGCCGCGGCGCCACCGGCCGCGACCGGGGCGGCTGCCGCAACCGCCCCGATGGCGCAGGGCGCTGGACAGGCGCTTGGTTCGGTGGTTCCGGCACGCCTGCGACCTGGCGTCGTCAATGCGCCGCCGGCCTATCCGCAGGCCAGCCGCCTCCGCAACGAGCAGGGACGCGTCACGCTTCAGGTCGAGATCGACCCGCTGGGCCGCGTAGCCGATGTGCGGGTCATGTTATCCTCAGGTTTTCCGGCCTTGGATCAGGCCGCGATGGAGGCGGTGCGCCGGTGGCGGTTTGACGCGGCGCAGCGCGATGGGCTGCCGGTCCTTTCCACCACCGCGATCGGCATCACCTTCCAACTCGAAGGAGACCGACGATGGTAAGGCTGGACGTGATCATGACCCGGGGCGGTGATGCGGGGGAGACGTCACTCGGTGACGGGTCTCGCGTGCGGAAGGATGCGCTGCGTGTGGCGGCCTATGGCACGGTAGATGAGGCCAATGCGGTGATTGGACTGGTCCGCCTGAACCTGGAGGGTGACCGGGTGGCGGACGCGATGCTGGCGCGCATCCAGAACGATTTGTTCGACCTTGGCGCCGACCTCTGCGTTCCGGGCGTTGGCAGCGACCGGCTGCGGGTGAGCGACGCGCAATGCTTGCGGCTTGAAGCGGAACTGGCGGAGATGAACGCGCTGGTCCCTCCGCTTCGCAGCTTCGTCCTGCCCGGTGGCAGTCCGGGGGCCGCCCATGCCCATTTGGCGCGCACCATCGTGCGCCGGGCCGAGCGGGACGTTGTTTCCCTCGCCGCCGAGGATACGGTGAACCCGGCGGTGATCCGCTATCTGAATCGGCTGTCGGACCACCTTTTCGTCCTGTCACGCCGCCTGAACGGCAATGGTGCGCGGGACGTGACCTGGACCCCGGGCGCCAGTCGCTGAGGCTTCAGGTCAGCGGGCCGGAGGCATGTTTCGCGCAGCCAGGCCGGACCAGGAGGCGGTCGTACCAGGCACGCAGATCCGGCATCTCCGCACGCTCGATCGGCAGCGCGAACCAGCGATGCGCGTAGATGCCCAGCGCGATGTCGGCCAGGGTGAAGTCGTCGCCTGTGATGAAGGGGCGTCCTGCCAGGTGCCGGTCCAGCATGCCCCAGAGCGTCTCGGCCTCGGCGCGCGCCTTGTCGGTGGCGGGCCAATCGCGTTCCGCCTCAGGGATTCGGACATAGGTGAAGAAGACCGTGGTCATCGGCCGGTTCACCGAGGCCACCTGCCAATCCATCCATCGGTCGCAATCCGCGGCGAGGCGAAGATCGGCCGGGTAGATCGGGTTGCCGGGCGCGCGCGAGCGCGCCAGGTAGCGCAGGATCGCGTTGCTCTCCCACAGCGTGAAGCCGTCCGGTTCCTCGATGGTGGGGACCAGGGCGTTAGGGTTCATCGCGAGATAGGCCGGCTCCCGGGTCTTGCCGAAGGCGCCGCCGGCATCGATTCGCTCGAAGGGCACACCGAGTTCTTCGCAGAGCCAAAGTACCTTCATGACGTTGGACGAATTGGCACGGCCCCAGATGCGCAGCATGACGGCGATTCCCCCTCTCGATAGGGGCTTACGGTATGTCCGGCTCCGCCAGGGGTCCAGTTGCCCTGGCCGGCGGGCTGACGGATGAATCGTGCCATGGCAATTCCCACGCTTATTGCGATCCTTGCGGCGGCGGCGCCGCTTACGGCCATGGGTTTCGAGTACTGGCCCGGCCTTGCACCCTGTGCCCTTTGTCTCTGGCAGCGCTGGCCCTATTGGGTCGCGGCCGGTCTTGCCCTTTTGGCCCTGCCGGCGCCGCCGCGGCTTCGGGCCTGGCTGCTGGGGGGGGCGGGCCTGGCGGTGGCCGTTTCGGGGGGCATCGCGGCACTGCATCTCGGCGTGGAGCAGGGGTGGTGGCCCTCGCCATTGCCGGCCTGCCTAGCGCCCGGCGTCGGCGTCGGGGCCAGCATCGATGACCTGCTGCGGAATCTGGCGCCGTTGCCAACCAAGCCGTGTGACGAGCCGGCCTATCTCATTCCAGGCCTGCCCCTTTCCGTCGCGGCGATGAACCTGATCTATGCGGCGCTGCTGGCCGGTTGGACCCTGCGCCAGGCGCGTCGCGAATGGAGGATCTGATGCAGAGCCGTGAAACCGCCCAAGGGCGCCTGCCTGGCGACCCCACTCCGCGCGAGTATGTCAGCCGCACTATCCGCGTGGACCATGCGGGCGAATATGGTGCGAAGCGGATCTATGAGGGTCAGCTCGCCGTGCTCGGCCGCACGCGTTTCGGGCCGATCCTTGAGCACATGAAGGCGCAGGAGCAGGTTCACCTCGACACCTTCAGCCGCTTGATCGCTGAGCGCCGCGTGCGCCCTACGGCCCTGCTGCCCATCTGGCATGTTGCGGGCTTCGCGCTGGGGGCCGCCACAGCGCTGATGGGCCACCGCGCCGCAATGGCCTGCACCGTGGCGGTGGAGGAGGCGATCGACGAACACTATCGCGACCAGGCCGCCACGCTGGGAGATGATGAGCAGCCGCTGCGCGAGGACATCGAGCGGTTTCGTGCCGAGGAACTCGAGCACCGCGATATCGGCCTTGCGAATGAGGCGGAGCTGACGCCGGCCTATCGGCTGCTCAGCGCCGCCATCAAGGCCGGGTGCAAGGTGGCGATCAAGGTGAGCGAAAGGGTCTGAGACTTACAAGGCAAACCCGTTCAGCTCTCCAGCTCGCTGTCCCAATACAGGTAGTCCCGCCAGCTTTCATGCAGGTAGTTCGGCGGGAAGGAGCGGCCATTCTCCTGCAGCTCCCAGCTCGTCGGCTGGCGCGGCACCTGGCGGGGAAACATCCGGCATTCGCGCGGGAGCTTGTTGCTTTTCCGCAGGTTGCAGGGGCCGCACGCGGTGATCACGTTGTCCCAGGTCGTACGGCCACCACGGCTGCGGGGGATGACGTGGTCGAAGGTCAGCTCCTGCGTCGGGCGGCCCTCGCCACAATACTGGCACTCGAAGCTGTCGCGCAGGAAGACGTTGAAGCGTGTGAAGGCCGGCCGCCGGGCGGCGGGGATGTAGTCCTTCAATGCGATGACGCTGGGCAAACGCATGGTCATGCGCGGCGAATGCACCTCGGTCTCGTATTCCGACAGCACCGAGACACGGTCGAGGAAAACTGCCTTGACGGCATCCTGCCAAGCCCAGACCGACAGGGGGAAATAGGACAGCGGCCGGAAATCCGCGTTCAGGACGAGCGCAGGAAAGGACTGGCCTAGCTGGAAGTGTCCGCCGTCAGGCAAGTGCCACTCCTATGAATGGCGGCACTGGACAAATCTGGTGCTCGTAACGTTAGGCAAGCCCCAGATACTGTGGCAGCGCCGCGTTGACCCGGTCTTCATGCCAGCGCCGCTCCGCCCACGCAACCGGGAGAATGGATGCTTTCATCCTTCGGTCATGCTGGATCACCGCACAGTGCGCGCTGCAGGGCCAGCGCGCCGAGGCTGAGTCCTACCTCATCGATGCCATGGCCAAGGCCGGGCCGGAATGCGGTTTCCACGGCGACGGCGGCCCGGATCAGGGCGCGTTCGGCGATCCGGCTTGCCTCGGCCGGGACCACTTCATCGGCCTCGCCATGGACCAGTAGAACCGCCGGGGCGCCGGCGGGGGCCGGGGGAAGCGAGGTCGGACTGGGCAGGGCGCCCGAAAAAGCCAGAATGGCGGCGCAGCCGGGTGGGTGGCGTAGCCCGAGATGCAGCGCGGTCATGGCGCCCTGGCTGAACCCGACCAAGGCGAGATCCCGGTGGGTCAGGCTCATTTCGCGCAGCATCGCGCCGATCGTAGTGGCCAGCCCGGTCGCCGCCGCGTCGACGCCCGCCGCCATCATGGCCTCCGAGCGATCCTGCAAGCTGAACCATTGTCTGCCATAGGGCGCGAGGTCGCAGGGCTCCGGACCATGCGGTGCGATGAACAGGGCATGCGGCACGGCCTTGCCCCAGCCGGGTGCCAGATCGATCAGGTCGAAGCCGTCGGCGCCCACACCGTGCAGAAGAAGCACCAATTGGCGCGGCACACCGCCCGCGGCTGGCCCCCAGCGTGGCCCATCCAGGCGATCTGACATTGCTTGCTCCAATTCCCGGTGTTCGGCTACGCCCGCGTGAGCATGACCGCCCCTGCCCAACTCGTCACGCGCTTCGCACCCAGCCCGACCGGCTTCCTGCATCTTGGACACGCCCATGCGGCGTTGCTGGCATGGCGGACGGCGCGCGAGGCCGGGGGGCGTTTCCTGCTCCGGATCGAGGATATCGACAGCACGAGGTGCCGGCCGGAATTCACCGAGGCCATTCTCGAGGATCTTTGTTGGCTCGGCCTCGATTGGGATGGGCCCGTCCGTGTGCAGTCACGGCATATGGCCGACTACGAGCGCACGCTCTCGGTCCTGCGACAGCGCAACCTGCTGTATCCGTGCTTCTGCACGCGAGGCGAGATTGCGCGGGAGATTGCTGCCAGTGCCTCGGCGCCCCACGGGCCGGATGGTCCGCTCTATCCCGGGATCTGCCTCCGGCTCTCGGCGGCTCGGGTCGAGGCACGCCTGACGCAAGGGGAACCGCACGCGTTACGGCTGAATATGTTGCGTGCCCTCGGTTGCCTGGACCAGCCACTCAGCTTCGAGGATGCGTTACGCGGCCGGGTGGTCTGCGATCCGGCGCGTTTCGGAGATGTGGTGCTTGCGCGCAAGGAGATCCCGGCGAGCTACCACCTTTGCGTTACCCATGACGACGCGCGGGATGGCGTGACGATGGTGACGCGGGGCGATGACCTGCTGCCCGCAACCGATCTGCATCGTCTGCTTCAGGCCCTGATGAACTGGCCTGAGCCACGCTATGCGCATCACCGGTTGCTGGCAGATGCCGCCGGCCGGCGGCTTTCCAAGCGCGATGGCGCGCCAACGCTGAGGGACTTGCGCGCAAGCGGTGCCACCCCGGCTGAAATCAGGTCGCTGGCAGGCTGGCCGGATTGACGCGCTGGGTCAGTGCCCGCCGCCCAGATAGGCATCGCGGATCTCGGGGCGCGCCAGCAATTCGGCGCCGCGCCCGCTCATGGTGATGCGGCCTGTGACGAGAACGTAGCCGCGATGGGCAAGGCGAAGCGCCTGGTTCGCATTTTGCTCCACGAGCAGAACGGTAAGCCCTTCACGCTCATTCAGGTCGCGGATCGCGCCGAAGATCTGGCGGGAGATCAGCGGCGCGAGGCCGAGCGATGGCTCGTCCAGCAGCAATAGGCGCGGCCGGGACATCAATGCGCGGCCGATCGCGAGCATCTGCTGTTCGCCACCCGAGAGGGTGCCTCCGCGCTGTGACTGCCGTTCCTTCAGCCGGGGAAACAGGCTGAACACGCGCGGCAATTCGGGGCCGGGGTCGCGTCCTGCCGCCTGCGCACCCAGCATCAGATTCTCCAGCACAGACATGCGGGGGAAGATGCGCCGCCCCTCGGGGGACTGCGCCACGCCGCTCCGCATGATCTCATGCGTTGGTTTGCTGGTGATGTCCTCGCCGTCCAGAATGACGTGGCCGGACCTGGCGCGGGGGTCGCCGCAGATGCTCATCAGCAGGGTCGATTTGCCGGCGCCGTTGGCGCCGATCAGCGTGACGATCTCGCCCTGGTCGACATGCAGTGAAACCCCCTTCAGGGCCTGCACCGCGCCGTAGCCGGTTTCCAGATCACGCACCTCCAGCATCGTCGTCGTCATGCGGCGTCCTCATCCTCGCCCAGATAGGCGGCGATGACGTGGCGGTCACTGCGGATGAGGTCCGGCGGGCCCTCCGCGATCTTCTTGCCGTGGTCGAGCACCACGATATGATCGGAGATCCGCATGACGATGCCCATGTCATGCTCGATCAGCAGGATGGAGGTGGGGTCGCTACGGGTTGCCGTACCATCGCGGATGCTGACCAGCAGCTTGGCGAGATCGTCCGATTCCCGTGGGTTGAGGCCCGCCGCGGGCTCGTCCAGACACAGCAGCGCGGGTGTCATGCACATCGCCCGGGCAATCTCCAGCCGGCGCTGCGCGCCGTAGGGCAGGCCGCCCGCCGCATCATCGGCCCGATCCAGCAGGTCCGTTGCGCGCAGCCATTCCACTGCACGGTTGATCGCTTCCGCCTCCGCGGCGCGATAGGCAGGGAAGCCGAGCATCGCACCGATGCCGTGCCAGGTTGCCTTCTGCAGCTTGAGGTGCTGTGCGATGAGCAGATTCTCCAGCACCGTCATCCCGGCAAATAGTCGGATATTCTGGAAAGTGCGGGCGACCCCGGCCCGGGCAATCCTGTGGTCCTTCAGCCTGTGCAGGCTCGCGACGCTGCCATCGGCGCGACGAAGACTGATCTGGCCGCCTGTCGGCCGGTAGAAGCCGGTGATGCAGTTGAATACGGTAGTCTTGCCGGCGCCGTTCGGTCCGATCAGGGCGGTGATGCTGCCGCGCTGCACCTCAAAATCCACGGCGTCGACGGCCAGAAGCCCGCCGAACCGCATGCTGAGCGCCTCGACGCGCAGGATCTCGGTGCTCATCCGCGACCCTCGCTGACATGCTGCGCATCGATCCGACGCTGCGCGCCCAGCACCACGCTGGGGGCGCGGGAGCCGACCAGGCCGCGCGGACGCAGCACCATGATGGTCACCATGGCGGCGCCGAAGACCAGCATCCGATATTCTTCCAGGTCGCGGAACAGCTCGAAGCCGCCGATCATGATGATTGCCGCCACGGCGATGCCGATCTGGCTACCCAGGCCGCCAAGCACCACGATCGCCAGGATGATGGCCGATTCGATGAAGGTGAAGCTCTCGGGGCTGATGAAGGCTTGCCGCGTGGCGAAGAAGGCGCCAGCGAATCCGGCGAACATGGCGCCCAGGGCGAAGGCCGTCAGCTTCGTGTTGGTGATGTTGATGCCGAGCGCGCGACAGGCGATCTCGTCCTCGCGCAGAGCTTCCCAGGCCCGGCCGATGGGCTGCCTGCGAATGCGGATGGCGACCCAGTTGGTCAGCAGGGCCAGTGCCAGGATCAGGTAGTACAGAAAGATGACGCGGTGCGATGGGCTTGGCTCCAGCCCGAAGAAGCCCGCGAAGGTTCCGGGGCCGCCGCTCATGCTGAAGGGAAGTCCGAAGAAGGTTGGGCGTGGGATGCCGGAAATGCCGTTTGGTCCGCCGGTCAACTCGACCCAGTTGAGCAGGACGATGCGGATGATCTCACCAAACGCCAGGGTGACGATCGCCAGATAATCGCCGCGCAGCCGCAGCACCGGGAAGCCCAGCAGCACGCCCCAGAAAGCGGCGAGAATGCCGGCGAGGGGCAGGCAGATCCAGAAAGACAGCCCGAAATACTGGGCCAGCAGGGCATAGGAATAGGCGCCAACCGCGTAGAAGGCGACGTAGCCCAGGTCCAGCAAGCCGGCCAGGCCGACCACTATGTTGAGTCCCCAGCCCAGCATCACATAGGTCAGGACCAGTATTCCGAGGTCCAGCTCATAGCGACCAATGCCCGGTACGAAGGGTAGTATCAGCGCGATGGCGAGCAGCGCGGGGCCGAAGAATAGTCCAGCCCGGGAGAGTGCGGCGGCCCGCCGGGCAGATCCGACCGCCGGCAGCCTGCGGCCCGCCCATAAGGCCATTGCCAGGCGCGCGACAAATACCGCGGCGCAGAGCCAGGCGACATCAGGCCAGCGGGTGCGCAGAAAAAGCGCACCAGTCGGGCCGACATCGGTCCGAAGCCCGACCATGACGACGAACAGTCCAAAGGCCACTGCCGTGGCCTTGGACGCATCCAGCAACGCGGCAAGCAGCCGCGGCTGGAATGCGTGCGGCGCGGCTGCGGGTGGAGAGGTCATACCTTCTCCACCTCCTGCCGCCCGAGCAGGCCGGTGGGCAGGAAGATCAACGCCAGGACAAGGATGCCAAACGCCGCCACGTCCTTGTATTGCACGGAGAAATAGGCGGACCAGAACGTCTCGATAAGTCCGATCAGCAAACCGCCCAGCACCGCGCCCGGCAGGCTGCCGATGCCGCCCAGAACGGCCGCCGTGAACGCCTTTACGCCGACGATGAAGCCCATGAAGAAGTCGGCGATGCCGTAGCGCAGCAAATAAAGCGTGCCGGCGACAGCGGCCAGGGCGGCCCCGATAACGAAGGCGAGGCTGATCGTCCGGTCTGTGTTGATGCCGAGCAAGGATGCCATTTTCCGGTCTTGCTCGCAGGCACGCATGGCTCTGCCGAGCGCGGTGCGCGTGACGAGCCAGGTGAAGACGGCGAGCACCGCGAGGGTGGAGACGATGATCAGCGTCTGCATATAGGATAACTGCACGACGAAATTGCCATCACGCATCAACTCAAACCCGCCCGGCAACTGTGGCTCAAGCGGCTTGACCCGCGCACCCTGGCTGACCTGGACGAAGTTCTGCAGGACGATGGACATGCCAATGGCCGAGATGAGCGGCGCCAGGCGGAAGCTGCCGCGCAGCGGGCGATAGGCGACGCGCTCTACCGTCCAGCCATAGAGGGCGGTGAAGGCCATGGAGATGGCAAGCACGAGTAGTATTGCGGCAGGACCGTCCATCAATCCGCCTGACATCAGCATCAGGATGGCCACCAGCGCCACGAAGGCGCCCACCATGAAGATGTCGCCGTGGGCGAAGTTGATCATCCCGATGATGCCGTAGACCATGGTGTAGCCTACCGCGATCAGGCCGTAGATCATCCCGAGGCTGATCCCGTTGATCAACTGCTGAAGTGCGTAGGCCAAGTTTCGGTCCTTCTGGTGCGGCATCGACGTGCCGACCGTCACGCAACACGGAAGGCTTCGCAAGGAGTTTTGGAGTGCCTTTGCGCCATTGAAGCGCGCGCCGCCCCGCCGGCCTGCCATCGGGTGGTCATGCAGGCGCCACGGCCTGCCAAATTCGCGCGCCTGCAAATGCTTGGCGGCTCAATATCTGGAACAGTCAGGGGGAGGTGGGGATGGTGCCCAGGAGTGGAATCGAACCACCGACACTGCGATTTTCAGTCGCATGCTCTACCAACTGAGCTACCTGGGCCCAAGCAGGTCTGACCTTTCGGTCCACCGCAGCAGAGGCGCGCGTGATAGCGGAAGGCAGGCACCCTGTCCACCCATCCAGCACTCAGGATTCGTCCTCGGGGTCGGGATCCTCGCGCACGGGAATGGCATAGTCCCCGCGCAGCCAGCGCCCGAGATCGACGCTGGCGCAGCGGTCTGAGCAGAAGCGGCTGCCGGGGGTCGGGAGAGGCCGGCTGCAGATCGGGCAGCGGCGGGTGCGGCGGGGCGGAACCTGGGGTGGCGTCATGCCTCGACCCTCATGATCTGCTCCTGGCCCGGGCGGAGGCAGGCATCCGCCCGCAGAACCAGGGGCCTGCCTGCCTGGTTGCGATAAGCCTCCGCGGCTTCCGGCGAGGCCTCGATCGCCTGGATGATCTCAGGCGCCGCCACCAGGGCAAAGGCTGCGCCCTGAAGCGCCGTGACTTCCCGCAGCGCCTGGCGCATCGCAGCCAGCCCGAGGGTCAGAGGGGAAGGGGGCAGCCCCAGTATCTCGTGCAAGGGCGGATGTATGCGAGGGCGCACGATCTCCATCAAGCCAAGTCGTGTCATGCCGAGCAGCTTCGCGCCGAGCGGGTCGGATGCAAGTGCCGATTCCAACGGTGCCACCAGTGCTTCGCGCTTGCGGATCGGAAGCCCTGCGAAATCCACCAGTATGGCGCCCGCCAGGTTGCGGAGCCTGATCTGCCGCGCCACGGCCTCCGTCGCCGCTTGGTTGAGCGCGGCGTGTGCTGCCGTATCTCTCGAACCAGCGAGGCTGCCCGAGTCCACATCCATGGCAGTCAGTGCCGGCGTGGGGTGAATCAGCAGGCTCGCGCCACCTTCCAGCGCGACACGCGCATCGGCCAGGCTATCGAAGGCCGCTTCCAACTCCGCATCGAAGGCGCCGGCTAGGCGCAGATTTACGCGTCCCGCACCCAATGCAACGCGAAGGCGCGCTGCCCATTCGGGACCATCGGTGGTGATTGTGGCGTCGGGCCAAAGCCGGGCCAACCGCACCGCCGCATTGGGGCCGCGCCGCAGCAGGCGGGGCAGACGATTTGTGCCGGCATCCGCAAGGGCCAGGTCCTCCGCCGTCAGGCGGGCGGTCAGCCTTGGACCCTTGCCACCCTGGGCCGCGCGAGAGATCCGCACCGCCAGAATCTGACCTTCATGCAGCGCCTTGCCGATTGCGCGGCGGGGCGGCGGCAGCTCGCTCTCCGGCAAGAAGCCCGTCTGGTCGTTGCCGAAGATCAGGAACGCGCCGCTCATGGCCGGCAGGATTGCCGTCACGCGTGCCAAGTGCAGGTCGCCGACACCGTCGGGTTGGGCGACCCGCTCGATGAACGCTGCCTCGAGCCTGCCATGCTGGAGACCGGCCACCCTGACCTCGCCAGGTGAGACGCTGACGCGGATCTCCGCGTCGCTGGTCATGGACGAAGCCAACCCGCCCCGCGCAACAACTGGGTGGTCTCAAACAGCGGCAGGCCCACGACGTTGGAATGGCTGCCTGACAGGAAGCGCACATACATCTCGGCACGCTTCTGAATCTGATAGCCGCCTGCCACCCCGCGCCACTCGCCGGAGGCGACATGGTCATCGATCTGAGCCGGGGTCAGCCTTTGGAAGGCGAGGATAGTGGTGACCAGGCGGGCTGTGCGACGGCCGCCCGGATGGGCCAGGCAAACCGCTGTCATAACCCGATGCCTGCGGCCTGAGAGGAGCCTGAGGAACCGGGCTGCCTCCGCCTCATCAGCCGGCTTTCCCAGGATGCGTCGGCCCAGTCCGACCACCGTGTCGGCAGCAAGGACCAGAGCGTCCGGCATCAGGGCAGCGCCAGCCATGGCTTTAGCGGCCGCAAGCCGGATAGCCAGGGCGCGCGGGAGCTCCGTCTTGAGAGGCGTTTCATCGACCTCCATAGGCTGCACTCGGTCCGGCGTCACGCCGATACGCCCGAGCAGATCCAGTCGCCGTGGGCTGCTGGAGGCAAGGATGAGATGCGGACGGGTCGGCACCGTGCCTGGCGCGCCCATCATGTCCACGGCCTACTTGAAGCGGAAGGTGATACGCCCCTTGGTGAGGTCGTAGGGCGTCATCTCCACATTCACCCTGTCACCGGCGAGGACGCGAATGCGATTCTTCCGCATTTTGCCGCTGGTGTGGGCCAGTACCATGTGGTCGTTGTCGAGCTTGACGCGAAACATCGCGTTGGGCAGCAGCTCCACCACGGTGCCGCTGAACTCGATCATGTCCTCTTTCGACATGCAGATCCTTCATCGGGGTCATCAGGGCCCGCGCGGCCAAGGCCGGCAAAGCGCGACTTGAGGGGTTCCGCGCCAGGGCGCAAAGTGGCGCGGAACATGAGCGTGGTTAGCCTCGCGGTCAAGGATGCCGGTCGTTATGTTCCAAACGAGCTGCCACACTCAGGGCGTGCGCACCAAGACCTTCGGCTCTGGCGAGCGTCACCGCAGCCGGGCCGATGGCGGCCAGGGCCGCCGCGTCCGTCTCCACCCAGGTGGTGCGCTTGAGAAAATCGAAGACTGAGAGGCCGGAGGCGAACCGCGCGGTTCGGCCGGTGGGCAGCACGTGGTTCGGGCCGGCGACGTAGTCACCCACCGCCTCGGGACAGAACCGCCCAAGGAAAGCCGCGCCGGCATGGCGAATGCCAGCAAGCAGCTCGCGTGGGCTCGCTGTCATGATCTGGAGGTGTTCAGGTGCGAGCCGGTTGGTCAATTCGACCGCCTGCTCCCAGTCCTGCACCACGATGATCGCCCCATGCCGCTCCCAGGAGGTGCCGGCAATGGCCGCGCGCGGCAGGCGGGTCAACTCGTCCTGGAGTGCCGCGGCAACGCTTCGGCCGAACTCGGCGTGGTCGGTGATCAGGACAGACTGTGCGGCTTCGTCATGCTCGGCCTGTGCCAGCAGGTCCAGCGCCACATGGCGAGGGTTGTTCTCGGCATCCGCCAGGATCACGACTTCCGAAGGGCCGGCGATGCTGTCGATCCCGACGCGGCCAAAGACCTGCCGCTTGGCCTCCGCCACATAGGCGTTGCCTGGGCCGACAATGCGGTCCACGGGCGCGATTGAAGGCGTGCCCCAGGCCATGGCGGCAACCGCCTGCGCGCCGCCAAGGCGCCAGACCTCGCTGACCCCGGCCAATTTCGCTGCGGCCAAAACCAGCGGGTTCAGCGCGCCGTCCGGGGTCGGCACGCACATGGCAATCCGCGGCACCCCGGCCACGCGCGCCGGCAAGGCGTTCATCAGTACGGAGGAGGGATAGGCAGCCTTGCCGCCAGGGACATAGATTCCGACAGCGTCGATCGGGCCCCAGCGCAGGCCGGTCCTGACGCCGTCCGCATCCGTCATGTCGATGTCGGTGGGAAGCTGGGCCCTGTGGAAGGCCTCGATCCGCCGCGCCGCAAGCAGTAGGGCGGCCATCTGGTCGGCAGGTACCATGGCCGCTGCCTCGTCCAATTCCGCAGCCGTCACGCGCAGCGTATCGGTGGTGGCCGGGCTCCAGCGGTCGAAACGGCGCGTCAGCTCGATCAGCGCGGCGTCACCATCTTCGCGGACGGCCGCGATGATGCCGGAAACGGCAGCATCAACGCGGGTGGTCGTGTCTCGCCCGTCATCCAGCAGTGCCTGGAAGCCCGCCTCAAATCCGGGGGCAGAGGTCTCGAGCCAGATCATCGCGCGTGCAGCTCCGCCATGGCGGCGCGGAAGCGTGCGATCCAGGCGCCAATCGCCTCTGGCCTCGTCTTCAATGCCGTCCGGTTCACAATGAGGCGGGAGGTGACCTGTGCGATCACCTCCGTCTCCACCAGGCCATTCGCGCGCAGTGTCGAGCCGGTTTGCACCAGATCCACTATCACCCGCGACAACCCCAGTGAAGGCGCCAGTTCCATGGCCCCGTTCAGATGCACGATCTCAGCCTGCACCCCCTTGGTGGCGAAGTGGCGATGGGCGATCGTTGGGTATTTGGTCGCGACAGTCACGCGCGACCAGGCTGCGATGTCCTCGGCCGTTGTCGCATTCACCGGCCCGGCGACGGAGACCCGGCAGCGCCCGATGCCCAGATCCAACGGCGCATAGATCTGGTCGTAGTCGAACTCCATCAGGACATCCGCGCCGCAGACACCGATCTGCGCGGCACCGTGGGCGACGAAGGTTGCGACATCGAAGGGCCGCACCCGCACGACATCAAGTCCGGGGTGATTGGTCTCGAAGCGCAGGCGCCGGCTGTCCTCGTCCAGATAGTCGGCGGCTGGAGTAATGCCGGCGCGCGCCAGAAGGGGCCCAAGCTCGGACAGGATCCGGCCCTTCGGCAGGGCGAGTACCAGAGGGCCACCAGCCTCGGCCGGGGTAGAGGGATCGGCGGGCAGTGGCGCGGTCGTCGAGGTTTTCATGATCCGGCCTGGCAGCGTGGCGGCCAGCGACCGCCACGGATTCAACGCCAACCTGGCCATGACCTGTGCCAGGATGTGCCCGGCGGATCGCAGAAGCGCGGGCTGGCGTCAACCTTGCGGTGCCTTGGGATGCGCCGCCGAGGAGGCCCGGCCTGAGGATCAGACGGTAAACTGCTCGGCGATGATGCGCTCCGACAAGCCATGATCCGGATCGAAAAGCATGGTCAACGCCACGGTCCGGTCTTCCCAGACCTCCACCTGCCGGACGTCACGGACCTCGGTGTAGTCCGCCACCGCGGCCACCGGGCGCTTGTCGTGCTCCAGCACCTCGAACACGACGCGCGCTTCCGCCGGCAGCAAGGCGCCGCGCCAGCGGCGGGGGCGGAACGCCGAAATCGGGGTCAGTGGCAGCAGGTTCGCACCGAGTGGTACGATCGGGCCGTGTGCCGACAGGTTGTAGGCCGTACTGCCCGCCGGTGTCGCGACCAGGACACCGTCACAGATCAATTCATCCAGCCGCTTCTTGCCATCGACGAGAATGCGGATCTTGGCCGCCTGGCGCGTTTCACGCAGCAGCGAGACCTCGTTGATGGCCAGCGCCTCAACGGGGTCCCCCATGCCGACATGGGCGCGCATCCGCAGCGGATGCAGCGTCGTGGCCTGGGCCAGGGCGAGCCGGTCAGGCAGGCTGGTATCCCCGAAGTCATTCATCAGGAAGCCGACACTGCCGCAATTCATGCCGTAGACGGGAAGGTTGCGGCCCAGCAGGCGGTGCTGGGTTTCAAGCATCAGGCCATCTCCGCCAAGGGCTACGACCACACGGGCATCGTCCAGCGTCGCGTTGCCGTATTGGCCGACCAGCCTTCCCAGGGCTTCGGTCGCCAGATCAGTCGGGGCAGCAAAAATCGCGATCCGCCCGGCCAGCCCCTTGCTGCCCAGCGCGTGCAAGCTCTCAATCATGCCGACGGCACCGGACCTGCGGCTCCTGACAATCCATTATGAACGTGCAAGAAATGGCGCCGAGCTGCCGCATAGCGGGGCAGTTCCGAGTTTCATCTGGCGGGCTCCTGGTCAGCGGACCTGCATCAAGCCTGCCCTGGCGCCCGCCGGCAAGCGAGGCCTGCGCTTATAGGGTCACCTCGGCGGACGCGGCCACTCCAGGCGGGGCTCGGATCGCCCGGCGCCGCGTTCCGGCCAGGCAGCAGGTGGGACGATGGGTTGCCGAAGCCGCGATGCAGCCCCTTCCGGCGCTGGGCGGGAGGCCGGGGTCGGGTCGTCCCAGTCATCCTCGACCGGCGCGCGTCGGCGTGGTGGCTCCGGCATCCGCTGGGCCAAGCTGCGGATCTCTGCCTGAATTTCGTCCAACTGCGCCTCGACGGCTTCAAGGCGCCCCTTCAACCCGAAAACGCTGAACGGCATCAGCAGATAGGCCAGCCCGACCAGCGCCAAAAGCACCAGGACCACCAGGCCTGACCAATCCGGCAGGCCGGGAATGGTCAGGGCCGCGACAAGGTCCTGCAGCATCAGCCGCCCGTCACGCTCATGTGGCGGGCAACGGCCGGTTGGCTGCGGCCCCGCTCGATCACGAAATCATGGCCTTTCGGCTTGCGCGAAATGGCTTCGAGGATGGCCTTTTCCAGCCCCTCCGCATCCAGCGCAGGATCGCGCAGCGGCCGCCGAAGATCGGCTGCATCATCCTGGCCCAGGCACATGAACAGCGTCCCGGTGCAGGTCAGCCTGACACGATTGCAGGATTCGCAGAAATTATGGGTCAGCGGCGTGATGAAGCCGATCCGCCGACCGGTCTCCCGGACCGTGTAGTACCGCGCGGGACCGCCAGTCGTGTAGTCCGTCTCATCCAGCGTCCAGTTCTGCCGCAGCTGGCTGCGTACCCCGGAAAGCGGCAGGTACTGGTCATTGCGGTCGCCGGTAATCTCGCCGAGCGGCATGGTCTCGATCAGGCACAGGTCGAAGCCGTGTTCGCCGCACCAGGCGATCATGCGGTCGAACTGGTCCTCATTCACGCCCTTCATCGCGACCACGTTGATCTTGACTGCAAGTCCGGCCGCCTTGGCGGCAAAGATACCGTCGAGCGTCGGCTCAAGCTTGCCCCACCGGGTGATGGCCGCAAATGCTCCTGGATCGAGCGTGTCGAGGCTGACATTGATCCGCCGAACGCCGGCAGCGTGCAGGTCACCCGCCATGCGAACCAACTGCGTGCCGTTGGTCGTTGTCGTCAGCTCCCGCAGCCCACCCGCACCGAGACGCGCGCCCAGGCTGCGGAACAGGCTGATGACATTCTTGCGGACCAGCGGCTCGCCCCCGGTCAATCGGATTCGGTCGACGCCCAGCTTGATGAACGCGCCGCAGAGCCGGTCGAGTTCCTCAAGCGAAAGCACCTCGGCCTTCGGCAGGAAGGTCATGTCCTCGGACATGCAGTATACGCAGCGCAGGTCGCACCGGTCGGTGACCGATACGCGGAGGTAGCTCACCTTCCGGCCAAAAGGATCGATCATTCGGTGGACCTCCCGAGGGAAGACGGACTTGAAGCGGTCATGCCTGCTGCATTTGGTCCGTCACCCCACCGCGACGCAAGGGCCGCTTAGCCCTGTCGATCATGCAAGCAGTGCGACGATCCCCGTGGTGACCAGGAAGAATAGCGCAGCACGCCGATACCATCGGTCAGGCAGCACGTGGAACAGGCGAGCCCCCAAAGGTACGCCGAGCATCAGAACTGGAAGCAGAATCAATAGCTTGGCAAGCGTGGACCAGACAATCAAGCCGCCAAGCGCCGGTGGAATGACGGAGATGACAGCGATGGTGCCGAAGAACAGGATCAGGTTGGCGCGATGCTGTTTCACCGCTTCCGGGCCGGCCAGGAGATAAAGGATAACAGGCGGGCCACTGATACCCGTTGCCCCCTTCAGCAGCCCGGCCACGCTGCCCACGGCCAGGTTGAGCGGGAGCGGCCTGGAGCCGTGGTAGCGCCATCCGGACATCAACAGCAGCCCGAAAACCAGCACGAAACCGCCGATGAAGCGGCGCAGCAGGTCCTGGTCGGCCGTGATCAGGATGAATGCGCCCAGCGGTGTCGCAACACATGCGGCTGCGCCGATCGGTAGGATGACTCTGCGATTGGCCTCGCCGATGGCCTTGGGGACGAGCTGCATCGAAACGACGAGTTCCATCAACAGCATCACCGGCACGCCGATTCGTGGTCCCCAGAGCACCGAATAGGCCGGTGCCAACAACACCGCGGTGCCGAAGCCGGAATAGCCACGCATCACACCAGCAAGTGCGGTGACTGCGATGGCGGCGTAGACCCGCCAGTCGCCCAGCAGGCCGAGTATTTCCTGAGGGATACTATTCAAGGCTTATCGGAATCCAATGGAACCAGAGCGACATGTTCGGTACGGATCATGACCTTGCCAAGATTCTCGAAGTTGACGGTCACCCGATCTCCGACAACAGATTGCACTTGGCCAACCCCCCATTGCGGGCAGTCGGGGTGGCGGACACGCATGCCAGGGGAGAGTTCGGACGACACTGCCACAGGGTAACGCCCTTGGGCGGCGTCCCGCTAGCCTATCGCGGGGCCGCAACATTGTTTCGCCACTTCTTGTTGCTGATCTGGCAACCTGACTTGGGTATGCCGGAAGCTTGACCCTTGAGGGCTGGCCGTCGTGGCTGGCTGATGCGCTGCGGAGGTATGAATGCTGCCTGACAAGATCGCGTTGGCCCAGGCCGTCTGCACCAGACTATGCCATGACCTTGGAGGTCCTGCCGGTGCCCTGGCAGGAGCGCTCGACCTGCTGGATGGTCCGGGCGATGACGCGATGGATGTCGCGCGCGATGCGGCACGCATCATGGATCGGCGCATCCGCTTCTACCGCGCGGCGGTAGGCGCGGGGTGTGGCGATTGCCGGGTTGAGGAAATCGCACAGATGGCGGAGGGCCTGACGCTCGGGCGGCGCGCCGGCATCGATCTGTCTGACCTTGAGGCAACCGCAGTATTCCCCGCACATCTCACGCAGGTCATGCTGCTGGCTTGCTGGACGGCGATGGATGCGCTGCCGCGCGGCGGCGTCATCCGCCTGGGTGGGGATACCGAAGGAGGACTCTCGATCTGGCCGGACGGTCCCGGCGCTACCTGGCCGGCAGGGCTTGCCGCGGGCTTGGCTGGCGAGGCGGTTCCGTTGAATCCCCGAAGCGTGTCCGTGCCGCTGCTGCTGGCCGTTGCCGCATCCTCGGGTATTCGCCTGGACCTGATGATGGGCGGCAGCGGGGGTGCGGCGCCACTGCTGCTGACCCTGGCGACACGCAACTGAACATTGGGACGTCGGCCTGATCTTTCGGCGTGTTAACGAAATTTTCGGCCTGTTCGATCAGGCTCCGGGGAAGACAAGGCGCCGGAGCCCCAAATGGACGACTTGCTCGCCGACTTCCTGACCGAGACGCATGAGGGCCTGGTTGCACTCGACGTTGCGTTGTTGAGGCTGGAAAAAGCACCCGACGACAAACCGACACTGTCGGAGATCTTCCGACTGGTGCACACGATCAAAGGGACCTGCGGGTTCCTTGGGCTGTCCCGGCTCGAACGCGTCGCGCATGCAGCCGAGAACATCCTCGGCATGTATCGCGACGGCGTTCTGGCGGTCACGCCAGCCGGGATCAGTCTGGTGCTGCGCGCGCTGGACCGGATCAAGGAGATTGTCGGCAAGCTGGAGACCGGCGGCACGGAGCCTGTCGGCGACGACGTCGAGCTCATCTCGCAGCTTGACGCCGTGGCCGGGGGCGATGGCATGTTCTCCGAGGCGGAGCGCGAGGCTGCGTTCGCCGCGGAACCCGCGCCGGTTGCCCAAGCACCTGTAGCCGACACCTCCGCGCGACCCTTGCAGGAAACGCCTGCGCCCCCGCTGCCGGCAAGCAATCCTGTTCGCAGCAGCGTCGCGAAAGCGGCGACGGAGCCGGCGCCGGCGCCGGCGCCGGATGAGCATACAAGCGGTGGCCGCGCGCCGCCGCAGAGCATCCGCGTTTCGGTGGATGTGCTCGAGGACCTCATGATGCTGGTCAGCGAACTGGTGCTGACCCGCAACCAGCTCATGCAGCTTTCCCGTGCACGCAGCGACGGGGCCTACAGCGTGCCGCTGCAGCGGCTCTCACACATCACCTCGGACCTGCAGGACGGGGTGATGAAAACCCGCATGCAGCCCATCGGCAACGCCTGGGCAAAGATGCCCCGTCTCGTGCGCGACCTCTCGATCGAACTCGGCAAGAAGATCGACCTTGAGATGCGCGGCGCCGATACGGAACTCGATCGCCAGGTCCTGGAACTGATCAAGGATCCGCTGACGCACATGGTGCGGAACAGCGGCGACCATGGACTTGAAGGGCCTGAGGATCGGCGCAGGGCCGGCAAGTCCGAGACTGGCCGCATCACCTTGAACGCCTACCACGAAGGCGGCCACATCCTGATCGAGATCTCGGATGATGGTCGCGGCCTGAGCATCGAGCGCATCAAGCAGAAGGCTCTGTCGCAGGGCCTGGCCAGCGAGGCCGAGATCGCCGGGATGAGCGAGGGCGAAATCCAGCGCTTCATCTTTCGCGCCGGTTTCTCGACGGCCGCCGCTGTCACCGCCGTCTCTGGCCGCGGCGTCGGCATGGATGTGGTAAAGACCAATGTGGAGCGCATCGGCGGCACCATCGATGTGACCTCCGTCGAAGGTCGAGGCACTGGCTTCACCATTAAGATTCCGCTGACTCTTGCCATCGTCTCAGCACTCATCGTGGAAGTCGCCGGCGAGCGTTTCGCCATTCCGCAGATCGGCGTACTGGAACTCGTGCGGGTCGGTGGGGGTTCCGGATCGCGCGTTGAACGAATCAAGGATGCCCCGGTGCTCCGCCTGCGCGACCGGCTGCTGCCGCTAGTTTCATTGGGCCGCGTTCTTGGGCTCGATGAATCGAGCGAGCCGCTCGACACCGCTGGGGATACCGGCTTCGTGGTGGTCACGCAGGTCGGTGCGAACGTATTCGGCATCATCGTGGACAGGCTGTTCGATACGGAGGAGATCGTCGTCAAGCCGGTGGCACCGATTCTACGCCACATCGGCATGTTCTCCGGCAACACCATCCTTGGCGATGGCAGCGTCATCATGATCCTGGATCCAAACGGAATCGCGCGCGTCACGGGGGTGGTTGCGGATGGCGGTGGCCAGCGCGCGTCTGACAGCAAGGTTGCCAGTGCGGTGCGCTCCAACGAGAAGACATCGCTGCTGCTGTTCCGGGCAGGTGACGATACACCGAAGGCCGTGCCGCTGGGCCTGATTGCGCGCCTGGACGATATTCCGGTCGAGCAGATCGAGAATTCCGGCGGTACGCCGGTTGTCCAGTATCGTGGCCAGCTCATGCCACTGCTGTCCATGTCCGGTGGCTTTGCGCCGCATGACGAGACGCGGACCCGGCAGACCGTTCTCGTGTTCAGCGAGGGCGAGCGCAGCCTCGGGATCATGGTGGATGCCATCCTCGACGTTGTCGATGAGGCGCTGAGCGTGCAGGCGGGCCAGGGCCGGCCCGGCTTCCTCGGCTCCGCCGTTGTGGCGGGCAAGGTGACGGATGTGATCGATACCGCTTGGTGGCTCGGGCAGGGTGGCGGTGATTGGTTCCGCCCGGCCGCTTCCGCGGTTATGACTCGGCGCCTTCTGGTGGTCGAGGACAGCGCGTTTTTCCGCGAACTGGTGGTGCCCGCCTTGGCGGCGGAGGGCTACGAGGTGGTCGCGGTCGAAGGCCCGGCGCAGGCTTTGCGGCTGCGTGAGCGCGGCGAGTTGTTCGACGCGATCGTGTCCGACATCGAGATGCCGGAAATGGACGGCTACGCCTTTGCGCGTGAGGTTCGGGACAATGGCGCGTGGCAGGACCTGCCCATGATCGCCCTGACTGGCCGCGTTGAGCCGGCCGCCGTGGCGCGCGGGCGTGCCGCCGGCTTTACGGATTACGTCGGCAAGTACGACCGCGAGGCGCTGCTCGGCAGCCTCACGGAATGCCTTGCCGTGCCGGTCGCGGCTTGAAGCGGAGGATCTGGTCTTGCGTACTCAGACGACAACATCGGCCGTTACTGATGCCGACCTGTTCCTGACGCTGACGGTGGCGGGACAGGCTTGCGGGGTTCCCGTCCTCGTGGTCCGCGATGTGCTCGGCCCCCAGGTGATTACCCGCATTCCCCTGGCACCGCCGGAGGTGGCGGGCAGCCTCAATCTTCGGGGACGTATCGTGACAGCGGTCGATCTCCGCCGGCGCCTTGGCCTGCCGTCAAGACCCGCGGAGGTCCAGCCGATGAGCATCGTGGTCGAGATGGCGGGCGAACTCTACAGCATGCTGGCCGACCAGGTTGGTGAGGTGGTGCCGCTGCGGCAAGAAGACTCCGCGGCCAACCCACCGACGCTCGATGCGGTGTGGCGCGAGGTTTCTCAAGGGGTTCATCGGCGTGATGGTCAGTTGTTGATTGTCCTCGACGTCGAACGGGTTCTTGCCATTGGCGGTGGCCGATGAGCGGGGCGGAGGTGGCGGTGCGCCAGTGCCTCGTGGTCGATGACAGCCGCGTCGTGCGCAAGGCTGCGCGGCGCTTCATGGAGGGGTTCGGCTTCACGGTGCGCGAGGCGGGTGATGGCCGCGAGGCGCTGATCGCATGCCGTGAATTGCTGCCGGAGGTGGTGCTGCTCGATTGGAACATGCCCGTGATGGATGGCGTGACCTTCCTCCGGGCTGCGCGTGCGGAGTTTGGTTCCGACAAGCCCGTCATCATCCTGTGCACAACCGAGATCGCCTTCGAGAAGATCATGGAGGCGCTTGAAGCCGGCGCGCAGGAATATGTGATGAAGCCGTTCGACGCGGAAATCCTTGGCAGCAAGCTTGCGCAAATTGGCCTGCTGCAGGCTGCCGCCGCGTGATCGCCGCTGGGCCGGTCCGGGTCCTTTTGTGTGACGACAGTGCGGCAGCCCGCGGTGTCATGTCCCGCATGCTGGCGACCGACCCGGACATCAAGGTGATCGCCAAGGCCGTGGATGGCGGAGATGCGTTGGGCCAGTTGACGGCGATGGCGTCTGCCGACCGGCCCCAGGTCGTATTGCTGGACCTGGAGATGCCGCGCATGGATGGCATGACCGCTCTCCCGCTGCTGCTCAAGGCGGCACCGGGCACAGCCATCATCGTCGCCAGTGCGCTGAGTCAGAGAGGCGCCGCGGCCACCATGGCAGCGCTGCGCGCTGGCGCGGTGGACTACGTGCCGAAACCTTCCGCATCCGCCGGCGGCATGAATGGGGGCCAGTTCCAGGCGGAACTGGTGGCGAAGATCAAGGGCTGGGCCCGCATGCGGCGCGCCCCGTCCACGCCAGCAGCCGTGCCTGCCAGATTGCCTCTGGCAAGATCATTGACGATGGAACGGTCTTGCGGGCCGGCAGTCCGGCCCCGCGCCATTGCCATTGGATCGTCAACCGGTGGGCCGCAGGCGCTGGCAAGCCTGGTTGCACGGCTGGACCGGCCCTTGGGGGCGCCGGTGATCGTCGTTCAGCATATGCCTGCCGGGTTTACGACGCTGCTGGCAGACCACCTCAACCGGATCGGGACGTTGCCCTGCAGCGAGGCGAAGGAGGGCGACAAGCTGCTGGCTGGCCGCCTTTACCTGGCCCCCGGCGACAAGCATCTGCTCATCAAGGACGTGGGCGGCACGCTGGTAGCGCAGCTGGGCGAAGGACCGCCCGAAAATTTCTGCCGGCCGGCGGTCGACCCCATGCTTCGGAGCCTTGTCGCTGCGTGCCAGGGCAGGCTTCTGGTCGCGATCCTCACCGGCATGGGCAGCGATGGCTTGGCGGGATGCCGGTCCGTCTCCAGCGCCGGCGGGTCGGTGCTGGCGCAGGATGAGGCAACATCTGTGGTCTGGGGCATGCCGGGTGCGGTCGCAAAGGCCGGTATCGCCTCCGCCATTCTGAACATCGAAGACATAGCGAGCCGCATCCTTGTGGCCAGTGCAGACGGGAAGCGGGCATGAACAACGAAGAGTTTGCGGAGATCGCTGGCGTTGTTCGCCGCCGCTCAGGCATCGTACTGACCAGCGACAAGGCGTATCTGCTCGAAACGCGCCTCGGACCCATCCTGTCGAGGTTCAAGCTGCCGTCGCTTTCTGCGCTTGGCCAGAAACTGCGGCAACGACCGGATGAGGTCTTGGAGCGCGCCGTGGTCGAGGCGCTGACCACGCATGAATCGTCCTTCTTCCGGGACGGCAAGCCCTTCGAGCATCTGGCCAAGATCCTGCCCCGCCTGATCTCCAGCCGCTCCCCTGGCGCACCGCTGCGAATCTGGTCCGCCGCCTGCTCGACCGGGCAGGAGCCGTTTTCGATCGCGATGCTGGTGGCGGATGCCCTGGGCGGCCGGACGGATTGCAAGGTGGAGATCCTGGCTACGGATATCTCCGCCGAGATACTCCAGCGGGCTCGGCTGGGCGTGTTTACGCAGTTCGAGGTCCAGCGCGGATTGCCCATTCGCTCGCTCGTCAAGCATTTTCGGCAGGATGGGGCGAAGTGGCGCATTGCGCCTGAACTGGCCGCGATGGTGCGCTTCGAGGAGCGGAACCTGCTGAACGATCTGTCGGCGCTTGGGCGCTTCGACACGATATTTTGCCGTAACGTACTGATCTATTTTGATGCGCCGACGAAGACGCGCGTGCTTGAGGCTTTGGCGCGCCGTTTGTCGCCGGAGGGTGTGCTGTATCTCGGCGGGGCGGAGACGGTTCTCGGGTTGACGGATCGCCTGGTCCCCATCCCTGGCGAGCGTGGCGCCTATGGGGTGTCCGCGCAAAGGGCCGCTGCGTAAGGTCGGCCCACTCAGGCTGGTTTGCCGCGCATGTCCCTCGCCCCGAGCGGGCGAGGGAAAGCGCCGGCGTTCAGGCCGCAGCGCTGGCCGGGCCGCCCCGGCCATCCGGGCCGGAGGGCAGTCGGATGGCGCCGTTCGGCTCGCGCAGCACATAGCCACGACCCCAAACGGTGCCGATCAGCTCGGCTGCGCCTGCACTCGCCAGCTTCTTGCGAAGCTTGCAGATGAAGACGTCGATGATCTTGACCTCAGGCTCGTCCATTCCGCCGTACAGATGATTCAGGAATGCTTCCTTGGTCAGGACCACGCCCTTCCGCAGGGTCAGCAACTCCAGCACGGCATATTCCTTGCCGGTCAGGTGCACGGCCCTGCCATCTACCAGGACTTCCCGAGAACCCAGGTTCAGCGTGAGGGGGCCGACCGAAAGGGTGGGCTGGCTGAAGCCCTTTGCGCGTCGGACGATTGCCTGGATGCGGGCCACCAGTTCCTGCTGGTCGAAGGGTTTGGTGATGTAGTCGTCAGCTCCCATCCCGAAGCCGCGCACCTTGGCCTGGGGCCTGGTCAAGCCGGAGAGGATCAGGACCGGGGTCTCCAGCCGTGCTGCGCGAAGCCGGCGGACGACCTCGTAGCCCTCCATGTCGGGCAGCATCAGGTCGAGCACCACGATGTCGTAATCGTAGAGCCGGGCCAGTTCCAGGGCTTCCTCGCCCGTGTCGGCCGTGTCGACGATCATCGTCGCGGCCTTTAGCGCGAGGGTGACGCCGCGAGCGACAATTGTATCATCTTCAACCAAAAGGACACGCATGGACGGCCTCCACACACTTTCTGCGTGTAGGAATACCACCTCTGCGCGATCTGTGAAGACCTTATTCACCGAAAAAATGCATCATGGTTCAGAGATAAACCTATAAGTACCAATTTAGAGGTTTTTTAGACATCGTATGAAAATCCACCCCTGGAGCCTGGCGGGCGAGATCCTGCGTGTATCGCCGCGCCGCCTTCGAAGAGGCCAGGTACGGGGCGCCGACCTGCTGACCGTTGATATAGCCGGATTTCGTCCGCAACTGGCGATCGGCGAAAGGCTGTCAATTCAAGGCGCAGCAAATGAAGGGACGCTGGCGGAAGTAGTGAGCGTGGGTCCGACCGCCGCGCGCGCGGTCGTTTTCGGCGAGACCGCCGCGATTGCAGAGGGCTTGCCGGTGGAGGTGCAGTCGGCTGCCGGGCTGCACGTCGGCGAAGGCTGGCGCGGCCGCGTTGTCGATCCGCTCGGCAACCCGATGGACGGCAAGGGCCCGCTGCGCAGCGGTCAAAGGGCGCGGCCAACCCGTGCCGCCGCCCCGAGCGCCGCTCTGCGCCAACGTCTTGGCCCGCCGGTCAGCGTCGGTGTCCGCGTGATCGATGCCTTCTGTACGATGCGTGAGGGCCAGCGGCTCGGCTTGTTCGCCGCATCCGGCATCGGCAAATCCACCCTGCTGGCCACGATGGCGCGGGCAACATCCTTCGACACGATCGTATTGGCGCTGATTGGCGAGCGTGGCCGCGAATTGCGTGAATTTATCGAGGACGACCTTGGGCCGGAGGGCATGGCGCGCAGTGTCGTCGTCTGTGCGACTTCCGATGCCTCCGCGGCCCTGCGGCGGGAGGCCGGCTACGCCAGCCTGGCCGTTGCTGAGTATTTCAGGGATGCCGGCCAGCGGGTGCTGCTGCTGTTGGATTCAGTAACCCGCTTCGCGCTGGCTTGCCGGGAGATCGGCCTTGCCGCCGGCGAACCGCCCGCGACGCGGGGCTATCCGCCCAGCGTATTTCGTGAACTGCCGGCCCTGCTGGAACGGGCCGGGCCGGGCGGGCCGGGGGCGGGTAGCATCACGGCGCTGCTGACTGTTCTGGTGGAAGGTGACGACCATGACGAACCAGTCGCGGATGCTGTGCGCGGGATCCTCGATGGCCATGTCGTGCTGGACCGGCGGATCGCGGAGGCTGGTCGCTTCCCTGCGGTCGAGGTGCTGCGGAGCCTGTCCCGATCGGTGCCGGGCTGCCAGACCGCCGACCAGGCGGGGCTTGTTCGCCGCGCAAGGCGCCTCCTGGCGTTGCGCGATGACGTGGCAGATCTGGTGCGGCTTGGCGCCTATCGTAATGGAACCGACCCGGAGACCGATGCGGCGCTGCGCCTGGCGCCACGGATCGAGGCCGTCCTGCACCAGGCACGGGGTGAGGTTTCGACACTGGAGCAGGCATTCCACGGTCTTGCCGAGGCGCTTGCCGATGCTCCGGCCTGACCCACTGCGAGCCTTGCGCCTGCTGCGACGGATCGAACTGGAGGCTGCACGTCGCGGCTTTGCCGGGAAGCTGCGTGCGGAGGGCCGCGCGGCCGAGGCGCTTGGCGAGGTTGCGCAGGAATTAATCACCGAAGCCGAGGGCTCGGCCGCCGCCGACTATGCGGCCTGGCTGCCTGCCGCCCGCGCGCGGCTGGAGCAGGCAACCATGCTTCACGCCGCCACCGCGGCAGCGATGACGGCGGCGCAGGAAGCGGTTGCTGCCACCTCGCGCGCCGAGCAACTCGTGCTTCAGGAGGCGGCGCGGCGCGCCCAGAACCGCCGCGCCGTCCGCCATGCCAGGGCGGATCGGCTATTGGGCGACCTGGGCGCGCGCGTGTTCAAGTCTCCGCCGGCTTGAGGACGCCGCGCCGGATCTGGTCGAGTTCGATGCTCTCGAACAGCGCGCGGAAGTTTCCCTCGCCGAAGCCCTGGTCGCCCTGTCGCTGGATGAGCTCGAAGAAGATCGGCCCGATGACGTTGCCGGTGAAGATCTGCAGCAGCCTTCCGCCCTCAGGCGTCGGGGCGCCATCCATCAGGATGCGGTTCCGGCGCAGCCGGTCCAGGCCCTGCTCGCTCCCCGGCAGGCGGTCCGGCAGCAGCTCGTAATAGGTGTCGGGTGTATCGAGGAAGGCCACGCCTGACGCGCGCATGCTCTCAACGCTGGCATGGATATCCGTGGCACCCAGGGCAACGTGTTGGATGCCCTCGCCCTGGTAGGCGCGGAGGAACTCCTCGATCTGGCTCCGGTCGTCCGAGCTTTCGTTGATCGGGATGCGGATCTGTCCGCAGGGGGAGGTAAGCGCGCGGGACTTCAGGCCGGTCAGCTTGCCTTCGATGTCGAAGTAGCGGATTTCCTTGAAATTGAAGAGCTTGGCGTAGAATTGCCACCACACATCCATGCGGCCGCGATGGACGTTATGGGTCAGATGGTCGATCACCGTCAGCCCGCATCCGGCCGGATGCGGGTCACGCTCGCCGATCCATCGAAAATCCACGTCATAGATGCTGCCGCGCGCGCCGTAGCGGTCGACGAAATACAGCAGCGATCCGCCGATGCCCTCGATGGCAGGGATGTTCAGCTCCATTGGGCCTACCTTGCCGGTAACGGGCTTGGCGCCGAGGCCGATGGCGCGCTGATAGGCCTCTGCGGCATCAGCCACGCGGAAGGCCATGGCGCAGGCGGAGGGGCCGTGCAGCCTTGCGAAAGCCTGGGCGAAGCTCTCCGGCTCGGCATTGATCAGGAAATTGATGTCCCCCTGCCGCCAAAGCGTGACCGCCTTGGAACGGTGGCGGGCCACGGCGGCGAAGCCGAGGCGGGTAAACAGCGCCTCCAGATACGGAATATCCGGGCCGGTGAACTCGACGAATTCGAAGCCATCCGTACCCATCGGATTGGCATCCGAGATGCGGCCGGCATAGGCGCTGCGATCGGGCGGGACATCCATGGCGGTCTCTCCGTGCGAATTCCCCAATCTTAGGGCATAGGTGGGGGAGGATTCCGGCGAATTTCGCCAATCCTTGCAGCACAACCAGGCAATATGCGCCGTGGAAGGGTAGATTTTGGTGAAATCCGCTATCGTCCTGGATGATCTCGATCGACGCATCCTGCGCGCCCTGCAGCAGGACGGCCGCCTGGCCGTCACCGCCCTGGCGGAGCAGGTTGGCCTCTCCGCCACCCCCTGCCTGCGACGTATCCGCCGGATGGAGGAGGCAGGCGTCATCGCCCGCTATACCGCGGTGGTGGATCCGGCGCGGGTTGGCCTGCCGATCCAGGCCTTCGTCCAGGTGGCCCTGTCCTCCCATGCCGAGGACGTCGCCGCCGCCTTCCACCGGTCCCTCGAGGCGCGGCGCGAGGTGATTGCGGCCTATGCCATGAGCGGCGGAATGGACTACATGCTGCACGTCGTCGCCGCGGATTTCGACGCCTATGCCGAATTTGCGCTGAAGGCGCTGCTGCGGATGCCGGGTGTGAAGGAAACCCGGAGCTCCTTCGTCCTGATGGCGCTCAAGCCGCCCGGTGCGGTGCCGGTCTGAGCTATGGCAGGGTTTGGCTGTCCCTGCTCCCCCATGGCGCCGGCCAGACCAATTACCGGACGCTGTGTCGAATGCGAGGGCGCCAACCGCGCCGCCCGCGGCAGGAATGGCTTGGCGACCGCTCGCTGCGCTATCGGGGCTCCAGGGCGATGCCGATCCGCGCATACATCTCGGTGAGGCGCTTTTCGTAATGCGCGCCGTCGAACAGCGCAGCCTGTACCGGTCCCTTGGCGGCCAGCGACAGGCGCAGTGTTTCGTCGCCGTCCAGCGCCTGGATCGCCTCCGCCATCGCACGTGTGTCGTAGGGGTCCACCGTCAGCGCCGCATCGCCCACCACCTCAGGCAGGGAGGATGTGGTGCTCGTCATCACCGGGGTGCCGAGCAGCATCGCTTCCAGCGCCGGCAGGCCGAAACCCTCATACAACGAGGGGAACAGCATGGCCCGGGCGCCTCGGATCAGGCTGACCAGCAGGCGGAAGGGCGCGTAGTCCAGCAGGATGACACGGTCGCGCAACTTGCGGACCAGGCTCTGCACGCCGTCGATCGGGCCGGGCTCCGACATCATGCGGATGTCGTCCTCATAAATCAGGCCGAGCTCCTGGCGCATCTGCCAGGCCTGCTTGCCGCAGATCACCAGCGGCTTGGTGCTGCCGGAGGCAAGGTAGGCCTCGATCAGCCGGCCGACGTTCTTCTTCGGCTCGATCGCGCCGAAGAACAGCCAGTATTCGCCCCAATCCAGACCGAAGGCGCCCTTCACCTCGGCGCGGGCCAGATTCTCCGGCTTGCGCACCAGGCGGTCCGGGATCTCGACGGACTGGTAGGTGTTGGAGATCTTCTCCGCCGGCACGCCGAGCAGGTTGATGATGTCCCGCTTCGAGGCCTCGCTGACCGTCACGATATGGTCGGCATGCATCGCGATCGCGCGGCAGGTGCCGAGGTAGCGGCGCTTCACATCCAACGTGGCATAGGGCATCCGCAACGGCACCAGGTCGTGGATGGTATAGATGTTCTTGGTGCCTTCCGCCCGCAGCGGCAGCGGGTAGGTCCAGTGCATCACATCCTGCCGCTCCGGCAGCCGGACCAGGCCCATCCGGTTCTTCAGCCCAAAGCTCTGCACCGCCGTGCGGAACAGCTCCGGGGCGTTCCACAGGGTGTCCGCATGGGGCAGACGCGATTCCAGCCCCTGGCGGATCACGCGGTCCGTCAGCGGCACGCGCTTGGCCGCCGCGCCATAGGTTGTCATCTTCACGCCAAGGATCGCATCGGCGAAGGCGCGCTTCAGCCAACTCGGCGCCCGCGGCCGGGCGTCATACAGGGTGACCTCGCGCAGCAGCTCATCCTGGCCGGTGGACCCGCGCTGGCCATACAGCACGCCGACCTCTGCACCCAGCGCGCCAAGCCGGTGGGACAGATTGCGGGCGTAGGTCGCGACGCCTGTGCCTTGGTCCAGTGCCAGGTTGTAGCCGTCGATCGCGATCCGTGGCTTCGGCACTGGTCACCCTTTCCTGTCGCGTGGCGGCGTTCTGCCGTTAAGCGACCTGTGGTGACGGCCGTCAACCTCGGCGCCGTGTCGCGACACGCAATGACACGGAGCCACCGCACCGCCGCCTTTCTTTTTCCCCACCCCTGCGACATACCCGATCCATGCCCGAAAGTGATCGAAACATGCCCGACAACTCCGCGCAGACCGGCGCGCAGGACAGCATCGTCCCCGTCATCCTGTGCGGCGGCACCGGCAGCCGGCTTTGGCCGCTATCGCGGGAGGGCTATCCGAAGCAGTTCTGGCCTCTGGTCTCGGCGGGCACCATGCTGCAGGAAACCGCCGAACGCGCCCGTGGCCCCGGCTTCGCCCCGCCGGTGGTGGTGTGTGGTGAGGCGCATCGCTTCCTGGTGGCCGAGCAGCTCCGGGAAGCCGGAATCGAGCAGTCACGCATCGTTCTGGAGCCTGAGGCGCGCAACAGCGCCGCGGCCATCGCCGCCGCCGCCGTCCTGATCGGCGAGGAATCGCCGGGTGTTACCCTGTGGATCATGGCGGCCGATGCGGCGGTGCAGGATGTGCCGGCGCTGCGCCAGGCGCTGGAATCCGCCGCCGCCGCCGCCGCCGCCGGCCGCATCGCCACGTTCGGCATTCGCCCAACGGTTCCGGAAACCGGCTACGGCTATATCGAGGCCGGTGCCCCGCTCGCCGGCGTCGATGGGGCTCTGGAGATCGCCCGCTTCGTCGAAAAGCCCGATGCCGCGACCGCCGCGCGCTTCCTGGCCGGCGGCAAGCATCTTTGGAACAGCGGCATGTTTGTCGCGACCGCCGGCACCCTGCTGGCCGAGCTCGAAGCTCATGCACCGGATGTACTCAGGGCCGCCCGCAGCGCCGTGGCCGACGGCACGCGGGACCTCGGTTTCGTTCGGCTTGGTGCCGGTTTCGCGCATGCACCCTCCGTGTCCATTGACACGGCGGTGATGGAGCGCACCAGCCTGGCCGCGGTGGTGCCCTGCGATCCGGGCTGGTCCGATGTCGGCAACTGGTCCTCGCTGTGGGATATCGCGGCCAAGGACGCCGAGGGCAATGCAACCACGGGTCCAGTTGCCCTGCTGGGCGCGCGGCGCTGCTTCGTGCGGTCGGAGGGCATCCTCAGCGCCGTGGTCGGGCTGGACGATGTGGTGCTGGTGGTTACGGATGATGCGGTGCTGGCCTGCCACCGCGACCGCGCCCAGGACGTGAAGAAGATGGTCGAGCAGCTCAAGGCGGCCGGCCGCAAGGAGGCGACGGAACATCGCCGCGTCTACCGCCCCTGGGGTGCCTATGAGGGGGTCGCGATCGGTACCCGCTTCCAGGTGAAGAAAATCAGCGTGCGGCCGGGTCGGAAGCTGTCACTGCAGAAGCACTATCATCGCGCCGAACACTGGGTGGTGGTCGCCGGAACCGCCATGGTGGAACGGGACGGGGAGCGCATCCTGCTGCGGGAGAATGAAAGCGTCTACCTGCCGCTGGGCTGCGTACACCGCCTGGAAAATCCGGGGATGATCCCGCTGACGCTGATCGAGGTGCAGTCCGGCTCCTATCTCGGTGAGGACGACATCGTGCGGCTGGAAGACAATTACGGCCGGGCGTGATGTGAGGTAGATCGGTCCCGGCATTTGTAGGGTCATCCGGCATGGACGGTGTGCGGCGGAGCGAGGGTGCAGGCGTGCTACGGGAGGCGGATCGCAGGCGCGATGCGCGCGACTGGCGCGGCGCCACCGAAGGCTACGCCGCCTGGCTGGCGCAGCACCCGGATGATTGGGGCATCTGGGTCCAGCACGGACATTGCCTGAAGGAACAGGGCGATCCGCTCGCTGCAGTCGCCTCCTACCGCCAGGCGGAGCGTGGCATGGCGGAGGATGCCGACCTGCAGATCCAGATCGGCCACGCCCTGAAGCGCGCCGGCGACCGTGCGGGTGCGAGGGCCGCCTATGCCCGCGCGCTGGACCTGACACCCGACAGCGACCTGGCCTGGCGCGAGGTGGCGACGCTGCTGGCCGAGGGCGGGCTGGCGGAAGCGGCGGCGGAGGAAGGCGCGGGGCTCACCCTGCTCGGCGACTTGTCCGTGGTTTTCGACCTGTCCGACCTGCTGGCCTGGTTCAGCGACCATCGCTCGCCATCCGGCATCCAGCGGGTGCAGATGGAGATCGTGGGTCCGGCGCTGCGGCCGGGCGGCCCGGCGGCCAGCGTGCTGCTGGTGGTCTTTGATGCCGAGGCCGGGACCTGGCGTGCGCTGCCGCGGGAGATCTTCCTGCGTCTGGCGACCCTCGCGCGGGCCGGCGCCGATCCTCTCGATGCGTCCTGGCGGGAGGCGGTGAGCCTGGCGCAGGAGGCGGTGGCGACGGCATCCGAATTCGCCTTTCCGCAAGGCGCCTGGCTGGTGAATCTCGGTTCGTCCTGGTGGCTGCGGGACTACAATCTGGCGCTGCGCGCGGCCAAGGCGCGGCATGGGCTGCGCTATGCCGCCCTGGTGCATGATTGCGGGCCGCTGGTGGTGCCGGAGCACAATGCGTCGGGGATGGTCGCGGAATTCGCCCGCTGGTTCGCCGGGCTCGGCGCACATGCTGACCTGCTGCTGGCGGTGTCGGAGGCGACAGGCCGGGACATCGTGGCGCTGCGCGCCAAGCTGCTGCCCGGTCTGCCGGCGCCGCCGGTGTCCGTGCTGCGGCTGGATGCCCAGCCGGTGCGGGTGCCGCCTGCCCCACGCCCGCATCCCGGGGCCGCGGCGCTGGCCGGGCGGCCCTACGTGCTGTTCGTCGGCACGCTGGAATCGCGCAAGAACCACCTGTTCGTGCTGAACGCCTGGCTGGCGCTGATCCGCAAGCATGGGGCGGCCGCCTTGCCGCTGCTGGTGCTGGTCGGGCGCCCCGGCTACCTTTCCGACCCCGCCACGGCCCTGCTGCGGAACGCGCCGGCGCTGCGGGATGGGGTGCGGCTCCTGGTGGACGTGCCGGATTCGGCACTCGCCGGGCTGTACGAGGGTGCGCTTTTCACCTTGTACAACTCCTTCCACGAAGGTTGGGGCCTGCCGGTGACGGAGGCGTTGTCCCACGGCAAGGCAGTGCTGGCGCCCGACCATAGCGGTCTGCTGGAGGCGGGCCTGGGCCTCGCCGAGCATTTCCGCCACCAGAGCGAGCCGGATTTTCTCGACGCCATTGAGCGCCTGGCCTTTGACCCGTCCTATCGCGAGGCGCAGGAAGCCAAGGTGCGGGCCGGCTTGAAGCTGCGTGGCTGGGCGCAGGTGACGGAGGATCTGCTGGCTCGTCTGGCCGCCGCGCCCGCCGCGGAGGCAACACCTGCGCTGGACGCTCCTTTGGGTGCCGTGCACCGCTTGGCCGAGGTCGCCGCCCCGCTGCCCAGCCCGGAGATGGCCCTGGCCGACCTGCTGCGTGCGGGCGAGGGCTGGCACGGTGCGGAGGACTGGGGCTGCTGGACCCGCCCCGGTCGTGCCCTGCTGCGCCTGCCATTGCCCGCAAACGCCGACGGCACGCTTCGCCTGCACCTGATGCTGCGCGCCCCGTCCCAGGCGCGGCGGGTGACGCTGGCGACCCCCGGGGCGGAGCCTTTGGTGCTGGAACTCGCCGCCGAGGCCCGCGCCGTAGCGGCGCTGGAGGTGCAGGTGGGCGCCCGTATCTTGGAACTGTCGATCGAGGCCGATGCCGTGGCGGAAAACGCCGACCCCGCGGCGCGGGAGGTCGGCATTGGCGTGGTCTCCGTAATGGCCTGCGCGGCGGATGATCTCGGCGCGCGACTGGGCTATCTGGAGCGCCAGCGCTTCATCTGGCCGGAGCCGGTCTGAGAGCGTCGCGGCTTCAGCCGAGGGCGCGCCAGCCGATATCCCGCCGGGCAAAGCCCTCCGGCCAGTCGATCATGTCCACCGCGGCATAGGCAGCGCGCTTTGCCGCGAACAGGGTGGCGCCCTGCGCCTGCACCGCCAGCACGCGGCCGCCAGCGGCGCGGGTGGTGCCCGTTTCGTCGCGCGTGGTGCCGGCATGGAAGACCAGCACGCCCGGGGTCCCCGCCGCCGCCTCCAGCCCAAGGATCGCGGTGCCGCGTCGCGGCGTGCCAGGGTAGCCCTCGGCCGCCAGGATCACCACAAGGCTGTGCGCAGGGTCCCATTCCAGCGCCACGCCGTTGAGGCTGCCGGTGGCCGCGGCATGCAGAACCGGTAGCAGGTCGGAACGCAGCAGGGGCAGCAGCGTCTCGCATTCCGGATCGCCGAAGCGAACGTTGTATTCGATGAGCTTGGGGCCGCGGGCCGTCAGCATCAGCCCGGCGAAGAGCACGCCGCGGAAGGGCGTGCCGCGGCGGGCCATTTCCGTGAGTGTCGGGCGGATGAAGCGGGCCATCACCTCGTCCCGCAGCCCATCCGTGAAGGCGGGGGCCGGGCTATAGGCGCCCATGCCGCCGGTATTCGGGCCGGTATCGCCCTCGCCGACCCGCTTGTGGTCCTGCGCCGCGCCGAAGGCCAGCGCTTCCGCGCCGTCGCATATCGCGAAAAACGACACTTCCTCGCCTTCCAGGAATTCCTCGATCACCACGGCGGCGCCGGCGCTGCCATGGATGCGGTCCTCCATGATGGCGGCAATGGCCGATTCGGCCTCCGCCAGCGTCATCGCCACCACCACGCCCTTGCCGGCGGCCAGGCCATCCGCCTTCACCACGATCGGCGCACCCTGCTGCGCCAGATAGGCACGGGCCGCGTCGGCATCCTCGAATCGGGACCAGGCGGCGGTCGGCACGCCGGCGGCATCGGCCACCTGCTTGCAGAAGGCTTTGCTGCCCTCGAGCTGGGCGGCAGCGGCGGAGGGGCCGAAGCAGGGGATGCCAGCGGCGGCGCAGGCATCGGCCAGGCCGAGGGTCAGCGGCGCCTCCGGCCCCGCCACCACCAGATCCACTGCGTTGGCTCGCGCAAAGGCGGTGAGCGCAGCAATATCCTCAGCCCCGATCGCCACGCACTCGGCCACCGCGGCGATGCCCGGGTTGCCCGGCGCGCACCACAGCTTCGTCAGCCTTGGCGATTTGGCGATCGCCCAGCATAGCGCATGTTCCCGGCCGCCGCCACCCACCACCAGCACCCGCATCACGATCATCCCCGCACGGCTTCCGCGTCGGGGGGCGCATAGCATAGGGTCCGCCCATGGACACGACGCCCGCCCCGACCACCAGCAACGTTCCCGAATACGCGGTTTCCGAGATCGCCGGCGCCGTCCGCCGAACGCTGGAGGGCGCCTTCGGCCGTGTCCGCGTGCGCGGCGAGGTCTGCGAGGCGAAGCGCTACCCCTCCGGCCACTGGTACCTGTCGCTGAAGGATGAGAATGCCAAGCTGGAATCGGTGATCTGGAAGACCACCGTGCCGCGGCTGGCGATCCAGCCGGAGAACGGCATCGAGGTCATCGCCACCGGCCGCATCACCACCTATGCGGACCGATCCAAGTACCAGCTGGTGATCGACCGCCTGGAGTTTGCCGGCGAGGGTGCGCTGTTGGCGCGCATCGAGATGCTACGGAAGAAGCTGCTGGCCGAAGGGCTATTCGAAGACTCGAGAAAACGCGCCCTGCCGCGCCTGCCGGTCGTGATCGGCGTGGTCAGTAGCGAGGCCGGAGCGGTGATCCAGGACATCCGCACCACCATCCTGCGGCGTTTTCCGCGCCATGTGATCCTTTGGCCGGTTCCGGTGCAGGGGCAGGGGGCGGCGGAGCGGATCGCCGCCGCCATCGCCGGCTTCAACGCGCTGCCCTCGGGCGGGACGATCCCGCGCCCGGATGTGATCATCGTGGCGCGTGGCGGCGGCAGCCTGGAGGACCTGATGGCCTTCAACGAGGAGGTGGTGGTGCGCGCTGCCGCCGCCTCCGCCATCCCGCTGATCTCGGCCGTTGGGCATGAGACGGATACCACGCTGATCGATTTCGCCTCCGACCGCCGCGCACCGACCCCCACCGCCGCGGCGGAACTCGCCGTGCCGGCGCGGGCGGATCTGCTGGCCGACCTGTCGCAGCGGGAAGCACGGCTGCGCGGCGCCATGGTGCGGCAGTTGCGGGCGGCCGAGACGGTGCTGCTGCGGCTGGAACGCCGCCTGCCGGATGTGCCCGCCCGTGTCACCGACCTGCGCCGCCGGCTGGATGAGGCGGAGGAATGCCTGGCCCCCGCCCTGGTTGCCTTCGTGCGGCGGCGGCATGAGGCGCTGGGCCGCCTGCCGATGCCGCATCCGCGCGCCGGCATCGCCGCCCGGCGCGCGACGCTCGCCCTGCTGGAGGGCCGCAAGGGCGCCGCCTTCGCGCGGCTGGCGCAGCGCGCCCAGGGTGCCCGTGGGCTGGCCGCCTTCTCCGCCGCACCACTGGCCGGGCTGATACGGGAGAAGGCGGCGAAACTGGCCGGGCTGGCGGCGCGGCTGGAGGCCGGGTCCTACCAATCCGTGCTGTCGCGCGGCTTCGCATTGGTCCGCGACGCGCAGGGCCAGGCGCTGACCCGAGCGGCGCAGGTGACGCCCGGCGCGAAACTGCAGGTCGCCTTCGCCGATGGGGATGTGTCCGCCACCGCGGAAGGCGAGGCGCTGAAGCGCAGCCGAACCCAAAAGGCGCCGCCGGCGCAGGAGAGCCTGCTATGATCACGCGTCGCCTGATCCTCGCCGCCCCCGCCGTGCTGGTGGCCTGCGCGCGCCCCGCCGCGGCGCAATCCATCACCTGGAACGGCGTGCCCACCCAGGGCGGGCTGCTGCGCGGCCAGGCACCGCCCGGCACGCGGATGGCGCTGGATGGCCGCGCTGTGCGGGTGGCGCCAAGCGGTGCCTTTGCCATGGGCTTCGGCCGCGATCATGATGAAAGTGCCACCCTGGCCGTCACCCACCCGGATGGACGGCGTGAGGAACGTCGGCTTTCGGTGGCGAAGCGGGAGTGGGACATCCAGCGCATCACCGGCTTGCCCGGAGGCATGGTCAGCCCGGATGAGGCGGCGCTGCGCCGGATCACCCGCGAACGCGCGGAGCTTGCCGCGGCGCGCGCTCTGGACACTGCCGGCACGGGTTTCATGGCGGATATGGCCTGGCCGGCAAGCGGCCGCATCAGCGGCATCTTCGGCAGCCAGCGCATCCTGAACGGCCAGCCGCGGCAGCCGCATTACGGTCTGGACGTGGCCGCTCCCACCGGCACGCCGATCAACGCGGCGCTGCCGGGGCGGGTGACGCTGTCGGGTGATTTCTTCTTCTTCGGGCAGATCCTGGTGGTGGATCACGGGCAGGGCGTAAATACGCTGTATGCCCACCTGTCGGAACGCATCGCGCGGGAGGGCCAGGTGGTGGAGCGGGGGGAGCGGATTGCGCTGATGGGTGCGACCGGTCGCGTCACCGGCCCGCATCTGCATTTCTCGCTGTCCTGGTACCAGACCTTCCTCGACCCGCAGCCGCTGCTGCCACCGCAACAGGGATGACGATAATGAGCTTCGCGCGATACCCGTCTCTGGCCGGGAAGGTGGTGCTGGTCACCGGCGGTGCTTCGGGCATCGGCGCCGAGGTCGTGGCGGCCTTCGCCGGGCAGGATGCGCGGGTGGCCTTCCTGGATTTCAACGATGCCGGCGGGCAGCGCGTGGCAGGGGAGACCGGGGCGCTGTTCCTGCACTGCGACCTGCGCGACATCGTCGCGCTGCGTGCTGCCATCGCGCATGTGGCGGTGACGCTCGGCGCGGTGCAGGTGCTGGTGAACAACGCTGCGCGCGATGACCGGCATGCCATGGAAGAGGTCGAACCTGACTACTGGGACGAGCGCATGGCGACTAATCTGCGCCACATGTTCTTCTGCGCCCAGTCCGTGGCGCCGGACATGCGCAAGGCTGGCGCCGGGTCCATCATCAACATGGGCAGCGTGAGCTGGATGAGCGCGCAGGGCGGCATGCCCGCCTATACCACTGCGAAATCCGCCGTGCGTGGCCTGACCCGCGGCCTGGCGCGCGACCTCGGCGTGGATGGCATCCGGGTGAATGAGGTGGTGCCCGGCTGGGTCTTCACCGAGAGGCAGGAGGCGCTGTGGGCGACGCCGGAGGCGGTGGCGCGGACCATGCAGAAGCAGTGCCTGAAGCGGAAGGTGATGCCGCCGGACCTGGCACGCATGGTGCTTTGGCTGGCCGCCGATGACAGCGCCATGGTCACGGCGCAGAGTTTTGTGGTGGATGGCGGCGGGGTCTGACGCCCGCCGCCGGTTCGCTCACCTCAGCGGCAGCGCATAGACCAGCCCGCCCTGGGTCCACAGCCGGTTCGGGCCGCGCGGAAGGTTCACCGGCGTAGTCGGGCCGAAATGACGGTCGTAGATCTCGCCGTAATTGCCCAGGGTACGGACCACGTTGTAGGCCCAGGCCGGATCCAGCTTCAGCGACTGGCCGAGCTCCGGCGTCACGCCCAGCAGGCGCCGCGTGTTCGGGTTCACGCTGGTGCGGCGCATCTCCTCGGCGTTGGCTCTCGTCACGCCCTGTTCCTCGGCCTCGATCACGGCGTAGGTGTACCAGCGCACCAGGTCGAACCACTCATCGTCGCCGCGGCGGAGATAGGCGCCGTAGGGTTCCTTGGAGAATCGCTCCTCCAGAATGGTCCAGTCCGACGGGCGCGGCATGGAAGACCGGACGCCCGCAAGCTGGGATGCATCCGTGCCGAAGGCGTCGCAGCGCCCGGCTTGCAGCGCGGCCGAAGCCTGATCCGTGCGCTCGTAAAGCACCGGGCTGAAAGGGACGCTAATGGAGCGGAAGTAATCCGCCGTCACCTGCTCATTCGTGGTGCCTTGGATCAGGCAGATGGTTGCGCCGCGCATATCGGCGACCTTCGAGACGCCAAGGTTGTTGCGCACCATGAAACCGTGGCCGTCGTAGAAATATGTCACCGCATGGCGCAGGCCGAGCGTGACGTCGCGCAGCATGGTCTGGGTGGAGGTGCGGAACAGCACATCGACCTCGCCCGAGCCCAGCGCGGTGAAGCGTGTAGAGGACGACAGGGCGACAAATCGAACCTTTGTCGCGTCGTTGAAGATGGCCACCGCGACGCCGCGGCAAAGATCGGCATCCATGCCCTGCCATTCGCCACGGCTATCCGGCAGCGCGAAGCCGGCGACGCCGGTGTGGATGCCGCAGACCAGCAGCCCGCGCGCACGGATGGCATCCAGCGTCGGACCCGCGGCGGCGGGCGTCAGCTGAAGGAAAGTCGCGCAAGCGGCAACAAGCGCGGCCGAAAGGCCCCGTGCCCAAGCCATTGTTGAAGCCCCCTGATTGAATGCTGAGCCCGAATGGTCGCGCCATCTTGCCGCGGCTGTCAATCAGGCTGCTTGCACTGCCACGAGCCCGTCCCTGGCATCTGCCATGAAGGCGTTCCACCCTGTAAGCGCGGCGGGGGAGGAAGCGGGCCGGCGCAAATCCGGGCAGCGTCCGGGCAAAGAAAAACCCCGGCGGATTGCTCCGCCGGGGCCTTTGCATGGATCCTGTGGCGTTACCGCCTTGGCCTAGTGACTCGCCGCCGCGCTGGCAGTGGCGATGATCCAGGCCGCGGAACGGACGCCCGCATTGATACCATGAGACACTGGATCACCTCCTTTCGGTTGTTGACGACTAAGGATGATGATGGGGAAGCCTTGCCACTTGTGCAAGCAGAGTTTCGCCGTCAGACGCCACCCTCCCGCGCCTGCGCCCGCAGCACGTGTTTCTGAATCTTGCCCGTACTTGTCTTCGGAAGTTCCGCGAACACAACATGGCGCGGCACCTTGAAGCTGGCGAGCCGGCCCTTGCACCAGGCCATCAGTTCCTCCGCCGTCGCTGTCGCGCCCGGCTTCAGCTCGATGAACGCACAGGGCGTCTCGCCCCATTTTTCGTCCGGCCGCGCCACCACGGCCGCGACCGCAACGGCAGGGTGCTTGTACAGAGCATCCTCAACCTCGATGGACGATATATTCTCGCCGCCCGAGATGATGATGTCCTTGGAACGGTCCTTGAGCTGGATGTAGCCATCGGGGAAGGTCACGGCGAGGTCACCGGTATGGAACCAGCCGCCGGCAAAGGCCTTTTCCGTCGCCGCCGCGTCCTTCAGGTAGCCCTTCATCACGACATTGCCGCGCATCATCACCTCTCCCATCGAGGTGCCATCGGACGGGATCGGCGCCATGCTATCCGGGTCCATGACCGCAAGGCCTTCGAGAGCGATATAGCGCACGCCCTGGCGCGCCATCAGCGCTGCCTGTTCCGGGGCAGGCTTGGCATCCCAATCGTGGTTCCACTCATTCACCACGGAAGGGCCGTAGCATTCGGTCAGGCCATAGACATGGCAGACGGCGAAGCCGGCTTCCTTCATGGCTCCCAGCACGGCCTCGGGCGGTGGGGCACCCGCGGTAACGAACTGCACCTGATGCGGCAGGGGCCTCTTCTCGGATTCGGGGGTTGCCAGCAGCGTCGCCATGACGATCGGCGCGCCGCACATATGTGTCACGCCCTCATCGGCCATCAGCGCCCACATGGCGTTGCCACGCACCGCGCGCAGGCAGACATGGGTGCCTGCCTGCGCCGTGATCGACCACGGGAAGCACCAGCCATTGCAGTGGAACATCGGCAGCGTCCAAAGATAGACCGGATGCTTGCCGATGCCGGCGGACAACATGTTGCCGATAGCGAGCAGTTGCGCGCCTCGGTGATGGTAAACCACGCCTTTCGGCCGCCCCGTCGTGCCGGACGTGTAGTTCAGAGAGATCGCGTCCCACTCATCGGCGGGCAGGGTCCAGGCGAAATCCGGGCTGCCTTCAGCGACGAGTGCCTCATAGTCGATCGCACCCTCCAGGCGGTTGGCGCGGGCCGCATCGCTGGCCTCGCCGTCATCCACCTCCACCAGAAGCGGCTGCACCTTGCACTGTGTCAGTGCCATGCGGGCGAGCGGGACGAACTCCCGATCCACGACCAGCACCTTTGCCTCCCCATGGTCGAGGCAGTAGGCGATGGTCCCGGCATCCAGCCGCGTGTTCAGCGTGTTCAGCACGGCGCCCGACATCGGCACGCCGTAGTGGCACTCCAGCATTTCCGGTATGTTCGGTAGCAGCGCCGCCACCGTGTCCCCGCGCACCACGCCGCGTTTCGTCAGCGCATCGGCCAGGGCGACGCAGCGCGCGCGGAGTTCGCGGTAGTTGCGGCGGACCGCGCCGTGCGCCACGGCGGTGCGCTCGGGGAAGGTGGTGGCCGCGCGTTCCAGGAACAGCAGCGGCGTCAGCGGCTGGTGGTTGGCGGGTGTGCGGGGCAGGGCATCATAGTCGGTCGCAGCCATTCCTGGAATCCTTACGGCCTTCTCGGTGGGCCTACTGGGTGGTCTCAGCGGTCTTGCCAGATGGGGCTGCGCTTGGCGAGGAAGGCGCCTATGCCCTCCGCCGCATCGGCCGCCAGCAGATTGTCGGTCATCACCGCCGCGCAATGGGCATAGGCCTGGTCGAGCGGCAGGCCACGCTGACGATGAAAGGCGGCCTTGCCGAGCCGGACGGTATGCGCAGACCGCCCGGCGATCTGGGTGGCCAGCGCCATGGTCGCCTCCGTCAATTCTGCCGCCGGCACAACGCGGTTGACCAGGCCGATCCGCTGCGCCTCCGGCGCCGGCACCATGGCGCCGGTCAGCAGCATCTCCAGCGCCGGCTTGGCTGCCACGGCGCGGGATAGCGCCACGGCCGGGGTCGAGCAGAACAGCCCGATATCGACGCCGGGCGTACAAAATTTCGCGGATTCGCTGGCCACTGCCAGATCACAGCTTGCCACAAGCTGACAGCCGGCGGCGGTGGCGATGCCCTGCACCTCCGCGATCATCGGCTGGGGCAGGGCGACGATCGCCTGCATCACCGCAGCACAGCGTTGCATGGCGGCGGCGTAGAAGCCGCGGCCTTCATCCTCGTCATTGCGATGCGCGGTGATCTCCCGCAAGTCGTGGCCGGCGCTGAATACAGGACCGGCGGCGGCGAGCACGACGACGCGCACGGCAGGGTCCTGTGCGATCTCCTCGAGCGAATGCAGCAGCGCGCCAAGCATCGCGAAGGACAGGCTGTTCCGGCTGTCCGGGCGGTTGAGCGTCAGTCGCGCGACGCCGGACTCGGTGTCCTGCCGCAGCAGCAGGGGGGTGGTGCCTTCCGGCATGGTGAAGCTTCCTTGACTGGCCGATCCGGCGCGCAGCCTGCGCCGGGGGCAGGCTGCCGTGCAACTGCCGGGCGTGGGAGGGCCGGCGATCGCGACAACTGGCCGCGGGGCGCGGCGGGGACAGAAACCTCCACGATCCTCCGCCGCGCCAGCCTACTCAGCCGGCGCCCGCCAGGCTTCGGCCCGCCCGGGGCATGTGAGACTGCCAACAATGCCGCGGATGAGTTCACCGTCACCAGGGCGGTGCGCCAGCCCTCATCGCCAGACGAAGCTGTTGAGATTGCAGGTCTGCTGCCGCCGTCGTTCGAAGGCGCGGCCATCCATGTAGACCACCCGCATATCCACGGCGCAGGTTACGCCGGCCGGCAGGGAGACGGGGACACGCTGACCCGGTCGCATCACCTGCGTGCCCAGCCGGTCCTGCCCCCATCCCCCATCAGTAGCCAGCGAGACATAGAGCTCCCTGATCGTGGTGTTGGTGCCGTTCACGAAATTGAAGGACGGGTTCATTGCGGCTGGCTGGGATGGCGCAACCTGCGCACCGGCCCCCGCCCCACCGCCGCGGCCGCCGAAGACGATCTGGCTGATGCGGCACGCATTCACCTGCATGCGCGTGGATTCCCCGCCACCCTGGAACGTCACACGCAGGTCCAGCACGCAATCGCCGAAGGATGGGACCACCCAGACCCGTTCCCCATAGGGCAGCACGGAGGTGCCCAGGATGTCCGGTCCCCAATTGGAAACGCGCGAGGACGAGACATAGGCACGCTCAATGGTTCGTCCGGTCTCATTGACCAGCCAGAACCGATTCTGTGCCTGCGCTGAGCCGGCGGCCACGAGGCCGGCAAGCAGCGCGAACAACGCAAGGACGTGGCGACGCATCAGATTTACTCCCGTTTCCCGGTCAGGCAACGAAACGTAACCGGCGTGGGGTTCGGGCCGGATGAACAAACGTCCATTTCATGTCGGCGTGTTTCGCGCGATGTGCCGTTTGCCCGCGGATGTGGCCTGTGGGCAACGCTGCTTGGCGGGCGCGCCACGCTGTTGCGATGCATCAATGCCGTTCTGGCGAAGCACGGTGCAGGGCTGCTAGGGTCGCCGGCATGATATGGTCAGTCCCGCCCCGCCGTGCCCTCCTGCTCCTGGCCGCGCTGCTGTCCGGCTGTGCCGCGGCTGGCACGCCCGGGCCCGTAACAACCGCGGCGGCGGAAGCCGCGGAACCCGAGGGCGTCTTCGGCAACTATCTGTCCGGCCGCTTTGCGCAATCGGAAACCGATACGCGTGCCGCCGCCGATCGGTTGCTGGCAGCCCTGCGGCGAGACCCGAACCAGGGTGAATTGCTGAGCCGCGCCTTCGCAGCCGCCCTGTTGGATGGCCGGCCGGAGGCGCTGCGCCTGGCTCGCCGCCTGCCTCAGAATCAGGCAGCCGCGCTGCTGCTGGTGGGCTCCGAATCGTTGGCCGGGCGGTGGGACCGCGCGGAGCAGCGGATCCGCGCGCTGCCGCGGCAGGGGCCGGCGCAATTGCTCCAGCCCCTGCTGATTGCCTGGGTGCAGCAGGGCCGCGGCCAAACCGATGCGGCGCTGGCCACGCTGCGCCCTCTGGCCGATACCGGCCGTCTGCGCGGCATTCATTCGCTGCACATGGCATTGATCGCCGACCTCGCCGGCCGGCCGCGGGAGGCGGAGCGGGCGATCCGCGTGGCACTAGCGGAAACGCCCGATCCCTCGCTGCGCCTTTTACAGATCGCCGCAGCCATCTTCGCCCGCAGCGGGCGGGAGGGTGAGGCGATGGCGCTGGTCGATGGGCTGGCGCGGGCGCTTGGCGACTATGCGCTCGCGGCCAGCAGTCCGGCGCAGCGCCGCGCCCTGTTGGAGACCCGGCCGGTTTCCTCCGCCGTGGAGGGCATTTCCGAATCCTACCTGACACTCGCGGTGGCGCTGCGCCAGCAGGGCGGCGGCGATGCGGCACTGATCCTGGCCCGACTGTCGCTGCGTCTGCGTCCAGATTTCGCGCCGACCCTGTTGCTGATCGCGGAGAACTACGCCGAGGAGCGCCATCCGGACACCGCGCTTCAGGTGCTGGAGGCAGTGCCGAGCGGCGACGCGCTCGCCCCCGTCACCGCGCTGCGCCGCGCCACGCTGTTCGACCGCATGGATCGGGTGGAGGAGGCGGAGGCCGCGCTGCGTGGTCTGGCGGCGGATCTGCCGGAGCAGCCGCAACCCCTGGTTCGGCTCGGCGATCTGCTGCGGATACGCAGTCGCTTCCCCGAGGCGGTGCTGGCCTATGATGCCGCGCTTGCGCGCATCCCGACGCCGGGGGCGACGGATTGGCCGCTGTATTACGCGCGCGGCATCGCCCATGAGCGCTCCGGCAACTGGCCGCGGGCGGAGGCGGATTTCAAGCGGGCGCTGGAGCTGGCGCCGGAGCAGCCCTACGTCCTGAATTACTTGGCCTATACATGGGTGGAGCAGGGCCGGGATCTGCCGGAGGCGCGCCGCATGCTGGAACGCGCCGTGGCGCTGCGGCCGAATGACGGCAATATCGTCGACAGCCTCGGCTGGGCGTTGTTCAGGATGGGCGACATTCCTGGCGCCATCGCCGCACTGGAGCGAGCGGTGGAATTGGAACCGCGAAATTCCGTCATCAATGACCATCTTGGCGATGCCTATTGGGCCGCCGGCCGGCGACAGGAAGCCCGCTTCCAATGGCGCCGCGCGCTGGGACTTGAGCCGGAGCCAGCCGAATTGGAGAGAATCACCATCAAGTTGCGCGACGGCCTGCCCGACCCGCCGGCCACGACGGCGCAGAGCCGCGATTGAGTCCGCAGGATCCGGGCTTCGCTCCCGCGAAGGTAAACTTGTATCTGCGCGTCACCGGTCGTCGTTCGGATGGCTTTCACCTGCTGGATAGCCTCGCGGTGTTTGCAGGGGTGGGCGACCGCGTTTCTGCCGTGGAAGCCGGTCGGCTGGCCCTGGCGCTGGATGGGCCGGAGGCTGGGGCGCTGACGGCGGAACCGGATAATCTGGTGCTGCGCGCCGCCCGCGCGCTGGCGGCGGTGGCTGGGCGCCCGCCGCATGCCGCGCTGCATCTGGAGAAGCACTTGCCGGTAGCCTCCGGCATCGGGGGGGGGTCGGCGGACGCCGCGGCGGCGCTGCGCGTGCTGGCCAGGCTGTGGGGGGTGGAAACCGATCTGGACGCCATTGCGGAGACGCTGGGCGCTGATGTCCCGGTCTGCATCGCTGGCCGCCCCGCGCGGATGCGGGGGGTGGGGGGGCTGTTGTCCCCGGTGCCGCCGCTGCCGCCTTGCGGCCTGGTGCTGGCCAATCCGCGCCTGCCGCTGGCGACGCCGCAGGTATTCCGCGCCCGCCAGGCCGGCTTTTCCGCCCCCGCCACCTTCCCGGAAGGCTGGGCGGATGCCGCGGAACTGGCCGAATGGCTGCGCCCGCTGGGCAATGACCTGCAGGATGCCGCGATCGGCCTGTGCCCAGACGTGGCCGCGGTGCTGGCCGCGCTGGCGGCGCAGCCGGGCTGCCTGCTGGTGCGGATGAGTGGCTCTGGCGCCACCTGCTTCGGGCTGTTTCCCTCCCCCGTTCAGGCCGCCATGGCCGCTTCGGCGCTGCCTGCCGATTGGTGGCGTTGGGGTGGGTCGCTCAGCGCCTGAGCCAGGCCTTCAGCCGCGCTGGCGCCTGCACCACCTCCGCCTCCGCCCCGCAATAGCTGAAGCGTAGGAAGCGGTGGCCACGCTCGCGGTCGAAATCCACACCGGCAGAGGCGGCGATATCCGCGCCCGCCAGCATGCGGGCGCAGAAATCCAGGCTGTCATTGCTGAGGTGTCCGATGTCGCACCACAGATAGAAGGCGCCATCGGCCGCGGCGATGCGGTCGAAGCCCGCCTGCGGCAGGCCCGCCAGCAGCGCGGCCCGGGCACGGCGGTAGCCGTCCTTGTTGGCCTCCAACTCGGCCGTGCAGTCGAAGGCGGCCTCGGCAGCGACCTGCGCGATATGCGGCGCGCTGATGAACAGGTTCTGCGCCAGTCGCTCTACCGGCCGGCATAGATCTTCCGGCAGCAGCAGCCAGCCGATGCGCCAGCCGGTCATGCAGAAATACTTGGAGAAGCTGTTCACCACGATGGCGCTGTCGCTGAAGGCCGCCGCCGTGGCCTCGGCCACGCTGCCCCATGACAGCCCATGGTAGATCTCATCGGAGACCAGCCGCACGCCACTGGCATGGCACCAGCGGGCGATGGCAGCCAGTTCTTCGGGGGCCAGCATGGTGCCGGCCGGGTTGCAGGGGCTTGCGACGATCAGCCCGGCGGGCAGAGGGTCCAGTTTCTCCAGCATCGCCAGCGTTGGCTGGAAACGCGTGGAGGCGTCACAGGGCAGCAGCTGCGGCACCATGCCGAGGGCGGTCAGAATATTGGCGTAGGGCGGATAGAAGGGTGCGGCCATTGCGATGCTGTCGCCCACATCGAACGACGCCAGGAAGGCGAGGGGAAAGGCGCCCGAGGCCCCGACCGTCACCGCGATGCGCGCCGGTGCCACCGTCACGCCATGGCTGTCCTGGTAGTGCTGCGCGATCCGGGCGCGGAGAGAGCCGAGGCCAAAGGCCTCCGTGTAGCCCATCGGCCGCCGCGATTGCAGCGCGCGGATGGCGGCTTCCTCCGCCCCGCGCGGCGCGCCGCTGCCCGGCTGGCCGACCTCCATCCGCAGCACGCCGGGGGCGCCGGCCGGCAGGCTCGCGGCGCGCGCATTGGCCGCCGCGATCACGTCCATCACCAGGAAGGGCGGCGCTTCCGCCCCCCGCCCGACCTTCAGCGCCACGCCCTCAGCGGTCCACCGCACCCGCGGCGAGGCCGGCGCCACGCGGGTCCGTTACTGCCTGGCAGGCGTTCGCGTCGCCAGGCAGGTAGCGCGGGCAGGACAGCAGCTGTGTGCGGCCCGGCTCCGGCGCCGAGCCCGCGGCCTGCGCCGGGGCCACCCCACCCATAACCTGGGACAGTGGCAGCGCCACAGCCATCGGCGCCGCCTGCTGGCCGCTGCCCGCGGCGGCGGCGCGGAAGGCGCGGAGATTGGGGCTGTGCACCAGCCCGGCCGAAAGCAGCGCCGGTTGCACCTGGCCGATTCCCGGCGCCGCGGCCAGCAGCACGCCGGTGCCTGGAGCGATGCGGCCGGTGCCGAACAGGTTGTTCATGGTGAAAGCGCAGGTTACGGCCATGCCGTCACGGTCGACCACGGCGAGGCCGGTGGAGGCCGGCAGGAGGCCGAGCCCGCCAGCCGGCAAATCGGCGGAGGCCAGGAGCGTCATCGGCTCCCCGCCGCGCGCACGCCATGCCGCGGCGACAGCCTCACCCCGCGCCGCTGCGCCGGGCGCGCCGGTGCCGGCCTGCAGAGCGGCGAAGGCGGCCGCCGCGGCCAGGCCGCCATCCGCCGGCGGCGGCAGGAAGGACACCACGTCATTGCCAAGCCGCGCCTGCAACGGTTGCACCACCCTGGGCACCGCCTCCCGCAGTTCGGGCACCGTCAGCATGCCTCCGGCGGCGCGGGAGGTTTCCTCCATCCGCCGCGCCAGAGCGCCCTGATAGAGGTCGCCCACGCCTGCGGTGCGCAGGGTGGCGAGTGTGCTGCCAAGGTCGACCTGCGTCATCCGCGCGCCGGGGGCCAGCGGCTGGCCGCCCGGGCCCGCGAAAGCCGCGGCGGCGCCCGGATCGGCGAATAGCGGTCCGGCGACGGCGGCCAGGTCAGCGGCAAAGGCGCGGCTGACCTCGGTGCCGAAGCGCGCGGCCTGTTCCGCCGGGACGATCAATTCCTCGAAAGACCGGCGGCCGGCACGCGCGTGCAAGGCAAACAGGCCGCGCGCCATCAGTGGCACGGCGGCCGGACGGTCGGCACCCGCCGGCACCGACGCGCGTGGGCCAGGCGGGAAGACAATCGCTTCCACCTCGTTCCGGCTCGGCACGTACAGCAGGCAGGCGCCGCCGCCGCCAAGCCCGGCGCGGGAGGGCAGGGTGACGCTCAGCGCGAAGCCCGCCGCCACCGCCGCATCCGCTGCTGACCCACCGGCCGAGAGAACATCGCGGGCAATCAGCGCGGCGCGCGGTTCCTCTGCCGCAACGCCGCCGAGAAAGCCGCGCACAAAGCCTTCCTGACCGGCCCGCAAGCCGCCCGTGCTGCTGTCCGTGGCGCCACAGGCAGCCAGGACCGGCAGCAGCGCCAGAGCGGCGAAGCGGTGTGTGGGGCGGCGCGCGTTACAAGCCTCGGGGTGGGCCGAAGACGCCGATCGCGCTAGGCTGGCCGCCATGTCGCGCCCCCTGGCCTTTTCGATCGCCGGCACCAAGCTGGTCGTCATCCTGGTCGTCCTCGCCCTTTTCGTCGCGCTGGTCGCCCCCGGATCGGCCTCGGCGCAGCAGGCCTCGCAGCGGATCGTGACCATCCGGGATGCGGAGACCGAAAACCTGGTCCGCCGCCTGTCCCACCCGCTGTTCCGCACGGCGGGCGTTGATCCCGGACTGGTTCGGATCACGCTGATCCAGAACCGCGCCATAAACGCCTTCGTCAGTACCGGCAACCGGCTGTTCATCCACACCGGGCTGATCCAGCAGGCTGGATCGGTCAAGGAACTGATCGGGGTGCTGGCGCATGAGACCGGCCACATCGCCGGCGGGCACCTGGCTCGTATGCCGGATGAGATGCGCGCGGCCATGCTGCGCTCGGTCGCGGCCATGCTGCTGGGCGGCGCCGCAGCCGTAGCCACCGGCCAATCCAGCGCGCTGGCGGCCGGGATGCTGGGTGGCCAGGCCAGCGCGATGGGGGAGTTCTACGCCTTCACCCGGGCCCAGGAACAATCGGCCGATCAGGCGGCGGTGACCTACCTTGACCGGCTGGGCTGGTCCTCCCGCGGCATGGCATCGCTGCTGGAGAAGCTGCTGGAGCAAGAACTGCTCGCCGTCGGACGGCAGGACCCGTATTTCCGCACGCATCCACTATCCCGCGACCGGCTGGAGTTTGCCCGCGAGCATATTGCCCGGTCGCGCCATGCCGATGCGCCCGTGCCGCCGGGCTTCGAGGAGGGCTTCGCCATGGTGCGGGCGAAGCTGGACGGCTTCATCGACCCGCCAGCGATGACCTGGCGCCGCTATCCGCCGAGCGATACCTCCAGCCCCGCCCGCTATGCCCGTGCCATCGCGCAGTTCCGCTCCGGCCGCATTCTGGAAGCCGTCGCCATGGTCGAGGCGCTGATCGCGGAGGCGCCGCGTAGCCCATGGCTGCATGAGCTCAAGGGCCAGATCCTGTTCGAGGGTCACCGCCCGGCCGAGGCGCTGGCCCCCTATGCGCAGGCCAGCGATCTGGCGCCGGATGAGCCGATGATCCGCCTGAGCCATGCCCGCGTGCTGATCGAGCTCGGCCAGCCCGCCCAACTGCACCGGGCGGTGGCGGAGTTGGAGGCGACACTGCGGACGGAACGCGACAGCCCTTTTGTCTGGCGGCAGATGGCCGTGGCGCAGGGCAGGCTGGGCAACATGCCGCAAGCCGATCTCGCCTTGGCTGAGGAGGCGCTGCTGCTGGGCGACCCACGCAGCGCCCGGACGCTCGCCACCCGCGCCGCGACCGCGCTGCCCGCCGGCCCGCAACTGCTACGGGCGCAGGACCTTCGCAACGCCGCCGCGCCCGAGAACCAACCGCCGCAACGCGGCCGATGAGGATTTACATGCGCCGATTGATCCGGGCCGCCGCCCTGCTGCTGGCAGTATCTCTGCCGGTTACCGCCTGGACCCAGGGCTTCACCCCCGCCCAGCGGGCCGAGATCGTCGAGATCTTGCGCCAGGCGCTGCGCGATGACCCGACCATCCTTCGCGACGCCATTGGTGGACTGGAGGCGGCCGAGCAGGCGGCGCGGGCCGCGGCGCAGCGGGAGGCAATCGGGGCGCAGGAGGCCGCGCTGTTCCGCGACGCGGCGGACCCGGTGAAGGGCAATCCACAAGGCGATGTGACGCTGGTCGAATTCTTCGACGCCCGCTGCGGCTACTGCAAGCAGCTGCATCCGACCATGGAGGCGCTGATCCGCCGCGATCCCAATCTGCGCGTGGTGATGAAGGATCTGCCTATCCTTGGACCAAACAGCGTCCTTGCCTCCCGTGCCCTCCTCGCGGCGCAGCGTCAGGGTGGCTACAGCCGCCTGTATGATGCGCTGATGGGGCTGCGCGGCGAGCCGACGGAGCCGGTGCTGCGCCAGCAGGCCGAGCGTGCGGGGCTTGATTGGGCCAGGCTGCGGCGGGACATGGATGATCCGGCGCTCGCCGCGCGTATCCAGGCGAACATGGCGCTGGCCCAGTCGCTCGGCATCGAGGGCACCCCCGCCCTGGTCATCGGCCGCACCCTCGTGCCCGGCGCGGTCGATCTGCCGACTCTGGAACGGCTGGTGGCGGAAGCCCGCGCGGCGCGCTAGCCGGCCGTGGGCGAACCCTTTTCCTCGTGAAAATCAGGGAAAGGGCTTTCGCCAGCCCGCCGACGTCTGCCGGCCTTGACCGCCCCGCCCCTGCGGGCAAGCGTCGCCCCGACAAGAAGATCACTCGGGGGAACAACCATGAAGACGCGCATCACCTTGGCTTTCGGGCTGCTGCTGGCCACGGGCGCCGCCTGGGCGCAGGAGAGCTACCCATCCCGCCCGGTGCAGATGATCGTGCCCTATCCGCCCGGAGGCAACACGGACCTGATGGCCCGCGCACTCCAGCCCGAACTCAGCCGGGCGCTCGGCCAGACGGTGGTGATCGTCAACCGTGGCGGTGCGGCAGGAACGATCGGCGATGCGCAGATCGCCCGCGCGGCGGCGGATGGCTACACGATCGGCATGTCGCCGAACAATCCGCTGACGGCGCAGCCACATCTGCAAAGCCTGTCCTACTCCATGGAGAGCTTCCGCTTTCTCTGCCTGGTTTACGATAACCCTCAGGTCCTGGTGGCCGGCCGCGGCGCGCCGTTCCAGGATTTCGCCGGCATGATCGCGCATGCGCGGTCGGGCAAGGAGGCCCTGGTTTATGGCTCCCCCGGCCAGGGCAGCACGCAGCATATCCTGATGGCGGCGCTGCTGAAGGCAGCCGGAGTCGATGGACTGCATGTACCCTTCACGGGCGCCGGGCCGATGGCGACCGCAGCCCTTGGCGGGCAGATCCAGGTCTTCGTCGAAAGCCCCTCCATCCCCACCAATGTCGGCCTGCCCATTCTGGGTGTCTTCGGTTCGGAACGGATGCCGGCCCTGCCGCAGGTGCCGACGGTGGCGGAACTCGGCCATCCGATCGAGGGCAGCTCTGCCGGCGGGCTCATCGGCCCCGCCGGCATGCCTGATGCCGCTGCCACGGCGCTGGAGCGCGCCTGTGCCACCGCGGTGGCCAGCGACAGCTTTCGCCAGGCGGCCGAGCGGATGAACGCCGTGCCGCGCTACCTGCCCGGCGCGGCCTTCCAGGAACGCTTTGCCGCCGAAAGCACGATGAACCGGACAGTGCTGCGCGACCTGGGCCTGGCGCAATAGGACGACATCGAATTGCGCCCGTTCCCGTGCCGTATAGAGTGACGGCAAGGGAGATATTCGCTGATGGGGTTGGAGTCCGACGCGGTCGGGATTCTGGCGCGGCTGGTGGCGTTCGATACGACCAGTGCGCGAAGCAATCTGGACCTTGTCCAGTTCGTGCAGGATGAGCTCGCCCGGTATGGCGTGGCGTCCCGCCGCGTGCCAGATGCCAGCGGGCAAAAGGCGGCGCTGCATGCGAGGATCGGCCCGGCGGTGGCAGGCGGCGTGGCGCTTTCGGCGCATGGCGATTGCGTGCCGGTGGAAGGCCAGGCCTGGGCGTCGGACCCCTTCGTGCTGCGTGAGGCCGATGGGCGGCTAACCGGGCGCGGCACCGTCGACATGAAAGGCTTCTGGGCCTGCGTCATGGCGGCGGTGCCAGGCTTCGCCGCGCGGAAGCTGGCACGGCCGATCCACCTGTGCCTGTCCTTCGACGAGGAAACCACCTTCGCCGGCGCCCCCCTGCTGGTCGACAGCCTGGTCCGGCACGCCCCGCCGCCGGCGCTGTGCATCGTCGGCGAGCCGAGCCGCATGGCCCCGGTGGTGGCCCATAAGGGCTATGCCTCCTGGGAGGTGGAGGTGACGGGACGCACCGGCCACTCCAGCCAAACGCACCGTACCGCCAATGCGCTGGAGGCGGCGGCTGAGGCGGTTGCCTTCCTGAAGGCCCAGGCCCGCCGCTTCGCCGCCGAAGGCCGCCGGGCGGAGGGGTTCGAGCCGCCCTATACGACCGTCCACACCGGGACCTTCCGCGCCGGTAGCATCCTCAACATCGTGCCGGACCTCGCCGAATTCGTCTTCGAGGCGCGCACGATCCCCGGCGACCGGGCGGCGGCGGTGCGGGATGCGTTGGCCGATTACGCCCGCGACGTGCTGCTGCCGGACCTGCAAGCCCGCGCGCCGGAGGCCGAGTTCCGAATCCGCCCGCGCTGCCTGGCTCCGCCGCTCAGCCTCGATCCGGCACATCCGCTGGTCGGACTGGCGCGGGATTGCGGGGCAGTGGGGCCTGTGGGGCGCATGCCCTTCGCGACGGAGGCGGGCGTCTTCCAGGATGCCGGTATCGCCACCTTGGTCTGCGGCCCCGGCGACGTTGCACAGGCGCATCAGCCGGAGGAGTGGATCGCGCGATCCGAGCTCGCGGCCTGCTGTGCCTTTCTCGATCGCCTCGGCGACAGGATGGCGGCGTGAAGCCTTCCTCCACTGTCCTGGCCGGCCTGCCACCACTGACCGTGCACCTGCCACGCCCGGATATCAGCCCGTGGAGGGCGGGCAATATGGGGCTGCCGGGGGTCTGGCGCTTCATGGGCGCGGAGGCCGGGCCGCATCTGGTGGTCTCCGCCGCGGTGCATGGCAATGAGATTGCGGGCGCGCTGCTGCTGGCGCGCTGGCTGCGGGATGGGCTTCGGCCACGCCGTGGCACGCTGACACTGGTCTTCGGCAATCTGGCGGCGCTGGAACGCTTCGACCCGGCCGACCCCACCGCCAGCCGCTTCGTCGATGAAGATTTGAACCGTATCTGGGCGCCAGCCTTGCTCGGCGGCAGCCGGCGGTCCGTGGAACTGGACCGGGCGCGGGCGCTGCTGCCGGTGATGGCACAGGCCGATGTGCTGCTTGACCTGCATTCCATGCTCTGGCCGTCGGACCCGCTGTTCCTGTCCGGACCAGGGGCGGCGGCGCGGGCACTAGGCCAGTCGCTGGGCACGCCGCCGCTGGTGGTGGCTGATGACGGCCACGCTGCCGGGCTGCGGCTGATCGACCACGCACGCTTCCGCGATGGCGGCACCGCGCTTTTGCTGGAGGCAGGATCGCATTGGCGGCCGGAGACGCTGGCGCAGATGGAGCACAGCGCCGCGCGGTTGCTGCGCCAGCTTGGCATGGCAACGCCGGATGCACCGCTGCCGCCGGATGTGGTGCTTCCCGCCGGGCGCCTTGCGCGGGTGACGCAGACAGTGACGGCGAGCACCAGCGGCTTCACCTTCCTGCGCGATTTCCGCGGTGGGGAGGTGGTGCCGCGCCGCAACACGCTGATCGCCCTGGATGGGGAGGCGGAGGTGCGTACCCCGCATGATGACTGCCTGCTGGTGATGCCCAGCCCGCACGCCATGCGGGGCCACACGGCGGTGCGGCTGGCGCGCTTCGAGGGCTAGGTTTCCTCGCGGCCCGTCTTGCTGTAGCCCCGCGCGGGATCGCAAAGCTTGGGGGCCACACATGGCACGTGAACTGACCGTCGCAATCGCTGGCCTCGGCGCCATCGGCCTGCATCTGGCCCGCGCATTGGATGCTGGGGTGGAGGGCCTGCGCCTGGTCGCCGTGGCGGCGCGGGACCAGGACAAGGCGCGCGCCAACCTGGCCGGCTTTCGCACCCCGCCGGCCCTGGTGAGCCTGGCGGAACTCGCCCAGGCCGATGTGGTGGTGGAGGCCGCACCGGCGGCGATCTTCGAACAGGTCGCCGTCGCCGCGATCGAGGCCGGGCGCATCTTCGTGCCGTCCTCCGTCGGTGCGCTGCTGCCGAGGATGCATCTGGTAGCGCGGGCGCGGGAGACCGGCGCGCGCATCATCGTGCCGACCGGCGCGCTGCTTGGGCTGGATGCGGTGCGGGCGGCGGCGGAAGGGGAGGTGGCGTCCGTCACCATCGAAACGCGCAAGCCGCCGCGGGGCCTGGTGGGCGCGCCCTATCTGGACCAGCACGGCATCGACGTGGCCGCGATCACCACACCGACGCTGATTTTCGAGGGCAACGCCTTCGACGCCGCCCAGGGCTTTCCGGCCAACGTCAACGTGGCCGCCGCGCTGGCGCTGGCCGGCATCGGGCCGGAACGCACCACGGTGAAGATCTGGGCGGACACGACGGTGACGCGCAACACCCATACCATCAAGGTGGAGGCGGCCAGCGCGCGGCTGACGATGACCATCGAGAATGTGCCGAGCGAGGAGAACCCCCGCACCGGCAAGATCACCCCGCTGTCGATCCTGGCCTGCCTGCGCGGGCTGACCAGCACGCTGAAGGTCGGCAGCTGAGGGGGCATCCCGACCTGCGGCTATCCCTGCTGGCCGAGGCGCCGAACGGCGCTCGCCGCCTCATGCGGCGGACCAAGGCCGCGGAGCGGCCGCCCGGCGCTTGAGGGCACCAAGAGACCTCACAACCGGAACCAGCGCGCCGCATTGATCAGCGTGATCAGCCCCGCCGCCACATAGGTCAGCGCCGCGGCGCGCAGCACGCGGCGGGCCTGGGGCAGGTCGGCCGGCGCCAGGTAGCCGCCCTGCTGCAGCACCGGCAGCGCCTTGCCGAAGCTGGCATCCAGCTCCACCGGAAGCGTCACCGCATGCACCGCCAGCCGCCCGGCAAACAGCACCACTACCAGGGCCAGCTGCACCGCGATCAGCGACGGGGACCGCACCGCAACGAAAACCAGAGGCATCGAAATCAGCATCACCTGGCCGATCCGGTCGAGCGGCGCGATGGCCTGGATCAGCGCCATGCGCCGGCGGAAGCCGGGCTCGCCGCGAGCGTGCTGCACGGCATGCGAGACCTCATGCGCCGCCACCGCCACGGCGGCGATGGAGCGGCCGGCGAAATGCGGCGGCGTCAGGCGGATGATGCCCGCGCCGGGGTCGTAATGGTCGCCGACCTTGGATTCCTCCACCTGCACATGGCGCAGATCGGCCTCATCCAGCAGGTGGCGCGCCAGCTCCCCGCCGGTGCCGGGCAGGTCCGTCCGCTCCGCCTGCGCCACATGCAGCACATGCTGCACCCAGAGCTGCGGCCCGAAGATCAGCGCCAGCAGCAGGATGCCGCCGAGGATGATGAGGACGGCCATCAGACGACGGGGCTGCGCCCGCCATCGACGTTAATGGCGGTGCCGGTGACGTAGCCGCCCTGGTCAGAGGCGAGGAAAGTGGCCATCGCGGCGAATTCATCGGCGCGCCCGATGCGACCCATCGGCACCGCCTTGCCCTGTTCCGTCTTCCAGTCTTCCCAGGAGATGCCGCGCGGGTCGGCTGCGTGGCGGCGCACCCACTGGTCGCTCTCGATGATGCCGACCAGCATGCCGTTCACCAGGATGCCGTGCGGCGCGCCCTCACCGGCCAGGATCTTGGTCAGCGCCATGCCCGCGGCGCGGGAGACGGCGGTGGGAGCGCCGCCGGCGGCGGGCGCCTTGGCGCCGATGTTCAGCACATTGATGATGCGGCCCCAGCCGCGTGCCTGCATGCCGGGCCAGACCGCGCGGGTCAGCCGGATGGCGGCGAACAGCTTCAGATCCAGGTCGGCCTGCCACAGCGCGTCATCCACCTCCATGAAGGGGCCGCGCTGGCTGGTGCCGGCGTTGTTCACCAGGATGTCGACCGGACCGAGTTCCTCGGCCGCCTGCGCGGCGGCGCGGGCGCAGCCTTCGGCGGTGCCGACATCAGCCGAAATGGCGGCGATGCGGGCACCCTGGAATTTGCCGAGGATCCGCGCCTTGGCGGCGTCCAGTGCCTCCACCCCGCGGGCGACCAGCGCCACGGCGGCGCCAGATTCGACATAGCTTTCGGCTATGGCGAGGCCGAGTCCCTTTGACCCCCCGGTGATCAGGGCGGTGTGGCCATCGAGGCGGATCTGCATGTGGTTGTTTTCCTGGACGTGTGGGCGAATGGGCGATCGACGGGGCTCGAACCCGCGACATCCAAGACCACAACCTGGCGCTCTACCAACTGAGCTACGACCGCCACACGCCACTTTCCGGGCAACACCCCGGGGGGCGGGTGATAGGGCGAGGCGGGCGGTCGCGTCAACCGGGGGGATGCGCGCTGGCGGGGGCGGATGCGAGATCGGCCGGACCGAAGGCGTCTGGCAGCAGGGCGGCCAGCCTGGTCTCTCGCACCGAACCATCCGCCGTGCGCATCACCACGCGCAGCGCGCCATCCGGTGAAAATTCGGACAGCACCTGCCGGCAGATGCCGCAGGGGGAGAGCGCAATGCCGGCGGGGCCGGCGATTGCGATGGCCCGAAAGCGCCGGCGGCCGGCAGCGATCGCGGCGCCCACCGCCACGCGTTCGGCGCAGATGGTGGCACCGTAGCTGGCATTCTCGAGGTTGCAGCCGGGCTGGATGGTGCCGTCGTCGCACAGCAGGGCGGCGCCCACCCGGAATCTGGAATAGGGCGCGTACGCCTGGTCGCGGGCCGCCTCCGCCGCGTCCAGCAAGGCGGCCGGGTCCATCTTCACCCGGCGGCCACGCGGGCTTCGCCGCTGCGCGTCGCGAGCCAAACCTCCATCCGCGCCAGCGCTTCGTCCAGTACCGCATCACCCTTGCAGAAGGCGAAGCGCGCATAGTGGCTCGGCGCGTCCGAGGAGGCATAGAAGGCCGTGACCGGAATGGCGGTGACCTTCGCCTCCACCGTCAGGGTGCGGCAGAAGGCCACGTCGTCTCCGTTGAAGCCCAGCGGCCGGAAATCCGTGGTGATGAAATAGCTGCCCTGGGTCGGCAGCACGCCGAAGCCGAGTCGCGCCAACCCCGCCGCCAGCCGGTCTCGCTTCGCCTGCAGGCTGGTGGACAGGCCCTCGAAGTAGGAATCGGGCTTCGACAGACCGACCGCGATGCCGCGCTGCAGGTTGGGCGGGGTGGTGAAGGTCAGGTTCTGGTGCGCCTTGGTGACATTGCCGGCCAGGCTGCGGTCGCAGGTGACATATCCGATCTTCCAGCCTGTCAGGCTGAAGGTCTTTCCGGCTGAGCCGATTCGCATGCAGCGCTCGCGCATGCGAGGCAGGGTAATCAGCGGGACATGCTTCCAGCCATCGAAGGTCAGGTGCTCATAGACTTCGTCGCAAATGGCGTAGCAATCGTGCCGCTCGATCAGGTCGGCGATGAAGGCGAGCTCGGCATGGGTGAAGACCTTGCCGGTCGGGTTCATCGGGGTGTTGAGCAGCACCGCCTTGGTCTTTGGCCCGAAGGCCGCGGCGAGTTCTGCCCGGGGCAAGTCCCATTTCGGCGGCGTCAGGCGCACCAGTTTCGGCACGGCACCCAGCAGTTTCACCACTGGCAGGTAGGTGTCGTACAGCGGCTCGATCAGCACGCATTCATCGCCGGGGTTCAGCACCGCCATCAGGCAGGCGGTGATGGCCTCGGTGGCGCCGGAGGTGACGATGACCTCGGCGTTGGGGTCCACCTCCAGCCCGTAGAAGCGGCGGTTATGGACGGCGACGGCCTGGCGCAGGTCCGGATGGCCGGACATCGGCGGATATTGGTTGCGGCCATCCTTCAAGGCAGCGGCTGCGGCCTCAATGACGTCTTCCGGGCCGTCATAGTCCGGAAAACCCTGGCCAAGGTTGATGGCGCCATGTTCGGTGGCGAGCGCCGACATCACCGTGAAGATGGTGGTCCCGGTGGCGGAGAGCAGGTCGTTCTGGGGCTTCACGGGCGGGTCTCTCGGGAGGGCTTGCAGCGCGGCGATGATGATGGGGGGCGTTGGCCGAAGGCGCAACATGGCGCGAAGCGCCTGCCTGTTTTATGTGCGATATGCCTGTGATATGATCGTTTCTGATGCTGGCCCTGCCAGATTCCACGGCCTGCGCCGTTGCCCGGATGGCACGCGCCATGCAACACGGTGGGGAACCGGGCAGTGGCCTGGCCGGGAGGAATTCAGCGCTTGCGTCGGGCCATCCGGCCGGCATGCGGAGCGACGGAGCCGATGAAGAAGATCGAGGCGATCATCAAGCCCTTCAAACTCGATGAGGTGAAGGACGCGTTGCACGAGATTGGCCTGCAAGGGCTGACCGTGGTCGAGGCGAAGGGGTTCGGGCGCCAGAAGGGCCATACCGAGCTGTATCGCGGCGCCGAATACGTCGTGGACTTCCTGCCGAAGGTGAAGATCGAGGTGGTTTGCCCCGATGAGTTGATGGAACGCGCGATCGAGGCGATCACCGCTGCGGCCCGCACCGGGCGCATCGGCGATGGCAAGATCTTTGTCAGCGACGTTCAGGAAGTCATCCGCATCCGCACCGGTGAACGGGGCGAAGACGCGGTTTGAGATCTGATCCGCCAGGCCGAAGGGCCAGGGCGGGCGAAGACGGGCCGGACCGGCGATCACGCCGGGGAAGGCTGGCCGGATGGCCGCGGCGCCCCCTCGGGGGTGGCGGCACCATCCGGGCGCGTGGCGGGGGCCGGTCCCCGTCGCGCGGCAATGGGACCGGGACGAACAAAGACAGGACCGCACACGATGGCGAAGAAGCCGGCAGCCGGGGGCAGCAACGCCGCCGTCTCCAAGGTCATGGAAATGATCAAGGAGCACAGCGTCGAATACGTCGATTTCCGTTTCACCGACCCGCGCGGCAAGTGGCAGCACACCGCGCAGCACGTCTCCACCATCGATGAGGACGTGTTCGCCGACGGCATCATGTTCGACGGCTCCTCGATCGCCGGCTGGAAGGCGATCAACGAGTCCGACATGATCCTGATGCCGGACCCCTCGACGGCGGTGATGGATCCCTTCGCGGCCAAGCCGCAGATGATCCTGTTCTGCGACATCGTGGAGCCCTCGACCGGCCAGATGTATTCGCGCGACCCGCGCAGCACGGCCAAGCGCGCCGAGGCCTATCTGAAGTCGACCGGCATCGGCGACACGGCCTTTTTCGGCCCGGAGGCCGAGTTCTTCGTGTTCGACAGCGTGAAGTTCGGCACGGGCGGCAACTACGGCATCTATCAGCTCGATTCCATCGAGGGTCCGGGCGCCAGCCTGAAGGACTACCCGGAGGGCAACATGGGCCACCGCCCGGTGGTCAAGGGCGGCTACTTCCCGGTGGCGCCGGTGGACAGCGAGGGCGACCTGCGCGCCGAGATGCTGTCGACCATGGGCGAGATGGGCCTGGCGATCGAGAAGCACCACCACGAGGTGGCGCAGTCCCAGCATGAGCTGGGCACCAAGTTCGGCCCGCTGGTGCAGCAGGCCGACCACATGCAGATCTACAAGTACTGCGTGCACAATGTGGCCCACAGCTACGGCAAGACCGCGACCTTCATGCCGAAGCCGATCTACGGCGACAATGGCAGCGGCATGCATGTGCACCAGTCGATCTGGAAGGCCGGCAAGCCGGTGTTCGCGGGCAACGGCTATGCCGACCTGTCCGAGATGGCGCTGTACTACATCGGCGGCATCATCAAGCACGCCAAGGCGCTGAACGCCTTCACCAACCCCACTACGAACTCTTACAAGCGCCTGATCCCGGGCTTCGAGGCTCCCGTGCTGCTGGCCTATTCGGCCCGTAACCGCTCCGCCTCCTGCCGCATTCCCTACGCGACAAACCCGAAGGCCAAGCGCGTCGAGGTTCGCTTCCCGGATCCGGGTGCGAACCCCTACCTCGCCTTCGCCGCCATGCTCATGGCCGGCCTCGATGGCATCAAGAACAAGATCCATCCGGGCGATGCCATGGACAAGGACCTGTACGACCTGCCGCCGGAGGAACTGAAGGGCATCCCGACCGTCTGCGGGTCCCTGCGCGAGGCGCTCGGTTCGCTCGCCGCCGACCACGAGTTCCTGCTGGCCGGCGACGTGTTCACCAAGGACCAGATCGAGAGCTATATCGAGCTGAAGTGGGGCGAGGTGTACAAGTTCGAGCACACGCCGCACCCGGTCGAGTTCGAGATGTACTACTCGGTCTGAGTTATCTGGCTGACCGGCGGCGTCCGTAGGGCGCTGGCCTGGAAAGCCCGGTCACGACACGGCTCGAAATGTTTCGGGGGGTCGGATTGCTGCTATTCTGCAGCTTTCCGGCCCCTTTTTTGTTGCGACGGCGTGCGGCTGCGTCTCGGCGATCACGCTTCGGGTAATTTGCCTGACTTTCCTCCACCACGGTTCACCTGAGTGCGTGGGAGTGCTGAATTGACGTTCGGATGGATGTATCGAAGGTCGAGGCACAACTCTTGGTAGAAAATTCTCGTGTCTCCACGATCATTCTGGACCAGGCCTTGGCGCGTCTCGGCCGTTTCGCGCGCGTCTGCATCGGTGTCGAGAATGCAGAAGTCGTGTTGGGCACGCCGCCGGCAGATGAAGCCGTGCCGACGGCTGGCTTCCACTATCCGAGGCCCCTCCATGGCCGTGACGGCCATCTGCTCGGCACGTTGTGGCTGCACGACTCCAGGCCGCGGGGCGGTTTGTCCGACGCCGAAAACGCCATGCTGGATGACCTCGCGTCCGCTGCTGTTGACGCTTTGGAGCATCAACAGGAGATCGCGGCGCTCGCATTGCGGGAGCGCCTGCTGCGACTGGTGGTCGATGCACCCAGCTTTGCGCTGGCGGTTGAGCGGGCCATGGCGGAGTTGCGCGCGGCAACGGATTCGATGCTGTGCCTGTTCTTTCGGCTGGGCCCGGACGGCCGGCACATGCAGCTTGTGGCCGGCCAAGCCAGCACGCCGGAACTGACCGCGGCCTATCTCGACCACCTGCGCCGGATGGATGTGCGGGTGGACAACTCCCTGGTCGGCCAGGTGGCTGCCACGGGTGAGCAGCGGGTCGTGCCGTACATCGACGCATCGATTCAGCGGCAATACCCCGCCATCAGCCTTTCCGTGGAACAGCGCATCGTCTCCAACATTGTCACGCCCCTCTCACTGGGGGGGGAGCGCTACGCCTTCAGCGTGGGTTTCGGCCCGGGCTTGCACGGGCTGCCGGTGTTGGCGGAGATGCTGATGGGGCTGGGCAGCGCCTTGCGGCCGCTGCTGCGCCGCCTGCTGGACGCGGAACAGATTGCGCTGAATGAACAGCGCTTCCGACTGGTCGCCGGCGCGACTGCGGAAATCGTCTGGGACTGGAACCTCGCCTCCGGCCAGATCTGGTGGAGCGAGGAAATGACGCGCCAGTTCGGCCATCCGGTGCCGGACCCACTGCCCGGGCTGGGCTGGTGGTCCGGCCTTGTGGTCGCGGAAGAACGGGAGGCGGTGACGGCAGCCCGCAAGGCGGCGGTCGCAGGTACCGACCAGTGGAAAGCGGAGTATCGCTTCAGCAAGGCAGATGGCAGCGTGGCGCTGGTCTCCGACCGCGGCTTCCTGGTGCGCGATGCGGACGGCATTGCGCTGCGGATGGTTGGCAGCATGGTGGATGTCACCCGCCAGCGCGCCCTGGAGGAGCAACTCCGCCAGGCGCAACGCCTGGATGCGCTCGGCAATCTGACCGGTGGCGTGGCGCATGATTTTAACAATCTGCTGGCGGTCATCATCGGAAATGCCGAGTTGATGACCGAGGAACTTGCCCTCGATGCCTGCGCGCGCAGCCATCTCGAGGTGATCCTGGCAGCGGCGGAGCGGGGTGCTGAGCTGACAGGTCGGCTGCTCACCTTCGCCCGGCTGCATCCGCTCGCGCCCAAGGTGGTCGATGTGAATCACCTCCTCCGTAACATGGAGGATCTGTTGCGCCGCCTGCTGGGGGCGCCGGTGGAGGTAATCCTGACCCTCAGCCGTGGTGAGGCGCCGGCGGTGATCGACGGGCCGCAGCTTGAGAATGCGGTGCTGAATCTCTGCATCAATGCGCGGGATGCGATGCCGCTGGGTGGAAGGCTTGGCATCACCACGGCCTGCATCGGTCCCGCGGCGCTGGCGGCGGCCGATCTGGACGTGCCGCCGGCCGACTACGTTGCCGTCACGGTCACCGATACCGGCGCGGGCATGCCAGCCGAGGTCGCTTCCCGCGCTTTCGAGCCATTCTTCACCACCAAGGCCTTTGGCAAGGGCAGCGGTCTTGGCCTCAGCATGGTGTTTGGTTTCGTCAGCCAGTCCCATGGCCATGTCCGGATTACCACCGCGCCCGGGAAGGGTACCGCCGTGACCCTCTACCTGCCGCGGTCCGATCGGGCGGCGGAAGCCGCGGGGCCGGACGCACCGACCGTCCTGGCCGCCGGCAAGGGGCGGGTGCTGCTGGTGGAGGACGATCCTTCCCTCCGGCAGACCGCGACGGTGCAACTGCAGAGGCTGGGGTATGAGGTACTGACCGCTGCGAATGGCGAGGTCGCGCTGGATATGGTGCGGCGGGAGGCCTCGCTGGACCTACTTTTCACCGACGTCGTCATGCCCGGCCGCCTGAATGGCCACCAGCTTGCTCGGGAGGCTACGGCGTTGCGGCCCGAGCTGCGGGTGTTGTTCACATCCGGCTACCAGGCGAATGCGGCACCGGAGTCGGGCGATCTGGAAGGCGGTTTTCCGCTGCTGCCGAAGCCCTATCGCCTGGCGGACTTGGCCAAGGCCATTCGCCAGCTACTCGATCCGATGCCAAGCGAGGCGGCGGCCGCGCCGGATACCCCTCGACACTAGGGAATAGCGCTGCGCCGATGAGCGGGGCCTCGGATTTCCTTGCATAAAGTTCGACGACGAACTAAATAGTTTGAAATCAAACATATGAGGGTTCGCATGTCCGTCACCCGCCGCCGCACCCTTCGTGCCATCGCCACCACCCAATTCATGCTGCTGCCGCTTGGCACCCTCGGTCAGGAGCTTCGCAGCGATCCGGCTGTGCCCTGGGCAGCGGCGCCGATGGCTGCCACGCATCCCGATCCACGCATCCGCGCCCTGTCCTGGGCCGTATTGGCGCCCAATCCACACAACAGGCAGCCCTGGATTGCGGAGTTACCGGCGGCGGCGCCCGATACGGTTGTGCTGCGTTGCGATCTCGACCGTCGCCTGCCGGTGACTGACCGGTTTGACCGGCAGATCACCATCGGCCTCGGCGCCTTCGTTGAGCTGTTCCGCATGGCCGCCGCAGCCCAGGGCTTCGGCCTGGAAATGACGCCGTTCCCGGAGGGCGAGCCACAGCCGCGGCTCGATGGGAGGCCGGTGGCGCGGCTTCGTTTGGTGCCCGGCGGGTTCGCGGACCCGCTTTTTGCCCAGGCGAGTACGCGACGATCCGTGAAGCGGCCCTTTGCCATGGACCGTCCGGTACCCGAGGCCGCACTCGCCGCGCTGGCCGCGGCGGTAATGCCGCCCTCGCAATTCGGCGGCACGGTGGACCAGGCCCGAGTCGCCGCGCTGCGCGACCTGGCGTGGCGCGCCTGGCAAATTGAGGCGACAACACCGGCGGCGCATCAGGAAAGCGTCGCGCTGATGCGCCTGGGGCGAGACGCCGTCGCGGCGCAGCCGGATGGGATCAGCCTCTACGGACCGGGGTTGGAGGAGGCCGTGGCCGCCGGGCAGCTCACCCAGGCCGCGATGTTGCCCGGCCGGCCGGGCTACGACATGATGGTGCAACGCTATCGCGCCATGCTGGCGGCCACCCCAGCCTTCCTCTGGACCACGACGCCGGGCAATGGCCGGACTGAGCAGTTGCAGGCGGGACGGGACTGGCTGCGCCTCAACCTGGCGGCCACCGCGGCTGGCCTGTGCCTTCACCCTGTCAGCCAGGCCCTGCAGGAGTACCCGGAGATGGATGGCCCTTACCGCCAGGCGCAAGCGGAACTCGGTGCAGGTGGCGTCGTCCAGATGCTGGCGCGCCTGGGCTACGGTCCCGCCGTGCTGCCAACTCCGCGCTGGCCGGCGGCCAGCCGTATCCGCGCTGCATGAGTCCACCAAACGACCCACCGATCTTCGCTCTGTTGAACGAGATCGGCATCATCGAGCATCTGGCCCGTAACCGGGCGGAGCGCGCGCTACCGGATGGGCTGCGCCTGTCCCACTTCATCGTGCTGAACCATCTTGTCAGGCTCGGCGATGGCCGCAGCCTGGCGCGCATCGCCCGCGCCGTGCAGGTCGAGCGCCCTGCGATGACCAACACCATCCAGAAGCTGGAGGCGCGTGGGTTGGTTCGTGGCGTGCCGGACCCGCGGGATGGGCGCGGGAAGCTGGTGTTCCTGACTGAGGCTGGTCGCGCGATGCGCGAGCAAGGCGTCGTCGCCATGGCAGAGGCGATCAGGCCGGTGCCGCACGGCTTGGCAGCGGAAGAGATTGCCGGATTGCTGGCGCCGCTGCGCCGCCTGCGCGCTGCGCTGGACCGCGCCAGGGACGCAGATCCCGACCCGGAGCCTCAGCGGTAGCGCGTGGCGCCCCAAAAGCCGGGCGGCGTCGCGGTCATATGCTGCAAACCGGTACGCGCCAGGGCAAGGCCGATTTCCCGTGTCGCTGCCTCCATTACCGCATCCTCCGCCACGTGCCGGACCACGCGGCCCTGCATCAACACGCGACCGCTGACCAGTACCGTGTCCACATCCGACCCCACGGCGAAGCAGACCAGCCGGTAAAGCGGCATGTCGCCGGGCCAAAGATGCGGCTTGTGCAGATCGACCACCGTGATGTCGGCCCGCTTCCCGGCCTCCAGGCTGCCGATCTCGTCCTCCATCCCGAGCCCGCGGGCCGCGTCGCAGGTGATCATTTCCAGCGCCTTGCCTGGCGGTAGCACCTTCGCGTCCCGGAAATGGCGGCGGTGATAGTGCATCGCCTGGGTCATGTGGCGGAACATGTCGAAGCTGCGGTCGGGCGCGGTGCCGTCCGAACAGATGGCGACGGTGGCGCCTGCATCCATCAGCTCGATCGCCGGGCAGCGGCCGATGATGGACATGTTGGCCGACGGGTTGTGCGCAACCTTGGTGCCGGTTTCGGCGATGATGCGGATTTCGTCCTCCGCCAGGTCGATGCAGTGCGAGAGCAGCGCATCGGGGCCGAGGATGCCCTGCTCCATCGCGTCGCGCACCGTGCCGCCCTTGTGGCCATCCTGGGTAAAGCCCACGCCGCGGGCGCGGGACAGCGCGCGTACCTGCTTGGCGACCTCCGGGTAGATCGCTGCGGTTTCCGCTGTCACGCCATGGCGGCCCGGATAGCCCACAGGGGCGCAGAGCATGATCCGGGTCAGCCCATCGCCGGCGCCATGCAGCCGGTCGATCAGCGTGGCACAGACCTCCAACTGGTCCTGAAGCCCGATCTCGCGCTCCCGATGCGTGCCGCCCTGCCAGTCGTAGAACCGGTTCGGGTAAGGTGGCGGAGAAACGCCGGGGCAGAGCACGCTGCGGATGCCGATGCGGCGATAGCCTTCCGCATGCGCCTCGGCATGCGCGGCATCATCGGTGCGGGAGCCATAGGCGCCGAAGATGGACAGCCCGGTGGTGACGCCGGCCTTCAGCCGCTCCAGCGCCGCGAGGGCGCCATCTGCACCCCAGAATTCCGGCGTGGCGCCGCGCGGGTAGATGGCTTCCACCGATTCCGTCCAGCGCCCGCCATCGCCGCCGCCCAACGTCTTCACCAGCGTGTGGCCAGCATGGGCATGTGCATCGATCAGGCCCGGAAGCACCGCCTTGCCGGTGGCGTCGATCTCCGGCGTGCCGGGATGGGCGGCGCGCAGCGCGGCGGTGTCGCCGATCGCGGCGATGCGCTCGCCCTCCACAAGAACCGCGCCGCCTTCCAGCACCTGGCGAGCGGGGTTCATGGTGACCACCAGGCCGTTCGTGATCAACAGCTTGTCTGCCATCGGGCGTTCTCCTTCGAGGCTTCCGGCCGGGGCAGGGTTCCACGCCAGCGGCGCGGGGCCAAGGGGGTGACGCCTGCGGCGCCGCGGCTTAGCATCCGCCGCAATCCTCCGGAGACCCTTCCATGAAGTTGTATTACTCGCCCGGCGCCTGTTCCCTCGGTATCCACGTGATTCTCGAGGAGATCGGGAAGCCCTATGAGCTGTCGCTGGTGGCGCTGAAGGATGGCGCGCAGCACAAGCCGGATTTCGTGGCGGTGAATCCGAAGTCGAAGGTGCCGGCGCTGGACCGCGGCGACGGACGTGTCCTGACGGAGTTTCCGGTCATTGCCTGGTGGCTTGGCAAATCAAACCCCGAAGCGGGTCTGATGCCCACGGATTTCGAGGCCGAGACGCGCTGCCTGGAGATGCTCGATTACGTCTGCGGCACCGTCCACCCGCAGGGTTTCACCCGCCAGTTTCGCCCCGCCAACTTCACAGCGCGGGAGGAAGACCAGCCCAAGGTGGTGGAGCAAGGCAAGGCGATGGCCGGCAAATATTTCGAGACGCTGGAAAAGAACTGGAGTGGCGGCACCTATGTGCTCGCTTCTGGCTATTCCGTCGCCGACGCCGCGCTGTTGTTTGTGGAATACTGGGCAACCAGGCGTTCCGGTATGACACTGCCGTCGCACCTGGCCAAGCACCTGGATGCGATGCTGGCACGGCCTGCCGTGCAGCGCGCTTTGCAGCAGGAAGGGCTGCCGGCTTAGTCGCCGGCAGGAACGTCCCGCCATGATGCTGCACCCTACTCCGTTCTGGTTTCTGCGCCACGGCGAGACCGACTGGAATGCCCAGGGCCTGTCCCAGGGCCGCACCGACATTCCGCTGAACCATGTCGGCCGCGCGCAGGCCGAACGCGCCGCCCGTACCCTGGCGCCGGTGCCGATCGCCAGCATCGTCGCCTCCCCCCTGCTGCGCGCACGGCACACGGCAGAGGTCGTGGCCGCCACGCTCGGCCTGCCCGTGGCACTAGATGCCGACCTGGCGGAGGTGGATTTCGGCAAGCAGGAAGGCCTGCCAATGGGCGACTGGTACGATGACTGGATCGCCGGGGACTACGCACCAGAGGGCGGCGAAACCTTCGTGACGCTGCGCGAACGGGCCGTCCGCGGCGTGAATCGCGCGCTGGCGTTGCCCGGCCCGGTGCTGGTGGTGGCCCATGGCGCATTGTTCCGCGCCTTGCGTCAGGCGGCGGGGATGGAGGCCAATGTTCGCACGCCGAACGCCCTGCCGCTGTGGATGGAGCCGCCGGCGCCTGGCGCCACCGCTTGGCGCATCACGCCCGCGCTGCTGGCGCCGGAGGTCTGACCTGCCTGATGGCGGCCCCTGCGCGCATCGCTGGTCCCGTGGCGCTGCCGCGCCGGCCGCGCACTGCGCCGCCGCCGGGTGCGGTCGATGCGCACGCGCATCTGTTCGGGCCGGAAACTCGGTTCCCCTATGCGGAGGGGCGCGGCTACACACCGCCGGACGCGCCGCTCGAGGCCTATCTGGCGCTGCTGGACCAACTTGGCCTCGCGCGTGGGGTGCTTGTGCAGGGCAACGCGCATGGCTTCGACAACGCCGTGCTGCTGGATGCGCTGGAACGCGCACCTGGGCGGCTGCGGGCCGTCGCGATCACCGATACGCGGATCGCGCCGGCCACGCTGCGCGACTGGCACCGCCTCGGCATGCGTGGCTTGCGCTTCCATGAGCACATGGCCCCGCCCGGCTATGTCCGCGGCGTGGGGCTGGAGGCGCTGCCGCATTTTCGCGCAGTGATGCGGGATCTGGGATGGGTGGTGCAGGTCTTCTGCGACCACCGCCGGCTGCCGGCCATCGCCGCGGACCTCGCTGCCATCTCGGCCGAGATGCCGGTGGTGGTCGACCACATGCTGGCGGTGCCAGCGGCGCTTGGCGTCGCCGATCCCGGCTTCCAGGCGCTGCTGCGACTGGTGGGCGAAGGGCAGGCGCATGTGAAGCTTTCCGGCACGTACCGGCTTTCCACCCGCTTTCCGGATTACCCGGATGCGCGGCCCTTCCATGACGCGCTGTTGGCCGCCAATCCCGAGCGGCTGCTATGGGGCACGGATTGGCCCCATACCTCGATCCCGGCGGAGATCATGCCGGATGACGGGGCCCTGCTGGATCTGTTCCATGCCTGGACCCCGCGGGCCGAGGATCGTGCCCGGATCCTGGTGGAGACACCGACCCGGCTGTTCTGGTAGCGCAGGTTCAACAACCGGGCGTCCGTTGCGCGGCCGCGGCTTGCACCGCGGCATGCCGACGTGGGAAGTAGATCCGCGGCAGCGCAGCATCGGGTTGCGAACCGGGATCGATTCATGCACGCAATGGATTGTCGATGATGCCGGCCGGGTCCCGGACCGAGACTGGCGGTGAGTTGCACAGTCGGCTGCGCCAGCAGCAGCTTCTTTCGGCCTTTGGCCGCGAGGCGCTGCGTCGTTCCGAGCTCGACGACCTTCTGCAGGAAGCGGCACGGATCGCGGCCAATGGCCTGGGAACCAACCTCTCGAAAGTGCTGCAACATATTCCCGACGAAGGCGCCTTGAAGATTGTCGCCGGTGTCGGCTGGCGCCCCGGCGTCATCGGCGTGGTGCGGTTCGGCACCGATCTTGAATCGCCCGCAGGCTTCGCGCTCCGGACCGGGGCGCCGGTCATCTCCAATCACCTGGGCGATGAGGGACGCTTCCGCACGCCGAAGCTGATGGTGGAGCATGGCGTCCGCCGCGCCGTGAACGTGCTGATTCGCGGCGAGGCCGGCGCACCGCCCTTCGGTGTGCTGGAAGTGGACAGCCGCGATCCGAGGGAGGACTTCTCCGAAAGCGATGTCGATTTCCTCCAGGCGCTGGCCAATGTTGTGGGTCTCGCGATCGACCGGGACCGCGACCGGCGCGACCGGGAGCTGCTGACGCGGGAGGCGCATCATCGGGTCAAGAACAGCCTCCAGATCGCCCAGACCCTGCTGCGTCTGCAACTGCGCGAGGTGGAGGACCCGGAAGCGCGGCTTCAGCTTGAACAGGCCGCGCGGCGCATCATGACCATCGGTGCGGTACATGAGCGGCTTTTCTCTGGCCCGGCCATCGGCCAGGTCGCGGTAGGGACCTATCTGCACGGGCTGGTGGAGGATCTTCGCAACTCTCTCGGCGTGGGTGAGGGCAGCCGGCCGCTGGAACTTGAGCTGAGCGCGACTGCCGAGATGGCGGTCTGGGACGGGGACCGGGTGACGACGCTTGGTCTTGTGGTGACGGAACTGGTGACGAACGCCTTCAAATATGGTCGCGACCGGGTGCTGATCCGTCTCGAGATTGCGGCCCTGGACGGGGCCGGCACGCTGGTGGTGGAAGATGGCGGGGACGGGCCGCCGGCTGGCTACGACCAGGTCCGCGGCCGCGGGCTCGGCATGCGAATCATGGCGACCTTGCTGCGCGGCGGCGAACTTGTGCCGCAATGGCCGGCGGGCGGGCGGTTCCGCTTCGTCGCCACGCTGCCGCCGGCCGCCTCGGGCGCCTCCGCCTGACTCTCCTCCGAGCCGGTCTGGTTCACGAGTCTTGCAGGAAGCGCCGAGTGGCATCCGCCACCATCTCCGACAGATCGAGCGGAATCTCCATCGCGCTGACCTTGTCGTCGATCAGCAGGAAAGACAGTCCATGCACGAAGGTCCAGAGCCGAAGGCCGCGGGTGCGGATCGGCGGGTCGTTCGGGGAGCCGCCTTCGCGATGCGCCAGCTGGCTCAGCAGCACGCCGAAGGTCTCCTTCCCCTTCTGCAGTAACTCTGGGCTGCGGCCGTGGGTCCGGGTCTGGCTGAACATCAGCTTGAAGACGCCGCGTTCCGCGGTCGCGAAGTCAATATAGGCGTGCCCGATCGCTGAGACGGCGGCCTCGCTGCCCAAGGGATGCGCGGCACCGGCCTGGAGCATGGCCTGGCGCTGACGTTCCAACCCCTCCAGCGCCACGGCATCCAGCAGCGCGTCCTTGTCATGGAAGTAGCGGTAGGGCGCGGCCGTCGAGACGCCCGCAGCGCGGGAGGCATCGGACATCGTCAGGCGCTCCGCGCCGTTCTGTTCCACCAACAGCCTCGCGGCCTCGATGAGCGCCGCGCGCAGGTCGCCGTGGTGATAGCGCGCCTTCTTCATGCAGGGCCCTCGTGATCCCCGCCAGGTGAAAAGGCAAGACCCACATTTGCCATTGGCATTGCAGACCCTACCGATGTTATTGGTTCTAACATCGTCGTTGGAGTTTCCCAATGCCTGGCCCCAGGACCAGCCTACTGCGCCTCGGCGGAGACCTCCGGCGCATCGCCGCGACCGCCGCCATCATCGGGCTTTCGGCCGCCTCCGTGCTTGGCGGGGCGCAGCTTCTGGCGCAGCGTGCCGCCGCGGTTCCGGCGCCGCCGGGGGCGCCCATCACGCCGGTGTCGGTGGTGCAGGTGGCCGAACAGCCCGGCTATGCGGTGACGCGCCGCTTCATTGGCCAGGTCGAGGCGCCGGGCCGGATCGATCTGGGCTTCGAACTGGCAGGCCGCATCGTCGCCATCCTGGCGCAGGAAGGGGATGAGGTGCGAAGCGGCGCGCTCCTGGCCCGGCTCGACAGCGCGGCGCTGGAGGCACAGCGGGGCGTATTGGTGGCGGAACGGGCCGCGCTCGCCGCGGATGTGGAACTCGCCCGGCTGACGCGCGCGCGTGACGACCAGCTCGCGCGCGGCGGCTTCCGGTCCGAATCCGCGCGGGATGATTCGCGCCTCGCTGTGGTGCGGCTGGCGGCGCGCATGGCGGCGCTCGATGCCCAGATTGCGGGGGTCGACATCCAGATCGCAAAATCGGCCATTGCCGCGCCCTTCGATGCGGTGGTTGGCGGCCGGCTGGTGGACCCTGGCCAGAACATTGGCGCCGGTGCGCCGGTTCTCACGCTGTTCGAACAGGCGTCCCCGCAGATCCGGGTTGGCCTGCCGATCGGCCTCGCCGGCCGGCTTGCGCCGGGTGATGCCGTCGCGGTGGAAATCGAGGGGCAGCGCTTGGCCGGGCGGGTGCTGCGCCTGCGCTCGGATCTTGACCCGGTCACCCGCACACGCGGCGTTGTCGTGGCCTTGCCCGAGGATGCACGGCTCGCCTTCGGCCAGACCGGCAGCCTGCTGCTGGAGGAGGTGGTCGCAGAGCCCGGTTTCTGGGCGCCGGTCGCGGCACTGCGCGAAGGCGGGCGCGGCACTTGGACGGTGCTGGCCATTGCACGCGGGCCGGTGGGCGAAACCGTGGCGCCCATTGCAGTCGAGGTCATCCATCTGGCTGGCGACCTGGTCTTCCTGCGCGGCGCGCTTGGAGAGAGCGCCCGTATCGTCGCACGCGCACCGTCCCGGGTTGTCCCCGGCCAGACGGTCGCGGTGCTGGTGGAGTAGGGCGCATGGACACCGTGTTCTTTCGCCAGCCCCGCCTTGTCGTGCTGGCACTGTTCGTCCTCATCGTCTCGGGGCTGTCTGCCTTCCTGACCATTGGGCGGCAGGAAGACCCGACGATCACGAACATCTTCGCCTCCATCACCACCGTCTTCCCCGGCGCCGATCCGGGCCGGGTGGAGGCGCTGGTCACTGCCAAGATCGAGACGCGGCTTCGGACGATCCCGGAAATTGCCGAACTGTCCTCCACCTCCTCGACCAGCGTGTCCGTGGTGCTGGTCGACCTGGCGGATACGGTGCCTGCCGCCCGTATCGAGCAGGTGTGGTCCGAGATCCGCGATGCGCTGGCCGATGTGCGGCGTGATTTCCCCCAGGGGGTGCAGGAGCCCAAATTCAACAGCGATGGCACCGGCGGCTATGCCGCGATCTTCGCCGTCACCGCGCCCGCCGGCCATTCCCTGGCGCGCGCGGCGCGGGAGGCGGAGGCGCTGGCCGATGCGCTGCGGACCGTGCCTGGTACCAAGCTGGTCGACCTGCATGGCGCGCCCGAGGAAGAGGTCCTGGTCCACTTGGACCCCGCCCAGGCCGTCGCACTTGGCCTGACGGCGGATGCGGTCGCAGCCGCCATTCGTGCGGCGGACGCCAAGGTGCAGGCGGGGCGCCTGCGCGGCGCCTCCAGCGACCTGCTGCTGGGCATTGCCGGGGAGATTACGACGCTCGACCGCCTGCGCCGCATCGTGGTGCGGGAGGATGCGGCTGGGCGCGCCGTGCTGCTCGGCGATATCGCTAGCGTCACGCGCGGCGCGCGCAGCCCTGCGGCGGAGGCCGCGATCCATGGTGGCCAGCCGGCAATCCTGGTTTCTGCCAAACTTGAGGAAGGCCTTCAGGTGGATCGCTGGATGGCCCGGATGCGCGCGACGGCGGAGGGCTACGCCGCGACAATGCCGACCGGCCTCGCCGTGGAAACAGTGTTCGACCAGAGCCGCTACACCGTGGAGCGGCTGCGCGAGATCGCTATCAACATGGCGATGGGCGTGGCGCTGGTGGTGCTGGTGCTGTTCCTGACGCTAGGCTGGCGCTCCGCGCTGATCGTCGCGCTGGCGCTGCCCATCGTGACCCTGGTCTCGGTCGCCACGTTGAAGGCACTCGGCGTGCCGATCCACCAGATGTCGGTCACGGGGCTGATCGTTGCGCTCGGACTGCTGGTGGATGCGGCGATCGTCATGGTCGACGACATCGGCGCGCGGCTGCGGCACGGCGCTGCGCGGCTGGCCGCCGTTTCGGGCGCCGTGCGGCGGCTGGCGATGCCGCTGCTGGCTTCCACCGTCACCACCATACTGTCCTTCCTGCCGTTGATCCTGCTGCCAGGACCGGCCGGAGATTTCGTCGGGTCCATCGCCATCGCGGTGGTCGTGATGCTGGTCTGGTCGTTTGTCGTGGCCCTGACGATCACCCCGGCGATGGCCGGCTGGTGGCTGCGTGCAGCCCATGGGGCGCCGCGGCGCGACCGGCCGCTGGTGCGGCTGTTCCGGGGCAGCGTCCGGCTCGCGCTTGCCAACCCTATCCGCGGCATTGCGGTGTGCCTGGTGCTGCCGGTGCTGGGTTTCCTGGCGCTGCCGACGCTGACGGCGCAGTTCTTCCCAGGCGTGGATCGTGACCAGTTCACCATCGACGTCGAATTGCCCGAGGGTAGCGCCCTGGCCCACACGGCGCGGACGGTCTACGGCATTGATGCGCTGCTGCGCGCGGAGCCGGAGATCGCCTCCGTCACCTGGGTGCTCGGCCGCTCCGCGCCGGCCTTCTACTATAACATCGTCGGCAACCGGGATCAGGCGCCGGGCTTCGCGCAAGCGCTGATCACGACCGCATCCCCCGCCGCGACGGACCGGTTGATCCGCGCGTTGCAGTCCAGCCTGCCGCCAGCCTTCCCCGAGGCACAGCTTCTGCTGCGCGGCCTGGTACAGGGGCCGCCCGTAGATGCTCCGGTAGAGCTTCGCCTGGTCGGCCGCGATATCGCGAGCTTGCGGGAGGCGGGGGATGCGCTTCGCGCACGCCTGGCGGTCCTGCCTCAGGTGACCGTCGCACGCACCACCATCGGTGGCGGCGCACCGAAGCTGATGCTCGACGTCGACGAGGCGCGCGCCCGGCTGCTTGGTCTGGACCTCGCGCAGATGGCGCGGCAGCTGGAGGCGGGGCTGGAGGGCGTGGTCGGCGGATCACTGCTGGAGGGGACGGAGGAATTGCCGGTGCGCGTGCGGTTCGGCGCAGGCCTCCGCGGCGACCCGAACGCGATCGCGGATATGCCGGTTCTGCCGCCCACCGCGGCGGCGCTTTCGGCCCAGGGGCAGTTCCCGGGCGTGGCGCTGTCGGCGCTCGGGACGCTGCGGCTGACGCCGGCGGAAAGTGCGGTGACGCGGCGCAATGGTGAGCGGGTGAACACCGTGCAGGCCTTCCTGATGCCGGGCGTGCTGCCGCAGGAAGCGCTGGGCGCGGTGCTGCGGAGCCTGGATGCCGAGGGCTTCCAGCTGCCCGAAGGCGTGCGGATGGAAACCGGCGGCGATGCCGATGCGCGAGCCTCCACCATCCAGGCGCTGATCGCGCCGGCTGGGCTGATCGTGGTGTTGTCGATCGCGGTGGTCGTGCTGACTTTCAATTCCTTCCGCCTGACGCTGATTGCCTTCCTGGCTGCAGGCCTATCCGCCGGGTTGTCGCTGCTGGCGCTCGCGGTGTTCAACTATCCCTTCGGCATCAATGCGATCATCGGCCTGATCGGATCCATCGGCGTGTCCATCAACGCCGCGCTGATCATCATCTCCGCACTTCAGGAGGATGAGGCGGCGGCGCAGGGCGATCAGGCGGCTATGGCTGACGTGGTGGTGAGCGCAAGCCGCCATATCCTGTCCACGGCGATCACCACATTCGGAGGGTTCCTGCCGCTGATCCTTGGGGGTGGCGGTTTCTGGCCGCCCTTCGCCATGGCCATCGCGGGTGGCGTGCTGCTTTCGCCGTTGCTCGCCTTCTGGTTCACGCCCGCCATGTTCAGGCTGACGCAGTCGGGGCTGGCGCGGCGGGGATCCGTCTTGCCACGGTGCGGTGCGGAGGCGCTGCAGGCTGCGTGATGCGGCCCGCGTCTATCGAACCAGCACCTCCGCCGCCTGTCGTGTCGTCGCCACGGCCTCCGCCGCGCGCAGCACCGCGGCCGAGATGCCGGCGACGCTGGCGGAGACGGTGGTCACGGCCGCAGATGCGCCATGCATGTTGCCGGACATGCTGCGCGTCACCACGGATTGTTCCTCCACCGCCGCCGCGGTCTGTGTCACGCTTTCCCGCACCGTGGTGACGGCATCGCGGATCGTGCCCAGCGCGCCGGCAACCGCGGCCGAAGTCGCCTGGATTCCGTCGATCTCGCCGGATATCTGCTGCGTAGCCGCAGCCGCCTGTACCGCAAGGTTCTTGACCTCGCTTGCCACCACGGCGAAGCCCTTTCCGGCTTCACCGGCGCGGGCTGCTTCGATCGTCGCATTCAGTGCCAGCAGGTTGATCTGGCTGGCAACGTTGCGGATCAGGCCGACGATGCTGGTCATCGCTTGCGCTGCATTGGCCAGTGCCTCCGTGCTCTGTGCCACGCTGACCGTCTGTTCGAAGGCGGCATCCGTCGCGGTGCGCGAATTGGCCATGGAGCGCGCGATCTCTCCGATCGAGGCTGCCAGTTCCTCCGAGGCGGCGGCGACAAGTTGCACGTTGCCTGCTGTCTCATCGGCGGCGGCGGATGCGGCGCGCGCCTCCTCCGTGGACTGGCCGATGGCTTGGTCGATGGCGCCGAAGTTGCGATCGATCAGGGCCTTCAAATCCGTCAGCAGCTTCACCTGCGCGGTGATGTCGGTGGCGAATTTCACCACCTTGGCCACCTTGCCGGTTCCGTCCAGGATGGGGTTGTAGGTCGCCTCGATCCAGATCTCGCGGCCACCCTTGCCGATACGCCGGTATTGCGCCGCCTGATACTGGCCTCCGCGCAAGCCATCCCAGAGCGCCCGATAGCTGGGCTGGTCCGTTTCGGCCGCATCGACGAACATGCTGTGGTGCTTGCCGGTCACCTCATCCAGCGTATAGCCGAGGGTGTTCAGGAAATTCGCATTGGCGCTCAGTATGGTGCCATCGATGTCGAATTCAATCACCGCCTGGGAACGGTCGATGGCGGCAAGCTGGGCCGCGTAGTCGAGGTTAAGCAACCGCGCCTTGGCATCCGCCCATTCCACGACGAACCCGGTTCGGCGCGTGCCGTTCCATAGCGGCGTCACCCGCAGGTCGAAGGCACGCGGGCCGATGCGGATGGTGGCGGCATGCGGTGCCTTCAGCGCGGCGAGCATCTGGCGTTGGTGCGCTGGCGTCTTGTGGAAGATGTCGATGTTGCTGCCGATCAGCCGGTCCATGCTGAAGCGCGGTAGTTCCCTCCGGAGATCGGCCTCCGCCTCGCGCATCAAGGCCGTGGCGCTGGCATTCATGTAGGTGATGTTCAACTCGGCATCGGCCAGCATCACGTTCGTGCGGAGTGCATCGAGCGCCCCACGATCTGCCTCGCCGGCGCCAGACTTCCAGGTCTTGTAGCCAAGCATGAGATCCAGTCTCCGGTATCGTGGGCCTGGCACACCTTTACGTCATTTTGATTACCCAAATATTTGCAACGACTTTTGACCGGGTGGGTGCGGGCGAAGCCGGTCCGCTTCAGCCCAGCAGGCGGGCGATGACCGCCGCGGGCGGTGTATCCGGGCTGGCGCGCAGCGCGGCAAAGACAGATTTCTTCGCCCGCGCCCGCCAACTTACCGGCAGCTTCGCCAGGCTTTCATGCAGGGCGAGATAGGCCTGTTCCGTCCAGACCCGCTCATGCGCCAGCCGTGCAGGCCCGAAGTCGAAGCGCTGGTTGCCCCTGGCTGGCTGCGTCGCGCGAAGGCCGGCTGTGGCCTGCGCATCCACTTGCGCATCGCGGATGACCACGCCGTAGTCGCGCGCCGCTGCCGCCACCGTCAGTCGCCCGGATCGCACATCGACGAGTACGGCCTCGGCCGCGCGGGTGCGCGGGTCACCGCGTCCGCCACCACCTGGAGAGACGATACGCACAACAGCGCCAGGCGGCAGGTTGAACAGATCCGTATTGCCCAGGTTGCGCTCCTCCGGCGTGCCGGGGTTCAGCGCGAAGGTGCTGGCGGCGCCGGGGCGGCCGCCGAGCGTGCCCCATGGCTGGAATACGGACCGGTCGCGGTTGCGCGCGGTCACCACCGCATCGGGCGCATCCGTCGTGAATTCCAGCACGGTCGCCAGGCCGCCGCGATGCGCTCCGGCGCCGCCGCTATCCGGCATCAGCCCGTAGCGCAGCACGCGCACTGGCGCCTCGGATTCGGTGATCTCGATCGGGCTGTTCTTCAGATAGGCCGCATCGGCGCCGGAGCCATCCGTGCCGTCGCGATGCGGCATGCCGCCGCCGCCGCCGACGATCGGCGCCACCGCCACGATGGAGCGCCGCCCCGTGCGCCGGTTCTCGCCGGAGATGTTGATGATCGAGGAAGACCCGGCCGGCGCCGCTGGCAGCCTTTCGGGCACCGCCTGCACGAAGGCGCCGAAGACCAGGCTGCGCAGCCGTGCGCAGGTCAGGCTGCGCATGCCGACGGCTGCGGGATGCTGCGGGTTCACCACGCTGCCCTCTGGCAGAATGCAGGTGAAGGGCCGCGTCGTGCCGAAATTCAGCATGATCTTTGGGCTCAACGCGGAGAGCACATAGTACACGCCGACCATTACCAGCGAATGTCGTGCATGGCCCCCGGTCGGCACGTTCATCGACGACAAGGTTTGCGGATCGGTGCCGGTGAAATCCAGCACGGCGGAATCGCCCATGATGCGCAGCGTCAGCTTCAGCCGCAGCGGGTCGCCATCCGGCCCATCCTCGTCGCAGTAATCGGCGAAGGCGTAGTCTCCATCAAGCAGACCCGTCAGCACGGCGCGTGCCTGCGCCTCGCCGTAGTCGAGCAGGTCCGCCATGCCATCGACCAGGGTCTCCACGCCGAAGCGGCGCACCAGGTCCAGTATGCGGCGCTCCCCGGTATTCACCGCGGCAATCAGCGCCTTCAGGTCGCCCCAGTTCTGGTCCGGCACGCGCACATTTGCGAGGATGACGCGCAGCAGCTTCTCGTCCAGCACGCCTTCCTGATACAGCTTAGAGGGCGGCACGCGGATACCTTCCTGATGCACCTCCGTCAGTGTGCGCGACAGGCTGGCCGGCACGGCGCCGCCGACATCGACGTTGTGGATATGGCCGCCGGCGAAGGCGATGATGCGGCCTTTGTGGAACACCGGCTTCCACATGTTGGTGTCTGGTGAATGGGTGGCGAGGTAGCCCGAATAGGGGTCATTGGTCATCGCGATATCGCCCGGTGCGTAGCCACCAGGCACCAGGCCGATTGCGGCCTCATAATCCACGCCGGGATACCAGGTGGCACCGAGATCCAGCGGCACGGCGCAGGTCTTGCCGTGGGCGTCGAGGAACTGGACGGTGAAATCCTCCGTTTCCTTGACGAAGGTGGAATGCGCGGTACGGTACAGCGTGGTTGCCATGCTTTCGGCGGCGGCGCGGCAATGGTTGCGCAGCACCTGCAGGGTGATGGGGTCGGTGCGCATCAGATCGTCTCCATCACGAGGTTGCCCTGCGCATCGGTGCGCACCCGCCATCCGGCGGGCACCAGCACGGTGCAATCAGACTGAGTGACCACGGCCGGGCCGGTGAGCCGCGCGCCGGCGCCCAGCGCCTCCCGCCGGTACAGGCCGGCATCGTGCCAGGCGCCGGCGAGACGCAGCGAGATCGTGGTGTCAGGCACGGCCGCGGCCTCGACCACAGGGTCGTCACGGACCGGCAAGGGCGGCGCGCGCCGTAGCGCGGCGGCGCCCAGCCCGACCACTTCCACCGGTGCCTCCGGATCGCAATGGCCGAAGGCGTCCTTGTGCGCGGCGTGGAACAGTGCGGCGAGATCGGCGGCGGTGCCATCCCCCCGCCAATTGGCGGGCAGCGGTACCGGCACCTCGAAGGACTGGCCCTGGTAGCGCAGGTCCGCGCCAAGGCTGATGTCGGAAGCACCATCGCCGCCCATCTCGTCCAGTGTCGCCTTGGCCTCCTTGGCCAGTGCGTCGACGGTCTCGTGCAGCAGCGGCAGAGCCGGTTCGGCCAGGGGCAGCAACAGGCTGCGCATGGTGTCGCGGCGCAGGTCGGCCGCCAATGCGCCAAGCGCACACAGCGTGCCTGGCACGGCCGGCACCAGCACGCGGCGGATGCCCGCAGCCTCCGCCAAAAGTGCGCCGAGCATGGGCCCCGCACCGCCGAAAGGCATCAGGGTGAGCTCGCTGGCATGCGCGCCGGCACGCGCCAGCAGCTTGTCGATCTCCACCAGCATGCCGCTGATGGCCACCCGCAGTACACCCTCCGCCACCGCCGGCACATCGAGCCCGAGGCGTTCCGCGATCGGCCGGGCTGCGGCCTCGGCCAGCGCGCGATCCGGTGCAATGGCGCCGAAGCCGAGCGGGCCCTGGCCGAGAATGCCGCAGACCAGCGCCGCATCCGTCACGGTGAAATGCTCGCCGCCGCGTCCGAAGCAGGCCGGGCCGGGGGTCGATCCGGCGCTTTCCGGACCGACCTGCAGCACGCCCTGCGCATCGACCCGCGCGATGGAACCGCCGCCCTGGCCGGAGGAGATCACCGCGACCGTCGGTATGGCCAATGGAAACTCACCGATTGCCTGGCCACTGCCGAAGGAGGGCGCGCCATCCACCAGCAGCGCCACATCCGCGCTGGTGCCCCCGATATCCAGCGTCAGCACCAGCCTTTCCCCGGCCGCGCGCGCCACGACGCCGGCGGCGCGACCGATGGCAGCGCGCGCATCCTGGCGCAGAAGCTGACCGAGGTGCTTGGCCAGCCGGTGCTGATCGAGAACCGGCCAGGCGCCGGCGGCACCACCGGGGCCGACTATGTCGCGAAGGCGACGCCGGATGGCTACACGGTTGTCATGGCCTCGGTCTCCAACCTGGTGCTGGCGCAGGGTCTCTACAGCCGGCTGCCCTATGACCCGGTGAAGGATTTCGTGCCGGTGGCACCTGCGGTGATGGCGCCGATCGGCATCGCCGTGCAGGCCAGCCTGGGCGTCACCACGCTGCAGGAATTCATCGCGCTGCTGAAGGCCAACCCGGATCGCTACCAGTATGGCAGCGCCGGCAATGGCGCGTCCGGCCATATCTCTGCCGTGGCGTTCCTGCAGCAGACCGGCACGCAGGCGCTGCATGTGCCCTATCGTGGCAGCGGCCCGGTGTTCAACGACCTGCTGGCGGGCGTGGTGCATTTCACCGCCGATGTCCCCGGCCTGATCAAGCCGCACCACGATGCCGGCAGCATCCGCGCTCTGGTGATGGCGACGCAGGAACGCTCCTCCCTGTTGCCGGACGTGCCGACCAGCGCGGAAGCCGGGCTGCCGGGCTACCGGGCCTATTCCTGGTTCGGCCTGTTCGCGCCCGCCAATACGCCGATGCTGATCGTCGAGCGTCTGGCGGCGGCGGTCGAGACCTCGCTGACCGACCCGACGGTTGCGCGGCGGCTGGAGACCGATCTCGGCCTGCCGCCGATGCCCGGCTACACGCCGGCCCGCTTCGCCGAATTCCTGCAGGAGGAAATCCGCTACTGGCTGCCCATCGTGCGCGCCAGCGGCGCACGGTTGGACTGAATGTCAGCCGGGCGGCTCCTCCGCCCGGCACAGCGCCCGCATGATCTCGGCCAGCCGGTCCACCATCTCCGGATTGCCGAGCATGCGGCTGCGCAGCAGCACCACCTCGCGCTCCACCCGGGGCAGGAAGGGCCGGGCCACCACGCCGGGCGGCAGCACAAGGCGGGCGAAGCCATCGACGATGGCAAAACCGATTCCTTCCCGCACCATGGCCACCGCACTCACCGTGTTGCCGATCTCCACTGCGATGCGGCGCTCGACACCTTCCGTGCCGAAGGCAAGATCCAGGCTGCGGCCGAAATCCTGCCAGCCGCCGAAGCCGATCTCGGGCACCCCGGCGAGTTGCGCCGGACCCAGCGCGGGTTGTGCGGCCAGGGGGTGATCCGCTGGCAGCAGCACGATGCAGGGCACGCGGCCGATCGGCGCATGGTCCAGCCCCGGCACCTCGACGGAGGTCAGCGCCAGGCCGACATCGAGCCGGCGCGCCAGCAGCGCCTCACCCAACTCCCGCACCGGCATGAGATTCACCGAGATGCGCGCCAGCGGCCATTCCCGCCGAAGCTGCGCCACGGCCTTCGGGACCAGCGACACGCCGAGCGAGGAGGTGGTGCCGAGCCGCAGCAGGCCGCCCTGCCGGCCGCCGAGGTCGCGTGTCAGGCTGCGGAAGCTGTGCAGTTCATGGAACAGCCGCTCGGCCTCCGGCCACAGCGCCGTGGCCTCCGCCGTGGGTGTCAGCCGTCCGGCATGGCGGCGGAACAGGGCGAAGCCGATGCGGTCTTCGCAATGCCGCAGCGCCTGGGACAATGCGGGCTGCGAGACGCCCAGCGCCTTGGCTGCGAGGCTCAGCGAATGGCTGCGCATGATCTCGCAGAAAACTTCGATGTCGCGGGCATTCATGGCGGGGCTTCCACTGTGTGGCCGGGCTGGCGCCAATTGGTCAGGCGCCCTGCTCCGCCAGCCATTCGCAGGCCCCCTCCGCGGCGGCGAGGCCGGTGCTGAAGCAGCCCTGCAGCAGGTAGCCGCCGGTCGGTGCCTCCCAATCCAGCATTTCGCCGCAGGCGAAGACTCCGGGGTGCGCCTTCAGCATGAAGCGCGCATCCAGCTCCGACCAGGCGAGGCCGCCGGCCGAGGAAATGGCCCGGTCGAGCCCGGCGGTTCCGGTCAGGCGTAGCGGCAGGTGCTTCACAAGTTGCGCCGGCGCTGCGGCACCTGCCCTCAGGGCCTCCTGCACCAGTCCGATGGCCGCGGGCGGCATCGCCAGGGCCTTCCGCAGCCCGTTCGACAGCGATTCGGCACGCGGGCGCGCCGCCAGGCGATTCGTGACCTCGCTCTCCGTCAGGTCGGGGCGCAGGTCGAGCGTGATGTCCGCATATCCGCTTTGGGCGATCGCCTCCCGCAGTGCAGCCGAAAGGGCGTAAGGCGCGCCGCCTTCGAGACCTTTTGCCGTCACCAGCGCCTCGCCCCGCACAATGGCGCCGCCGAACTCGATGGCGATGCGCTTCAACGGCGCGCCCTGATGGCGGTCGCGGAAATGCGCGGACCAATCCACCGTGAAGCCCATATTCGACGGCGCCCAGGGCGCCACCGCGAGGCCCGGCAGATGCGCCGGCCAGGCGCCATCGGAGCCGAGCCGTGGCCAGGAGGCGCCGCCCATGGCCAGCACCGTCGCAACCGGCCGGGCGGCGCCGGGTGTTCCGGCCGAAGCTGGCGCGAAGCGGAGGGTGCCGTCCGGTGCCCACCCTTCCCACCGGCTGCGCAGCACCAGGCGCACGCCCAGCGCCGCGAGGCGCGCCAGCCAGGCGCGCAGCAGTGGCGAGGCCTTGAGGCCCTCGGGAAAGATGCGGCCGCTGCTGCCGCGGAAGGTTTTGATGCCCAGGTCCTCGCACCAGGCGATCAGCGCAGCGGGCGGAAACGCACGGATGGCTTGCAGCAGGGGCGGGGCGGCGGGGCGGTATCGGTTGAGGAAACGCTCCAACTCCTCCACATGCGTCAGATTCAGGCCACCACGCCCGGCCATCAGGAATTTCCGGCCGACCGAGGGCATGTGGTCATGCACCGTCACCGCGAGCCCGGAGCTTGCGAGCCGCTCGGCCGCCATCAGCCCGGCTGGCCCGGCGCCGATGACGATGGCCTGCCCGGTGAGGGTGGCGGGGGCAGGAGTGGCGCGGCTGGCTTCGATCATGGGCGGCTTTCTGCGGCGGGACGCCCGGGATATCCAGGGGCTGGCCGCAAAGGAGTCGCCCCATGTCCGCCGTTCTTGTCACCGGAGGGGCCGGCTTCGTCGGCCTGAACCTCGTGGAAGCGCTGCTGGGGCGTGGCGAGCATGTGATCGTCTTCGGTCAGGAAGCGACGCTGCCCGCCCCGGCGGGGGCGGTCTTCGCCGGCCTGCCGGGACGGCTGGAGGTGGTGACGGGCGATGTGCGCGATGCCTCGGCCCTGGCTGCGGTCTTTGCCAACCACCGCATCGATCGCGTCTTTCCCTTCGCCGCCATCACCGCCGGCCCGGTGCGGGAAGCGGCTTCGCCCGGCCTGGTGCTGGATGTGAATCTGCACGGCGTCATCTCCACCCTGGCGGCGGCGCGGGATGCCGGCACGGTGCGGCGCGTGGTGCTGCCGGCCTCCGCCGCCGTCTATGGCGACTCGGCCTATGACCGCGATTGGCTGGACGAGGTGACCACGCCCTGCATGCCGATCAGCCTGTATGGCGTGACGAAATACGCCGTGGAACGGGCCGGGCTGCGGCTGGCCGGGCTGTGGGGGCTGGATGCGGTGGCGGCACGGATTGGCGCGACCTATGGGCCATGGGAGCGTGATACCGGGCTGCGCGACACGCTGAGCCCGCATCTGGCAATCTTTCAGGCTGCCCTTCGGGGCGGGGCCGCCATCCTGCCGCCGTTGCCCTTGCCGCGCTATGACTGGGTCTATGTGAAGGATCTCGTGGCGGGGCTGCTCGCGCTGCTGGACTGCACGGACCCGCCCGGCCGCGTCTTCAACCTGGCCTCGGCGCAGGATTGGTCACCGCATGCGGCGGCCTGCTGCGACATTCTGGCCGCGGAGATGCCCGGCTTCGCCTGGCGCCACGCGGCCGAGGGGGAGGCGCCAAACATTCCCTTCAACGAAACCCGGCCTCGCGGATTGATGGCGATCGACCGCGCCCGCCGGCTCGGCTGGGCGCCCAGATTTGCGCCGGAGGCCGCCTATGCCGATTATGCAGCCTGGCTGCGGCAGATGGACGGAAGATTCATCGCCGCGGCCGCACCGCCGCAAGGCTGATCCGGAGCCTACCGCCCCTTCCAAGGGTGGGACCTCCCCCCACTTCCCCAGCGAACCTGCCGTGAGGACCCGATGCCCGATACCAACATGCTGGACGCGACGCGGCTGAAGTTCGGGATCGGGCAGTCCGTGCCCCGCGCCGAGGACCCGATCCTGCTCACCGGGCGCGGCCAGTACACCGATGATATCGCCCTGCCGGGCCAGATCTGGTGCGCGATGGTGCGAAGCCCCTACGCCCATGGCGTGATCCGCGGCATCGGGACGGAGGCCGCGCGCGCCATGCCGGGGGTTCTGGGCGTCTGGACCGGGGCGGACCTCGTGGCAGCAGGCTACGGGCCGATGAAATGCGGCATGCCGTTGAAGAACCGCGACGGATCCGCGATCCGCACCACCCATCGTCACGCCCTGGCCACCGACAAGGTGCGCTTCGTCGGCGACCCGGTGGCTTTCGTCGTCGCCGAGACCCGGGCGGAGGCCAAGGACGCCGCCGACATGGTGGAACTCGACATCGACATGCTGCCGGCCGTCACCCAGGCCTCCATCGCCGCGGAGGCCGACGCGCCGCTGCTTTATGACGATATCCCCGGCAATCTGGTGCTGGATTTCCAGCAGGGCGATGCCGCCAAGGTGGCCGAGGCCTTCGCGGGCGCGGCGCATGTCACCCGCCTGGCCATCCGCAACAACCGCATCGTGGTCTGCGCCATGGAGCCGCGCAGCGCGATCGGGTCGTTCGAGGATGGGCGCTACGTGCTGCGCGTCGGTTGCCAGGGCGTTTTTGGGCTGCGGGCGCAGATGGCGAATGACGTGCTGAAGGTGCCTGTGCAGCAGGTACGCGTGCTGACCGGCCATGTCGGCGGCAGCTTCGGCATGAAGGCCAATGCCTATCCCGAATACATCTGCCTGCTGCATGCCGCGAAGGAACTCGGCCGGCCGGTAAAGTGGACGGATGAGCGGACCAGCAGCTTCCTCTCCGACCAGCACGGCCGCGACCATGAGGTGGAGGCCGAGCTGGCGCTGGATGCCGAAGGCCGCTTCCTGGCCGTGCGGCTGACCTCCTTCGCCAATATGGGCGCCTACCTGTCCACCGTCTCGCCGCTGATGGGCACCGCGAATTTCTGGAAGAACGTGCAGTCCAACTACCGCACGCCGCTGATCGAGGTGGTCACGCGCAGCCTGCTGACCAATACCAGCCCCGTCTCGGCCTATCGCGGCGCCGGCCGGCCAGAAGGCAATTACTTCATGGAGCGCCTGATCGAGGCCGCCGCGAAGGAGATGGGGCTAAGCGCCATCGAGCTGCGCCGCCGCAACCATATCCGCCCGGATGAGATGCCCTACGCCGCCGCCAGCGGCAGCACCTATGATGGCGGCGATTTCACCGCCCTTCTGGACCGGACACTCGAGGCCGCCGACCTGCCCGGCTTCGCGTCCCGCAAGGCAGCGAGCGCGGCGAAGGGTCTGCTGCGGGGCCTTGGCATCGGCAATTTCCTCGAATGCACGGCGCCGCCGACCAAGGAACAGGGCGGCATCCGCTTCGAGAAGGATGGCACCGTCACCATCATCACCGGCACGCTGGATTACGGCCAGGGGCATTGGAGCGCCTTCGCGCAGGTGCTGCACCAGTCCATCGGTGTTCCCTTCCATCAGATCCGCCTGCTCCAGGGCGATTCGGATGAGCTGATGGCGGGCGGCGGCACCGGCGGGTCGAAGTCGCTTATGGCCTCGGGCGCGGCGATCGTCGAAGCCTCGGAGCTGGTGGTCGAGAAGGGCCGCGTGGCGGCGGCCTGGGCGCTGGAAGCCGCGGTCTCGGATATCGAGTTCGAGGCGCATCCAGAATCCGGCGAAGGCCGTTTCCTGATCGCCGGCACCGACCGCGGCATCGGCATCATGGATCTGGCGGCGCGACTTCGGCAGGCACCTTCGGTGCCGGAGGGTGTTCCGGCGACGCTCGACGTGACGCATGTCTTCGACCAGGCGCCGCAGGCCTATCCCAATGGCTGCCACGTGGCAGAGGTCGAGATCGACCCCGAGACCGGGATCGTCAGCATCGATCGCTACCTGTCGGTGAATGATTTCGGCGTCATCGTGAATCCGATGCTGGTTGCCGGCCAGGCGCATGGCGGCATTGCCCAGGGCATCGGCCAGGCACTGCTGGAAAGCGTGGCCTTCGGCGAGGATGGCCAAATGCAGACCGGCAGCTACCTGGACTACGCGCTGCCGCGTGCGGGGGACCTGCCGTCCATCGACTTCATCAGCCACCCCGTTCCGGCAAAGACGAATCCGCTCGGCGCCAAGGGCTGCGGCGAGGCGGGTTGTGCCGGGTCGCTGCCGGCGGTGATGAATGCCCTCGTGGATGCGCTATCCACCTTCGGTATCCGCCACATCGACATGCCGGCGACGCCTGAGCGCGTATGGCAGGTTATCCAGGCGGCGCAACGGGCCGCCTGAGCCCGCCAGTCAGCGCGCGGCCCGGAGGGTCGCGCGCCAGACGCGCAGGAAATTGCCCGACCACAGCAGCGCGAGTTCGCGTGCCCCATAGCCGCGGCGCAGCAACTCGGCACTGACAGCGCCGCTCATCGACGCGTCCTGCCAACCCTGCACGCCGCCGCCGCCGTCAAAGTCGGAGGACAGCCCGACATGGTCGATGCCGATGCGGCGCACCGCGTAATCCACGTGGTCCACGTAGTCGGACACGCTGGCGCGGGCGGTGCCGTCCGCATCGGGAGCCTTCAGGAAGCTGGGCACGGCGGTGATCTGCAACAGACCACCGACATCCCGCAGCGCGTCCATCTGCGCGTCATCCAGGTTCCGCGGATGGTCGCGCAGGGCGCGGCAGCAGGCATGGGTGGCGACCACGGGCGTGCGCGACAATTCGGCCGCCTGAAGCATGGCGCTGCGCGCGACATGGGAGACGTCGACGATCAGCCCGACCCGGTTCATCTCCGCGATCGCGGCCCGGCCCAGCGCCGAAAGACCACCATGACGGGTCGGTGCGTCGCCCAGGTCGGCGCGTGGCCGGGCCGCATCCGACAGGGCGTTGTGGCCGTCATGGGTGACGGTCAGGTAGATGGCGCCGAGCTTGCGCCATAGCGCCAGGCGCGACAGATCCTCCCCCATCGCATAGCCATTCTCGACGCCGAGCAGGATGGCCAGCGCCCCATCCGCCGCGCAGGCTTCCAACTCGTCCGGCGTGGTGCACAGGCGCCGTCGCATCGGCGTCTCGCCCGCGGTGGCGGCGATGGCCCGCAGCATGGCCTCGGCCCGCGCGCCGGCGGCATCGTGACCCTCCGCGGTCAGCGGTCCCTGCGGCACATAGGCGATGAAGACCACGCCCTTCAGGCCACCCGCCTGCATCTTCGGATAGTCGACCCGCCGTGCCGTTGGCGTGGCCGGGTCGGGCGTGGCCGGCCAGGGCACATCGACATGCGTGTCGAGGGTCAGCGTTGCGGCGTGGATTTCGGCGGCGGCCGCATCGGTCGGCAGGGAGGGATTTGTCATGCCCCGACGCTGGCCGCGCGGCCGCGGCGCGTCAACCATCCCCGTTTCAGCCATCCCGGCGTCGCGTCTGATCCGCGCCCAGCCGCCGCTCCAGCCAGCGGGCACCCGCCGAGATCAGCAGGATCAGCACCAGGTATTCCAGGATCAGGATGCTGTAGATCTCAAGCGGCCGGAACACCGAGACCACAAGCTCATTGGCGCGGCGCGTCAGGTCCTGGTAGCCGATGACGCTCGCCAGGCTGCTCATTTTCACCACATAGACGAACTGGTTGGCGACCGGCGGCAGGATGCGGCGGATTGCCTGCGGCAGGACGACCAGGCGCATGACCTGCCAGCGCGACAGGCCCAGCGCGGCGGCACCCTCCCGCTGGCCCTGCTCGATGCTCTGGATGCCGCCGCGCAGGATTTCCGCCTCGAAGGCCGAGTCGCACAGCGCGATGGCGATCAGCGCCGCAGTGAAAACATCCAGCCGGATGCCGAGCACCACCGGCAGGCCGTAGAAGACCCACAGGATCAGCACCAGGATCGGCACCGCGCGAAACAGCTCGACCCAGACCCGGTTGACCAGGCGCAGCGGACGTAGCCGCGAGAAGCCCAGCAGGGCGACACCTGTTCCAATCAGGACGGACAGGATGATGGCCGCGAGCGACAGGGAAACCGTCGCCCAAAGCCCCTCCACCATGAAGCCGAGATTGGCCCGGCCGCGGGCATCGGTGGGGTCCACCACATGCCAGCCCCAGTTGCTGCCACAGCCGGCCAGCGCCAGCATTGACAGAAGCAGCATGGGACGCGCGCGACGCGAAACGGGGAGGGTCAGCATGGGGCTGTCTCCCACGGTTTCCGGAGCGAGACGAGATGCGCCCAGCGCGGCAGGCGGGAAATACCAGATCCCATGGGTTGTGACCTGCGCCCGCCGCAGGCGGGCGAGCGCCCGAATGGGCGCAGCGCCAGGTGGCGCGTAGCCAAACGAAGCGCCGGCGCGTGAGGACGGATCGGTCACGATCCGCAGGATTTGGGATAAGACGTTGCAAATCGCGAAGGCGGTCCAACCTCCGCGCAGCCCAGATGGAGTCTCCCTACATGTTGCGTCGCCACATACCGGCTGCCGCCGCCGCCGCCTCCCTGCTGTTGCCTGCCCAGGCCCTGGCGCAACAGGCCGGAGGCGGGCGCCTGCAGGCGATCCAGTCCGCCGGACGCATCCGCATCGGCACGACCGGTGACTTCAACCCGATGAGCTTCCGCGATCCCGCCAGCCGCAGCTATCGCGGCCATCAGATCGAGGCGGCGGAGCAACTGGCGCGGGACATGGGGGTGCGGGCCGAATTCGTCGCGACCGATTGGCGCACGCTGATCAATGGCCTGCAGGCGGACCAGTATGATGTGGTCTTCACCGGCACTTCGATGTCCGTCGCGCGCGCGATGGCGGCCAGCTTCACCATCCCCTGGGGCCGTACTGGCTTCATCCCGCTGACCACACGTCGCAATGCCGCCCGCTTCGCCAACTGGGATGCGCTGAACCAGCGGGGCGTGACCGTCGGCACCAATCTCGGCACCACGATGGAGCAGTTTGTGCAGCAGGCCCTGCCGGCCGCAACGCTGCGCCGGGTGGAAAGCCCGGCGCGGGACTGGCAGGAACTTCTGGGCGGCCGTGTCGATGCCAGCATGTCCACGGTAATCGAGGCCGCCTTCCTCACCCGCGAATATCCGGATCTGGTGTCCCTGTTCAGCGACCAGCCGCGCAACCCGATCCCCATGGCGTTCATGGCGCCCTTGCAGGACCCGGTGTTCCTGAACTTCCTCAACGCCTGGGTCACCATCCGCCAGGCCAGCGGCTTCTTCGCCGAGATCGGCGAGAAATGGGGCGTCAGCGCCTGACTCAGGCGTCAGCCGAGGAGGTGAACCAACATCATGCCGGAGCCGAGCAGCGCCGTAGGGGCTGACAGGGCCAGCAGCGGCAGGGCGGCGAGGGGCCGCTCCGGGGTCACGATATCCTCGGCGCAGCGTGGCGGCACCGCGATGGCGGCCGGGTAGGTCAGCACCCGGCGGCTGCGTGCCGCGCCGAGCGGCAGGGGAATGACAGTGGCCGAGCGCGCAAGTGGCGTGGCCGGATGATCCGGCACCCCCGCCCGCAACGACCAGAGTGGGATCGTCTGTCTTGCCTTTGCCGCTGCCGCCATCGCCGCCTCGCATCCTGCAAGCGCGGCTCCCGGTCGTTTCGCCGGAAGTCCCGCGTTCAGCGACCTACGCAACCGCTGTGCCATGCAGAATGCAAGCGGCACGGAACCGGAGCCTCAGCCCTTCGGGTGACGTGCCGCGTCGATGAGGTTCCGCATCCGCCGCACGGCCGAAGGCAGGCCTTCGAAGACGCTCTGCCCGACCAGGAAATGCCCGATCGAGACTTCCGAAACCTCGGGCAAGGCCGCGATGCCGCCGATCGTATCGAAATCCAGGCCGTGGCCCGCATGGCACAGCAGCCCCGCCGCCTCGGCATCCCGCGCTCCTTGCGCCAGGCGCGCCAGATGCGCGGGGCGCTCGGCCGGCGTGGCATCGGCGTAGGTGCCGGTGTGCAGTTCGACGCAGTTCGCGCCGAGCCTGGCGGCCGCCTCGATCTGGGCACGATCGGCTTCGACGAAGATGGAGGTGCGGATGCCGGCACCGGTCAGGCGCCGGACCGACTCGGCGAAGGCTGGACCACTGCGCAGCACATCCAGCCCGCCCTCGGTGGTCAGTTCCTGGCGCTTCTCCGGCACCAGGCACACGGCTTCGGGCATGACCCTCAGGGCGATGCCGACCATCTCCTCGGTAGCGGCCATCTCCAGGTTCAGCTTTGTCGGTACTTCGGCCTTCATGCGTTCCACATCCTGGTCGCGGATATGCCGCCGGTCCTCGCGCAGATGGATGGTGATGCCTTCAGCACCCGCGTCCAGGCACAGCTTGGCCGCGGCCACCGGGTCCGGGAAGCGCCCGCCGCGGGCGTTACGCAGCGTCGCCACATGATCCACATTGATCGAGAGCAGCAAATGCATCATGGGCGCACGTTCCTTGATCGGCTTAGGGCAATATCCGCCGCCAGGTGCAGCGCGGCGATGAGGCTGCCCGGATCGGCCTGACCCGAGCCTGCGATATCCAGCGCGGTGCCATGATCCGGGCTGGTGCGGACGATCCGCAGGCCGAGCGTCACATTCACCCCGCCATCCATGTCGAGCGTCTTGACCGGGATCAGCGCCTGGTCGTGATACATGCACAGCGCGCAATCATAGCTGGCACGCGCCCGCGGAGTGAACAGCGTGTCGGCGGGCAGCGGGCCACGCGCCTCGATTCCCGCCTGCCGCAGGGCGGCGATGGCAGGTGCGACGATCTCGATATCCTCCCGGCCCATTGTCCCAGCCTCCCCGGCATGCGGGTTCAGCCCTGCCACCACGATGCGCGGCCGCGCGATACCGAAATCCTGCCGGAGTGCCTCCGCCACGATGCGGCCATGCTCGATGATGAGTTCGGTGGTCAAGCTGCGGATGGCCTCGGCCAGTGCGGCATGGACCGTCACCGGCACCACCCGCAGCCCGGGGCAGGCCAGCAGCATGACGGGCGGAACCCCGCGACCTGCCAGTTCGCCCAGGAATTCCGTATGTCCGGGATGCCGGAAGCCCGCGCTGGTGAGGACGGATTTCTGGATCGGATTGGTCACCACCCCGGCGGCACGGCCCTCCAGGCACAGGCGCACCGCTGTCTCGATCGCGGCGATGACCGCCCCGGCATTGGCGGGGTCCGGCCGGCCGGGCTGCGGTGCCGCGGGCAGGGGGAGCGGCAGCACGGGCAGGCCGGCCTGAAAGGCCTCCGCCGCCTGTTCCGGCGACTCGATCACCACAACCGGCGCGTCCCGCAGACTGCGCGGGTCGCCGATGAAGAAGAAGGAGGGCCCCGACTCGCGCAGGCGGTGCCAGGCCTTTGCAGATATCTCCGCGCCGATGCCGGCCGGTTCGCCCATGGTCAGGCAAAGGGGAAGGTGGGTCATGCCTGCGGCGTAGACGCTAACCGGCCGCAGGAATAGCGGGGCAGGCGGGAGGCCGGGACGGCCGCGGTCCATCGGGCCGGATCACATTGTGGGGCGGGCATTGCCTCCCCTATGTGGCACCGGAACAGTGTCCGTCCAGGCGGCAGGGCTGGATGCCCGGTTGACCTGGCGCAAGAACCATCGGGCGGCGGCAGGATAGAAGGGGTGATGCTCGCGAACTGCCTCCATGACCTGACCGCGCTGGGCGCGGGCGCCCTGGCATCCGTCGCACTGGCCATGTTGATGGCCGGGCTGGCGGGCGGCGTGACGCATTGTGTCGGCATGTGTGCGCCCTTCGTCCTGGCGCAGGCCGGCAGCATGGCCGGGCGGGTCGGGCCGGGCTTTGTCGCCCGGCTCGCTGGGGCTGCACTCATTCCCTATCATCTGGGCCGGATTGTCGGCTACGCGACGCTCGGCGCCGTGGCCGGGGCCAGTGCCGGGGTGGTGAGCCAGGTGACCGGGTTGCGGCAGGTGCTGGCGGCGCTGCTGCTGCTGGCGGCCTTCCTGATGGCCCGGCAGGCGCTGAGCCGCCTGATCCCTGCGCGTTATCACTGGTGGCCATGGCGCCGCGCGGCGCAGGGGGGCCTGGCGCCGAGCTACCCCGCCTTCCTGCTGCGGCCCATCGGCAGGCTGCTGGCCAACCCTGGAGGCTGGAACGGGCTTGGCCTGGGCCTGATGCTGTCGGCGCTGCCGTGCGGATTGCTCTACGCCGCACTTGCCGCCGCCGCGGCGACGGGCAGCGCGCTGGCGGGTGCCCTGGCCATGCTCGCCTTCTCGCTGGGCACGGTTCCCGCGCTGGTCGGGGTGGCGCTGCTTGGCCGGCTGTTCCTGCGGCGATCCGGGCCCATCACCCAGTTGGCTGGCGGCCTTCTGTTCCTGGTGAATGCCGTGCTGCTGGGGACCATGGCGGTACGCCTGGTGGCCTGACGAAATCAGCGTTTCGTTGACGCGATTTCAACCCCGGCCACGCTTTCTGTCCTGGCACCAGGATGGGGCCACTCCATGTCCGCGTCGTTCGTCGGCACGGTACCCGACACGATCCACGAGAATGCGGCCCGCGGGGACTGGGTTGCCTACCTGACCTTCGGGCCGGAGATCACCTCCGCGGCGCTGATCGGCCGAGATGCGGGGCTGTTCGTCTCCACTTTCCGGACCGGCAGCCGGTTGATGACCATAACGCCCCTGCAAGCCTTCGATGCCGAGGAATGGGGCGATGGGTGGGAGTTCACCTTCGGCCTTAATGTCAGGACCGCGGCCGGCTGGGGTTCGCTCGGTGTCACCTTCACCGTGCGGCTCCTGGATGTCGATGACACGCCGCCGCAGGATCTGGTTTTTGCCTCAGGCGGCGTGGTCCTGGCCAATGATGTGGGCGCGCCGATCGGCATCCTGTCCGCGACCGACCCCGATACGGAGGGGCCGCTGGAGTACAGCGTCGCCTGGCCGGATTCGGCCTGGTTCGAAGTCGTGGGCCGGGAGCTGAGGCTGCGGCCTGGCGTGGACCTGATCGGGCTCGGCGGTACGGTGCGAGAGGTGATGATCGAGGTCTCGGACGGCCGGAACATCGCCAGCTTCAGCCTTCCGGTTACGGTGCTGGAGCCTGGGCCACCTTCCCCCTTCGCCGTGCAGGACGGAACCATTCTGGCCGACACGCTGTACGGTACCGCCGCCGCCGATGCGCTGTTCGGCCATACGGGGAATGATGTCCTGTTCGGCCTCGATGGGGCGGATAGCCTGCATGGCGGCGCCGGCAACGACACGATCTTTGGCGGTGATGGCGCCGATACGATCCGAGGCGGGCCCGGCGACGACATGATCTACGGTGGCGACGGCGCGGACAGCCTGTTCGGCGATGATGGCGATGACTGGCTCTACGGCGGAGAGGGCATCGATCGTCTGGTCGGTGGCGAGGGCGCCGACACGCTCGATGGTGGCGGGGAAGGTGGCAATCGCCTGATCGGCGGTCCGGGTAACGACGTCTATCTGCTGCGGAGCCCGACCGACACATGGCTCGAACTGCCCGATGGCGGCATCGACGAGATGGTGGTGGGCTGGACGATGACCCTCCCCGAGCACTTCGAAAGACTGCGGTTGCGGCCGGGGGCTGGCGATATCTCGGCCTTTGGCGGGCCGGGTGATGACAGCCTCTATGGCAATGAGGGGCGCAACACGCTCTCGGGCGGTGCCGGCAATGACTGGCTCGATGGGGGTGGGGGCGCGGATCTGCTGCTGGGCGATGCCGGTAATGACACCCTCCGGGGTGGTGACGGTGACGATCTGCTGTCGGGCGGCATCGGCAATGACTGGTTGATGGGCCAGGCCGGGGCGGATCTGCTCGCCGGCGGTGCTGGCGACGACACCCTGGAAGGCGGCGCCGGCAACGACACGCTGCTGGGCGGCGACGGCCGCGACCTGCTGCTGGGTGGCGATGGCGATGACAGGCTGGATGGAGGTGCGGGCAACGACACGCTCGATGGCGGCGATGGGGTGGATTACCTGCAGGGCGGAGACGGTGATGACCTGCTGCGCGCCGGCCGGGGCGCGGGCAGCGTGCTGCGCGGCGGGGCCGGCGCCGACACGCTGGACGGTACCGCGTCGGACCGGCTGGCCGGGTGGTTCTTCGGCGGTCCGGGCGATGACCTCTATCTCATCGACAACCGCAACGACCAGGTCATCGAGGAGGCGGGCGGTGGCATCGATACCGTCTGGGCGATCCTGCCCGGCGGCGGCTACGCCTTGCCGCCAAATGTCGAGTATCTGGTCCTGATGGGTGCGGCACTATCCGGGTTCGGCAACGAGCTGAACAACAGGATCACCGGCAATATCCATCCCAACCTCCTACTTGGCGGTGCCGGCGACGATACGCTGCGTGGCGGGCTGGGCGACGACACGCTGGGTGGGGGCGAGGGGCGCGATTGGTTCCAGATGGACGCCGACGGCAGTATCGACACCGTGCTGGACTACACACCAGGGCAGGATCGGCTGCTGTTGCCGGCCAGCACCTATGCCACTTCCGCTGCTGCGGCAGGCGCCATGTTCAGCGTCTCCGGCGGCACCTTCCTGCCGCTCGGCAGTGGCGGGGTCGTGCTGATGGGGCTGGCCCCCTGGCAGGTCAGGGCCAGCGACATCGAGCTATTCTGATCAGCGCAGCAGATCCCGATAGGCATGCCAGGTCGCGTGACCGATCAGTGGCAGCACGAGAGCAAGTCCCAGGAAAAAGGGCACCAGTGCCATCGCGGTGAATACCACGATCAGCCCCGCCCAGAGCGCCATGGCCTGCCAGTTCAGCATCGTGGCCCGGATCGAGGTCAGGATGGCCTCGATGACCGAGATGTCGCGGTCCACCATCATCGGGATGGAGATGACGGAAATCGCGAAGGCGACCACGGCCAGTGCAAACCCCAGCCCGGTTCCGATCACCAGGAAGGGCAGCAGCATGTCGGACCGCAGCATCGCCACAGGCAGCGTCTCGATGGCGGGCGAGAAGCCAAGGCCGAAAAACACGGCAAACAGCAGCCCGGCCGTCCGAATCCAGAACAGGTGCAGCAGCAACAGCACCACACCCATCAACGCCAGTTGCGGCCCGTTGCGGCGGAAGCCCTGCAGGCAAAGCAGGAAGCTCACGGGCTCGCCACGCTCACGCCGCCGGCTGGCTTCATAAAGGCCGGCACCCAGAAGCGGAGCGACCAGGAAAAAGCCGGCGGTGGCGGGCAGAACCGCCCAGGCGACTCCGGCTTTGAGCAGGATGGCGCTCAGCAACCAGCCGGCCACGACCAGGGCGCCGCCATAGAAGAAGCCGACCTGGGGCATTGCCATCAGGTCCTGCCATCCGGCAGCGATCCAGGCCCAGGGTCGGTCCGGCGGCACCTCCCGGATTGAGGGCGAGGGCTGAATGGCCATCGGTTCGGCGGCGTCCTGCATGCGGATTGCCCTGGATTCCTGGCGTTGATCCCGGCCGGAGATTACGGCCGCGGCCCTGTCGGACAATTGATCCGCATCAAGGACGGCGACATCAATCGGAGGTCATCTGCGCCCGCCACACCGCCCCGTTTGCGACCCCGGTGTGAGGAGGGAGAGTTTTGCCATGGCTGCAGCAGGCTACGCCGCCAACCTAGCCGCCCCGGCTGCGGTTTCGCGGCCCGAGGCCTATGTCGAGGCACCGATCAGGGCTTTTGCGATCGCGACCATGTTTTGGGGCGTGGTCGGCTTCCTGATGGGCGTCATCATCGCATCGCAGCTGGCCTGGCCACTGCTCAACCTCGATCTCGAATGGACGACTTTCGGCCGGCTCCGGCCGGTTCACACCTCCGCCGTGATCTTTGCCTTCGGTGGCAATGCGCTGATCTGCACCAGCCTTTACGTGGTGCAGCGAACCTGCCGCGCCCGCCTGTTCGGCGGCGAGCCGATGGCCTGGTTCCTGTTCTGGGGTTACCAATTCTTCATCGTCGCGGCCGCCATCGGCTACGTCTTCGGGGTGACCCAGGGCAAGGAGTATGCCGAGCCGGAGTGGTTCGTTGACCTCTGGCTGACCGTGGTCTGGGTGCACTACCTAGTCGCTTTCGGCGGCACGATCGTGAAGCGGGAAGAGCCCCACATCTATGTGGCCAACTGGTTCTACCTGGCCTTCATCATCACCGTCGCCATGCTGCATATCGTCAACAACTTGGCGCTGCCGATCACCTTCGGCCATGGCAAGAGCTACGGCCTGGCGGCTGGCGTGCAGGATGCGATGATCCAGTGGTGGTACGGCCACAATGCCGTGGGCTTCTTCCTGACCGCGGGCTTCCTGGGGATGATGTACTACTTCATCCCGAAGCAGGCGGATCGGCCGGTCTATTCCTACCGCCTGTCCATCGTGCATTTCTGGTCGCTGATCTTCCTCTACATCTGGGCCGGCCCGCACCACCTGCACTACACCGCGCTGCCGGACTGGGCGCAGACGCTCGGCATGGTGTTCTCCGTCATGCTCTGGATGCCGTCAAGGGGCGGCATGATCAACGGGCTGATGACGCTGTCCGGCGCATGGGACAAGCTTCGCACCGATCCCGGCCTGCGTTTCTCGGTTACCGCGGTCGGCTTCTACGGCATGTCCACCTTCGAAGGGCCGGTGATGTCGATCAAGGCGGTGAACGCCCTGTCGCACTACACCGACTGGACCATCGGCCATGTGCATTCCGGTGCCATGGGCTGGGTCGGCTTTATCACCTTCGGCGCGCTTTACTGGCTGTTCCCGAAGCTCTGGAACAAGAAGGCGCTGTATAGCCAGAAGCTGGTGTCCTGGCACTTCTGGATCGCGACGCTGGGCATTGTTCTCTACATCACTGCAATGTGGGTCTCCGGCATCCTGCAGGGCCTGATGTGGCGCGCCTATGACGAGCTTGGCTTCCTGCAATACGCCTTCATCGAGAGCGTGGCGGCCATGCACCCCTACTACGTCATCCGCATGCTGGGCGGCGTGATGTACCTGGCCGGCGCATTGATCATGGTCTTCAACCTTTGGAAGACGGTGACGAGCGACGAGTTGGCCGAGGAGGCCCCGTCACCAGCGCAGGCCGCTCGCGCCGCACCCGTTCCCGCACCTGCCGAATAAGGACGCCCTGTCATGCGTTGGTTCAGTCACGCGATCATCGAGAAGAACCTGCTCCTGATGGGCGTGCTGACGCTCATCACGGTCTCGATCGGCGGCCTTGCGCAGATAGTGCCGCTGTTCACGGTGGAAAGTACGATCGAGCGGGTCGAGGGGGTGCGCCCCTACACGCCGCTCGAACTTGCGGGACGCAACATCTATGTGCGCGAGGGCTGTTACCTCTGCCACAGCCAGATGATACGCCCGTTCCGCGACGAGTTGGAGCGCTACGGGCACTACTCCCTGGCGGCGGAAAGCATGTACGACCGCCCATTCCAGTGGGGTTCCAAGCGCACCGGGCCGGACCTGGCCCGCGTCGGCGGGCGCTATTCGGATGACTGGCACGCGGCGCATCTGCGCGATCCGCGCGCGGTGGTGCCGGAGAGCATCATGCCGCCCTACGCCTTCCTCGACCGGCCGCTGAACATCGGCGACGTCGCCCATCATCTGCGGGCGCAGGCCGCGCTGGGCGTGCCCTATACGGCGGAGATGATCGCCAATGCGCGGGCCGACCTGATCGCACAGGCGAGGCCTGACATGGACGGCACCGACTTCAGCGCTCGTTATCCGCGCGCCCGCCAGGGCGTGTTCGACGGCAACGCCGCCGTGGTGACGGAGATGGATGCGCTGGTTGCCTATCTGCAGATGCTCGGCACGCTCGTTCGCTTCAGCGACGTGACGCCCGAGCAAGTCCGCCAGCAGTAGAGGAGCCACGGTCATGGATCTCGTTGCCCTGCAGCCCCTGTTCTCCACCCTCTGGGTGGTCTGGTTCTTCGTTCTCTTCATCGGAATCCTGCTGCGCACCCTGGCGCCTTCGCGGAAGCGCGAGCTTGAGCAGGACGGGAACATTCCCTTCCGTGAAGACGTCTCCGATCGCCGGCACTGAGGAGTCCCGTCGCATGCCTACCAAGATCGAGAAGGACAGCGTCACCGGCACGGAGACCACCGGCCATGAGTGGGACGGTGTGCGAGAGCTGAACACGCCGCTGCCGAAGTGGTGGCTCTATACCTTCTATGCCTGCATCGCATTTGCGGCGGTCTATGTTGTTGTCTACCCGGCCTTCCCGTTCCAGGGCGCTACCGGACTGACTGGCTGGATCGCTCGCGAAGCGGTGGTGGGCGATGTCCGCAACGCGCAGGCGCGAATGGAGCCGATGATGGCGCGTATCCGTGAGGCGACGCCGCAGCAGATCGCCGAGGATCCTGAATTGCGCGGCTTTGCCATTGCCGGCGGCCGTATTGCCTTCGCCAACAACTGCGCCGGCTGCCACGGCGCGGCAGGCCAGGGTGCCCCGGGCGGATTTCCGTCACTCGCCGATGACGACTGGATCTGGGGCGGCAATCATGAAGCGATCTGGACCACGATCGCACATGGTGTCCGGGCCGGGGAAAGCGATGAGGAACGCGTCAGCATGATGCCGCGCTTCCTGGCCGATGGCGTGCTGACGCTGCCGCAGGTACGCGACACGGCGGAGTTCGTGCTGTCCCTAACCGGCGCGTCAACAAATGCCGCCGCAGCCGAGCGCGGGGCAGAGCTGTATGCCGAGAACTGCGCCGCCTGCCATGGCGAGCGAGGCGAAGGGAATCGCGATGTCGGTGCCCCGCGCCTTTCTGATCGCATCTGGCTGTATGGGGGCGACAAGGCCTCGATCGTGCACAGCATTGCCTACAGCCGTGCCGGCGTAATGCCCGCCTGGGGTCCGCGCCTTGATCCTGCGATCGTCAACATGCTGACCGTCTACGTCCACGCGTTGGGCGGCGGCGAGAACTAGAGGGAGAAGCCCGAGGGCCGCACCATGAGCACCATCCAGCCAAAAGACCGTCTGCGTCCCACGGGTACCCCATCGCCCACCGCGCAGCCGCTCTATGCCGATCACCAGAAGGTCTACCCGAAGGCGGTGGCGGGACCGGTGCGGCGGGTGAAGTGGGTGGTGCTCGCGCTGTGCCTCGCGGCCTACTACATCGTGCCTTGGCTCCGCTGGGACCGCGGCCCTGGTGCCGCGGACCAGGCGGTGCTGGTCGATATCGCCAATGGCCGCCTGTTCTTCTTCTTCATCGAGATCTGGCCGCAGGAAGTTTATTTCCTCACCGGCCTGCTGGTGCTCGCCGCGATCGGGCTGTTCGTTGCGACCAGCCTGTTCGGCCGGGTCTGGTGCGGGTTCGCCTGTCCTCAGACGGTCTGGACCGACCTGTTCATGTGGGTCGAGCGTCTGATCCAGGGGGACCGGAACGAGCGCATGCGCCTGGATAAGGCGCCCTGGTCGCTGGCGAAGTTCCGCAAGAAGCTGCTGACGCACGCGGCCTGGCTGTTCATCGCGGCCGCCACCGGTGGCGCCTGGATCATGTATTTCAACGACGCGCCGACCGTGACGTGGGAAGTGCTGACCGGCCGCGCCTCGCTGGAGGTGTATTTCTTCTTCGCCCTTTTCTCCGGCACGACCTATCTGCTGGCCGGTTGGGCACGTGAACAGGTCTGCACCTATATGTGCCCCTGGCCGCGCTTCCAGGCCGCGATGCTGGATGAGAATTCGCTGGTCGTGACCTATCGCGACTGGCGTGGCGAACCGCGCGGGAAGTCGAAGGAGGAGGGCGTCGGCGACTGCGTCGACTGCCGCGCCTGCGTCAATGTCTGCCCCACCGGCATCGACATCCGCGATGGCCAGCAGTTGGAATGCATCGGCTGCGGCCTCTGCATCGATGCGTGCGACGACATCATGACTCGGCTGGAGCGGCCCAAGGGCCTGGTCGCCTTCGAGACGCTGGCGAATCTCGCGGCCTCGACCGCGGCGGCCAAGCCCATCCCGCCGGGTCCGCCGCGTCGGGCCGGCGGCATGGCGGCACGAAGCGTGCCGCGCTTCATCCGGCCCCGCACCATCCTCTATGCCGCGCTGCTGGGCGCTGTTGCGGCGGTGATGCTCGGCGCCTTCCTGCTGCGGGAGACCGTGACCCTTTCCGTGCTGCGGGACCGCGCGCCGCTGTTCGTCACGCTGTCCGACGGCTCCATCCGCAACGCCTATACCCTGAAGATCGCCAATAAGGGGCGCGAGGTCACGACCCTGGTGCTCGAGATCGTGGCGCCGCAGGATTTGCGGATGCAGGTGCAGGAAGGCCAGCCGATGGGTGGCAACCGCTTCGCGGTGACCACGCGGCCGGATGGCATCACGCAATGGCGCGTCCTGGTGACCCGGCCCGAAGGGTCTCAGCCCCGCGAGACGATGGACGTCACCTTCCGGCTGCATGACGCGGAGGGCCGCGTCGCCGCTGCCGCCCACAGTGTCTTCCTGGGACCAAAGCCATGAATGACTCAATGCAGTTCGACCCGCGCCGCAGCCGCTGGATCCCCTGGGTCTTCGTCGGCGGCATGCTGCTGGTTGTCGTTGTGAATGGCGGGCTGGTCTATGCCGCGCTGTCGTCCTTCACGGGCCTGACCACTGGCAGAGCCTTCGACCGTGGCCGCACCTATAATCAGGTGATCCAGGAAGCGGCGCGGCAGGAAGCGCTGGGCTGGCAGGCGCGGGTGACGTTTCAGGCCGGGGTGGTCTCCGTCTCCGTCGTGGATCGTGATGGCCGACCTGTCTCCGGCGGGATGGAGGGATATCTGCAGCGGCCGCTGGATGGCACGCAGGTGCCGCTCGCCTTCCGGCAGACCGGCGCGGGCAGGTTCGAATCCCCGGCCGTCCCGCCTCAGCTCGGCCAATGGGAGGCCCGGCTTCTGCTGCGCGGTGCGGGCGGCGACGTCTTCGAGATTCGCCAGCGACTGATCGTGTCATGACCATCGCGCCGGCGCAGAAGGACCGTTTCCTGCCCGAGCAGATCAATCTGTCCCGAGGTGCCTGCGCCCATTGCGGCACGGCGCTGGCCCCGGGGCAGGGCGCCTTCTGCTGTGCCGGCTGCAGCGGCGCCCATGCGCTGGTGCGCGGGTTGGGTCTGGATGCTTTCTATCGCCGGCAGGAAACCGCGGCCGGCACCCTGCGGCCGCCCGAGGCGCCGCCCAGCTTCGACGCCGCCACGCTTGCGACGGCGGAGGCGGATGGCACGCATCGGCTGGAGTTGATGGTCAGCGGGCTGACCTGCGGCGCCTGCGTCTGGCTGGTCGAGCAGGCGCTGGCGGCGGAACCTGATGTGCTACGCGCCCGCGCCAGCCTTTCGGCCCGCAGACTGACCATCGGCTGGCGGGGCGGGGCGGATCGCGCGCGTGAACTGGCGGCGCTGGTGGCCAGGCTCGGCTTTCGCGTCGCGCCATGGTCCCCCGCCTGCCTGCGCGCCACGGAAGATGCCGAGGGCCAGGCGCTGCTGCGCGCACTGGGCATCGCAGCCTTCGGCTCCATGAATGTGATGCTGGTTTCCGTCGCCGTCTGGGCTGGCGGGGACATGGGTGAGCAGACGCGCGCGCTGATGCATTGGCTCGCGGCACTGATCGGCCTGCCGACGGTACTGGTCGGCGGCATGCCCTTCTACAAATCCGCCTGGCAGGCCTTGCGAGCGGGGCGGGCGAATATGGACCTCGCGGTCTCGCTCGGCGTCATCGCCACCACGGTGATGAGCCTGAGCGAGGTTTTCCGCAACGGCCCCTATACCTGGTTCGACAGCGCAACCCTGCTGCTGGCCCTGCTGCTGGCCGGCCGCGTGCTGGACCGCGGCATGCGGCGCCGGGCGCGCCAGGCGGTGGCGGAATTGCTGGCCCTGCAGGACGGCTCGGTTGCGCTGATCTGCGCCGATGGCACGACTCGCGCCGTGCCGGCCGAGAGCATCCGGGCAGGCGATATGGTGCTGATCGCCTCCGGCGACCGGCTGCGGTTGGATGGCGTGGCGGCGCAGGATGTGGTGCTGGACCTCGGCGCGACCACCGGCGAATCGGTGCCCCGCGAAGTTGCGGCCGGGCAGGCGTTGGCGGCCGGGTCGGTGAACATGGGGCCGGGCTTCCAGATGCGGGTGACCGCGGCGGTGCGCGACGGCTCCCTGGCCGCGCTGGGCCGCCTGCTGGAGCGCGCGGAACAGGGGCGCGGGCGCTTCGTCTCCATCGCCGACCGCGCGGCGCGTGTCTATGTCCCCGTTGTGCATGTCATCGCAGCGGCGACCTTTCTTGGCTGGTGGTTCGGCGTCGGCGTCACGTGGCAGGAGGCGCTGGTTCCCGCGGTGGCTGCGCTGATCGTGACCTGCCCCTGTGGCTTGGCGATCGCGGTGCCCGCCGTGCAGGTTGCCGCAGTGGGCGCGCTGTTCCGCCGCGGGGTCCTGGTGGCATCCCCCACCGCGCTGGAGCGGCTGGCGAGTGCAGACCACGCCGTACTCGACAAGACCGGCACGCTCTCGGAAGGGCATCCGGAGTTGTTGCCGGATGAAGCGGTGCCGCCCGATGCACTGCGGCTCGCGGCTTCGCTGGCGCGGGCCAGCCGGCACCCGCTCTCCCAGGCGTTGGTCCGTGCCTGCCCAGATGCGCCCGCGCTGGATTCGGTCATCGAAGTCCCGGGTTTCGGCCTGCAGCGCGGCGATTTGCTGCTCGGCAACGCCGCTTTCTGCGGCGTGACGGAGACATCCGATTCCGGCATGAGCCTGTATCTCCGCCAGCCGGGTGAAGCCCCGCTTATCTTCCGTTTCAGCGATCGCCTGCGTGCGGATGCGGCGGAGGTGGTCGCGGCGCTGCAGGCCCTTGGGCTGGAGACGGAACTGCTGTCCGGCGACGCCATTTCTGCCGTCGAGGAAGCGGCTCTCGCCACGGGCATCGGCCCCTGGCAGGCGCGGGCGACGCCGGCCGACAAGGCGGCGCGGATCAGTACACTCCGGGCCGCGGGGGCCAGGCCGCTGATGATCGGCGACGGCATCAACGATGCGGCCGCACTCGCCATGGCGCATGTCTCGGCAAGCCCGGCCAACGGTACCGACATCGCCCAGGCTGCCTCCGACATCGTGCTGCGTGGCAATGGACTGGCGGCGATGCCCTACGCCATCACGGTGGCGCGGCGGGCGCAGAAGCTGGCGCTGCAGAACATCAGCTTCAGCCTGGCCTATAATGTGGTCGCGGTTCCGGCCGCGGTGCTGGGCTTCGTCACGCCGCTGATCGCGGCGCTGGTGATGGCCAGCAGTTCCATTATCGTCATCCTGAACGCGCTGCGTGCCGGGAAGGAGACTGCCTGATGAATGCCCTGATCCTGCTGGTGCCTATGGCGCTGTTGCTGGGGTTGCTCGGCCTGGCGCTGTTTCTCTGGACCCTGCGGTCCCGCCAATACGAGGACCTCGACGGCGCCGCCTCCCGCATCCTGTTCGACGACCTGCCAAAGAAGGATTTGCCGAAATGATCTATTTCATGGCCCTGTCGGCCATTATCGCCCTGGTCGGGCTCGTTGCGGCGGCTGCGGCGCAGGAGACCAGCCTGCTGGTGTTCGGGCTGGCGCTGTTCGTCTTCGGGGTGCTGTTCGCCCTGCTTCAGGTGAAGCACCATTTCGACGCCCAGGATGCCGGGCGGCACTGAGTGCCGTTCATACCGGTACCGGTGACAGTTCCTGCTTCAGGCGGCGCAGCGCAAAGCTGCTCCGCGTGTGGCGGATGCCGGGCAGGCGGTACAGGCGGTCCCGTAGCAGGCGCTCATAGCCCAGCGTGCCGCCGACCGCGGCCTTGATCATGTAGTCGTACTCGCCCGTCACCAGGTGGCATTCCAGTACCTCGGGGATGGCCTGTACCGCGTCCTCGAAGCGGCGCAGGCTTTCCTCATCGTGGCGCTCCATCATCACCTCGATGAACACCGTGTCGGGCAGGCCAAGTGCGGCCTGGTTCAGAATCGCGGCGTAGCCTTCGATGATCCCGGCCTGTTCCAGCCGGCGGACCCGTGTCCAGCAGGGGGAGGCTGAGAGCCCCACCTCCTCGGCCAGTTCCGCATTGGTCAGCCGGGCCCTGCGGGCCAAGGCTCGCAAAATTCGTCTGTCGATTGCGTCCATCGCGGCAGTTTCTGCCGTTCCTTCGGTGCCGCACAACAGAATTCGAAAAAGCTCCCTTGTGCAACCGGGCCATCCTTTCCAAGGTCTGGAACCTGCTGGGGGAGAGTTCACATGGGCAGCCTGAAACGCCCTGAAGCCAGCCTCGAGGATCGTTGGAACCTGGCGGGTGAGCCGGTGGTGCTGACGGGCATCCAGGCGCTTGTCCGCCTGCCGCTGCTGCGGCGGCAGATGGACCAGGCGCTCGGCTGGAATACCGCCGGCTACATCAGCGGCTATCGCGGCTCACCACTCGGTGGCTATGACCTGGAGCTGGCCCGGCAGGCGGTCCGGCTGAAGGAATCGCACATCGTCTTCCAGCCCGGCCTGAACGAGGATCTGGCGGCGACGGCCATCTGGGGGACGCAGCAACTCGGACTTTCGCCCGGCGCCCGCTACGATGGCGTATTCGGGATCTGGTACGGCAAGGGCCCTGGGCTCGACCGCAGCGGAGACGCGCTGCGCCATGCGAATTCGGCCGGAACAGCCCCGCTGGGTGGCGTGCTGGCGCTGTCTGGCGATGATCCTTCCGCGAAATCCTCCACCGTGACCTCGGGCTGCGAGTTCAGTTTCCAGGACCTCGAGATCCCGCTGCTCGACCCTGGCGAGGTGGCGGAGGTGCTGGAGTTCGGGCTGAAGGGCATCGCGCTGTCCCGCTTCGCCGGCACCTGGACTGGGCTGAAATGCGTGGCCGAGACCATGGATGCCAGCCAGACCCTTCGCATCGACATGGCGCGGTACACAACGCGATTGCCCGAGGATGTGGTGCTGCCGCCGGATGGCCTGTCCATCCGCCTGCCGGATACCGCCTTGGCCCAGGAACGACGCCTGCGGCAGTACAAGCTGCCCGCCGTACTGGCCTTCGCGCGCGCCAACGGCTTCGATCGCATCGTGATGGACAGCCCCCAGGCGCGGCTCGGCATCGCGGTGCGCGGCAAGGCCTTCGCGACCCTGCGACAGGTGCTGGCCGAATGCGGCATCACGCCGGAGATGGCCCGCCGGCACGGGCTCCGGGTCTGGAAGGTGGGCCTGGCCTGGCCGCTGGATGCGCTGGGGGCGCGCAGCTTCGCCCAGGGGCTCGAGGAAATCCTGGTGATCGAAGATCGCCGCGCCTTCCTCGAGACCCAGTTGCGCGATGCGCTGTACGGCACGGCGCAGCCGCCCCGCATCCTCGGCAAACGCGATGCCGCCGGCGCGCCGCTGCTTCCGGATGTGGCGGAGCTGGACGCCGCGCAGATCCTGCGCGCCCTCGCGCCGCTGCTGCCGGAGGCGTTGCGGACGGAGGCACTGTCCGCCAGGCTGCGGGAATTGCAGGAGCTGGACAGCCTGGCGGCGGAACCGCTGGCCGCGCGCGACCCGTTCTTCTGCCCCGGCTGCCCGCACAACACCTCCACCCGGATTCCGGAGGGGTCTCGCGCACTGGCCGGCATCGGCTGCCACTGGCTGGTGACCAAGATGCCGGAGCGGGATAGCCTGCCCTTCACGCAGATGGGCGGGGAGGGGGCGGGCTGGCTGGGCCAGATGGCCTTCACCGATACGCCGCACATCTTCGCCAATATCGGCGACGGCACCTGGGCCCACTCTGGCAGCCTGGCGCTGCGCGCGGCGGTGGCGGCGCGGGCGAACATCACCTTCAAGGTGCTGGTGAACTCGGCCGTCGCAATGACCGGTGGGCAGCATGTGGAAGGCGAGTTCACCGTGCCGCGCATCGCCGCCCAGCTCCGTGCCGAGGGTGTGGAGCGGATCGAGATTGTGGCGGATGACCCGGACCGCCATCGCGGCGACCCGATGCTGCCCGGGGGCGTGGGCTTCCACCATCGCAGCGCGCTGGACCAGGTGCAGCGCAGTCTGCGCGAGCATCCGGGTGTCACCGGCCTGATCTATGACCAGGAATGTGCCACCGAACGGCGCCGCAAGCGCAAGCGCGGAACAGCCGCGCGGGCGGAGCGGCGGGCCATGATCAATCCGCGCATCTGCGAGGATTGCGGCGAATGCTCGCGCGTCTCGAACTGCATCGCGGTGGAGCCGCTGGCCACGCCCTGGGGCCGCAAGCGCCGCATCGACCAATCCGCCTGCAACCAGGACCTGTCCTGCGTCGAGGCCTTCTGCCCATCCTTCGTCACGTTGGTCGGCGCGGATCCGGCGCAGCCCAAGGCAGTGGCAATGCCGGGCACCGCGCTTCCCGATCCCACCCTTCCGGCATTGGTGGACGGCACCGCCTGGAACATCCTGGCGGCCGGCGTCGGCGGGCAGGGGGTGACGGCGCTCGGCGCCATCCTGGCGATGGCGGCGCATCTGGATGGCCGCCCCTCGCGCTCGGTCGATACGCTGGGATTCGCGCAGAAGGGTGGCGGCGTCTTCGTGCAGTTGCGGGTCGGCGCCGTCGGCGCGGATGAGGCGAGCATTCCCGCGCCGCGCATCGGCGCCGGCCAGGCGGATCTGCTGCTGGCCTCGGACATGGTGGTGGCGCATGGGCGCAGCGCGCGGCCGATGCTGGGGCCGGGGCGGACCGCGGCGGTGGTGAATGCCGAAATGTCACCTACCGCGCTCTTCGTGCGGGATACCTCGACGCACTATGCGCCGGAGGCGATGCTGGCCAATCTCGCCGCCGTCTGTCGCGACCTCGTCGCGCTGCCTGCGGCCTCCGAGGTTGTGGCCGAACTCGGCGACGCGATCTTCCTCAACATCTGGCTGATGGGGCTGGCCTTTCAGCGCGGCCTGCTGCCGATCAGTGCGGAGGCGCTGCGCCAGGCGATCACGCTGAATGGCGCGCAGGTGGAGCGCAACCTGGCCGCCTTCGCGCTCGGCCGGCAGGCGGCCCTGGTGGACCGGCCCACACAGCCGCCGCAGCCCGAGAGCCTGGATGCGCTGGTCACCCGCTGCGTGGGCGACCTCACCGACTACCAGAATGCCCGCTACGCCCAGCGCTACGCGGATTTCGTCGCGATGGTGCGGAAGGCCGAGCAGGCGGCACTGCCCGGCGCGCAGCGCCTGGCCACGGCCGTCGCGGTACAGTTGCACCGGCTGATGGCGTTCAAGGATGAATACGAGGTCGCGCGCCTGCACAGCCTGCCGGAATGGCGCGACAGCCTGGCCGCCAGCTTCGCCGGCACCCCACGCATTGAGTTGAACCTGGCGCCGCCGTTGCTTTCGCGTGTGGACCCCGCGACGAAGTTGCCGCGCAAGCGCCGCTTCGGGCCGTGGATGCTGCGCGCCATGGGGCTGCTGCGGCATGGCAAGGCGCTGCGCTTCACGCCCCTCGATCCCTTCGGCCGCACCGAAGAGCGCCGCATGGAGCGCGCCTTGATCGAGGAGTTCCGCGGGACGATCGCGGCGCTGCTGCCGCGCCTCGACGTCGGCAACCACGTGGCGATCTGCGAATGGGCGGAAGCGACCGCGGGCATCAAGGGGTTTGGCCCGATCAAGGCGCGAAACCTGGCGACGGTGCGCCAGCGCTGGCAGGACATCGCAGCGCGGCTGTAGCCGCGGCGGGAGGATAGGGTGATGTCCCACGATGCGGCCGGGTTCGAACTGCCCGAAGCCACGCGCGCACTCCGCGAAACCGCACTGGCCTTTGCGCGCGAACGCTTGGCGCCGCAGGCGTTGGACTGGGATGCACGGCGGCATTTCCCGGTCGATGTCCTGCGCGAGGCCGCCGGCCTCGGCATGGCGGCGCTTTATGTACGGGAGGAAAGCGGCGGCGCCGGCCTGACGCGCCTTGATGCCGCCGTGGTGTTCGAGGCGCTGGCGACCGGCTGCCCGACGATCTCCGCCTTCCTGTCCATCCACAACATGGTCGCCTGGATGGTGGACCGCTATGGCACGCCCTCGCAGCGCGCGGCCTGGCTGCCACGGCTGATCCCGATGGAGGCGATCGCGAGCTACTGCCTGACCGAACCCGGTGCCGGCAGCGATGCGGCGTCGCTGGCAACGCGCGCGACGCGCGACAATACCGGCTATGTCCTGGACGGGGTGAAGCAGTTCATCAGCGGCGCTGGCGTGTCCGACCTGTATCTGACCATGGTCCGCACCGGCGGACCGGGGGCCGCGGGTGTTTCGGCCCTGCTGGTGCCCCGCGAGACGCCCGGCCTCGGCTTCGGCCCGAATGAGCGGAAGATGGGCTGGAACGCGCAGCCAACGCGCCAGGTGATCTTCGAGGCAGCACGGGTCCCGGCCGAGGCCTTGCTGGGGGCGGAGGGCGAGGGCTTCCGCATCGCGATGAGTGGCCTGGATGGCGGGCGGCTCAACATCGGCGCCTGCAGCCTGGGCGGCGCGCAGGCGGCGCTCGATGCCGCCATCGCCTATGTCCGGGACCGCCGGGCCTTCGGCAGCGCGGTGGTGGATTTCCAGGCCACCCGGTTCCGCCTGGCGGATATGGCGACGGAACTCGAGGCCGCGCGAACCTTGCTCTGGCGGGCCTGCGCCAAGCTCGACTCCGGCGCGCCGGACGCTACCGCCTTCTGCGCCATGGCCAAGCGCTTCGCGACCGACACCGGATCCCGCGTGGCCGATGACGCGCTGCAGCTTCTCGGCGGCTATGGCTACCTGGCGGATTACGGGGTCGAGAAGATCGTGCGCGACCTGCGCGTCCACCGGATTCTGGAAGGGACGAACGAGATCATGCGCGTGATCATCGCGCGACAGTTGCTCGGACGATGAAGACGTGGCGCAGATTGGGGGCGACGGCGCGGCCCGCGAGGAGATACAGTTTCGCCATGCGATGCGCCGCCCCGATCCTTTTCCTCGCCTGCCTGCCCGCCATGGTTCAGGCGCAGACGCTGCAAAGCCTGGTCGTGGCGGCGGACGTGGCCGTGGCGATACCCCCGCGCGGTGCGGCCGCCGTCCCGCCACCGCCTCGGCCCGTCGCGCCGCCGCCGGCAATCCCGGTGGCCGTGGCCGAACCCAGCCTTGCCGCCGGTGGCGCGGCGGGTGCGGGGCTGGCCGCCGGGCCCTTGCCTTTGCTGCTGCCGCTCGCGGCCGCCTTGGCCTTGGGTGGTGGGCTACCCGGTTCAGGTGGCTCCGGCAGCGCACCGGCCACGACCCGCTAGGGCGAGGCCCCGCCAAGGGCCGCGGTTGGACAGGCCTGGACGGCTGCGCCATCTTCACCCGAATTGGTGACTGGGGACTTTAGGCCATATGAGCACGCGTGAGGGCGCCGTCGGGCGCGCCATGGCATTCTTCGACGATGGCGGGTTTGAGCAATTGCTCTCCGACCTCGTCGCGATCCCCTCGACTTCGCAGGAGGAAGCCGGTGCGCCGGCGCTGGCCACCTATCTGGACCATGCAATGCGGCCCTGGCTGGAACGGCTGGGCTTCGATGTCACCATCTCGCCCAATCCGCTGCCGGGCTTCGGCCCCATTCTCAGCGCCAGCCGCATCGAGGACCCGGCGCGGCCTACCGTGCTGCTCTACGGCCACGGCGATACGGTGCGGGGCCTGGAGGATCAGTGGCGCCAGGGTCTCTCGCCCTGGAAGCTGACGCGCGAGGATGGTCGCTGGTACGGCCGCGGCACCGCGGACAACAAGGGCCAGCACGCGCTGAACCTGGCGGCGCTGGAGGCGGTGCTGACGGAACGGGGCGGCAAGCTCGGCGCCAATGTGAAGCTGGTGATTGAAACGGCGGAGGAGCGCGGATCACGCGGCCTGCGTGAATTCATCGCCCTGCATGCCGAGGAACTGGCGGCCGATGCGCTGATCGCCTCCGACGGTCCGCGGGTGGAGCCGGAGATGCCGACGATTGCCACGGGCACGCGTGGCACCTTCCATTTCGACCTGGTGGTCAAGCTGCGCGAGGGCGGCGTGCATTCCGGCCACTGGGGCGGGTTGACCACGGACCCCGCCATTCTGCTGGCGCATGCGCTGTCCACCATCATGGACCGCTACGGCAAGATCCTGGTGCGGGACTGGCTGCCACGCCAGGGCGTGCCGCCCCGTGTGAAGGCCGTGCTGGAAGGTTGCCCCGTGGGCGGCGGTGACGGCGCCGCGACGATCGACCCGCAATGGGGCGAGCCGGGCCTGACCTCCGCCGAGAAGATCTATGGCTGGAACAGCTTCATCGTCCTGGCGATGGTGTCGGGCCGGCCGGAAAATCCGGTGAACGCCGTGGCGCCGGATGCGCGGGCCCATTGCCAGATCCGCTACACGGTGGATGCCGAGCCGGATCGCTTCGTTGCCGCGCTGCGGGCGCACCTCGACACGCACCGGCTGCAGGATGTGCGGATCGAGAACGCCTTCATCCGCATGCCTGCCAGCCGCACCGCGCCGGATCATCCCTGGGTCGGCTGGGCGCAGGCCTCCGTCGCGCGCACCCTGAACAAGCGGGTGCAGATCATCCCGAGCAGTTCGGGCGGCCTGCCGGGCGATGTCTTCGTCGATCACCTCGGCGTGCCGCTGGTGTGGATTCCGCACAGCTACAATGGTTGCAAGCAGCATGGGCCGGATGAGCACCTGTTGATCTCGGCGGCGCGGGAAGGGATCGCGAGCTTCGCCGGCCTCTGGTGGGATCTTGGCGAACCGGGGACACCGGCCCGCGACTGAAGCTTCCGCGACAGCGCGTTACGCTTCCTCACGCGATGCATCCCGCTTCGACACGCGCCTGTTGCAAGCGGGCCTCATCTTCGTCCTGCAGCCGGTGTTGGGCCGGCCAAAGGAGATGAAGATGAAGTCCATGAGGATCGCCCTGCTGGCTGGTGCCGCCCTGGCCGTGGCCGCCGTCTCGGTGCCGGCCTTCGCACAACCCGGCCAGGGGCCTGGCGCTGGCCCGGGCCATGGCAGCCGCGGCTTCGCGATGGGCGAGGCGTTTGCCCGTGCCGATGCCAACAATGATGGTCGCGTGACGCAGGAGGAAGGCTGGGCCTGGCTGACGGCGCGGTTCCAGGAGGTCGATGCCGACCGCGATGGCGGCGTGACCATGGAGGAAATGCGCGCCTATGCCGAAGCCCGCATGGGTGAGCGCCGCGGCGGCGGGGAGCGTCGGGCCGGGCGTGGCATGCAGCGGCATGGCGAGGGCATGTTCCGTGCGTTGGACGCGAACAGCGACGGCAAGGTCACGCTGGAAGAGATCCGGCCCTTCGCCGAGGCGATGTTCCGCGCGCGGGACGTCAACGCCGATGGTGCGCTGACCCGCGAGGAGGTGCGCCCGCGCCATCGTGGCCCGC
>NZ_JAUYTS010000160.1 GCF_030695085.1 Falsiroseomonas sp. | reverse complement strand
GGAGGAGCCCATGGCAAGCCGCACCTCCTGCCCGGTATCGGCGCGGAAGGTGGCGGCGATCTCGGCGATGGCGAATTGCAGATCGGCGGCGCCCGCGATGAGTGGCGGGGTGGCCTGCGCCTGCGCCGGGCTGACGGTGGCCAGGGCGATAAGTCCGAGAAGCAGCGTCACGGCCTGGCGGCAGGCGCGGATCAAGGACATCGCGGACCCCCTCGCTATCTTACGGCATGGATATCGACTGGCGCGGGCTTCGACAACCCTCCCGCCCGACCCTCGCGTCCGGCAGCAGCGCCGGACCTTGTCCCGCCAGGGTTCATGCACGTAGGACAAGCGCCCTGGTCCTGGCGACGTCGCCACCAACAGCGACCTGTGGGCTGCGGCCATTGGGCGCGCGAAACCTCCAGCGCCTGCGGAATTGCTGGAAGGCGACGAGTAGGCCGCCGGGAAATTCCGCACCGCCGGGTTCACGCCATTGCGCTGGAATGCCCAGATGCCCAACCGAGGATCCGGATCGCGGGGGTTGGGCGCCATTCAGTCGAGTGCATCATACCCGGTCGCCTCGCAGCGCGAGAGATCCGACCCGCCCCGGTTTGGAAGCGCCCGGGCGAGTTCGCGGAGGGCGCCGCGCAGACCCTCCTCAAGCACCGGATGGTAGAACGGCATGGCGAGCACATCGTCCACGGTCATCCGCCGCTCCACGGCCAGGGCGAGCAGATGCGCCAGATGTTCCGCGGCCGGCACCGCCATCTCGGCCGCCAGGAGGCGACCCGTCTCGCGATCCGCATGGACCCGCATGAGGCCTGCCGCGCTTTCCGCCATCCGGGCGCGCGCCTGCCGCGAGAAATCCGCGCTGCCCGATACGATGCCGTGACCACCAAGGGCCGACAGCGCCGGCCCCACCCGCGCCACCTGCGGGGAGGAGAAGACAATGGAGAGCGCCGTGCGGCGGCACAGCCCGTCGCCCGCGGCATCCGGCGCGGCCATCCGTCCGGCGATGTGACCCTCGTCGGCGGCCTCGTGCAGCAGCGCGCGGTGGCCATTCGCATCGCCCACGAGGAACACCGACAGGTCACCGATGCGCAGCGTGGCCGGATCAATCTCGGGCAGCCCGGCCTCATTGAGCGGCACGCCGAGGGTGTCGAGACCCAGACCGTCGATGTTGGGCCGCCGCCCGATCGCGGCCAGCACGGCATCGGCCTCGAAGCTGCCGCCCGCACCGGTCACGCGGATGGCGCCGTCGGCCTCCTCCAACTTGGCAGGTGCGCCGAGATGCAGCGCGATCTCTGCCTCGATCAGCGGCCGGAAGGCGGCGAGCACCTGCGGGTCATCTATCCCGGCCAGCCCCTCGGCCCCGTCGAAGCCAGCCACCTCGAGCCCCAGCCGCGCCAGCGCCTGCGCGATCTCGACACCGATGGCACCCATGCCGATCACGGCGATGCGACGCGGCAGGTCGGCCTGTTCGAACAGGCTGTCCGTGGTCAGCAGGCGGTCGCCGAAGGCGCGCCAGGGGCCAGGCACGACCGGGTGGCTGCCAGGGGCGAGGATGATGGCGCGCGCCGCGATCTCCTTGCCGCCCACCGCCAGCCTTCCGGGTCCGAGCAACCGCGCGCGACCCGCAAGCGCGCGCCTGCCCAGCTTGCCCGGCACGCTCTGCGGGCCCTTCACAAAGCCATCGCGCATTCGGCGCACGCGCTGCAGCACCGCCGGGATATCGGCATGCAGCGAATCCGCGCCGCGGATGCCGAAGGCCGCGAAGGCGTGGCGGCGATGCAGGGCGTTCGCCGCCTCGATCAGCGCCTTCGACGGCATGCAGCCCACGGCTGCGCAGGTCGTGCCCCAATGCCCGTCATTGACCAGCAGGAAATCCTCCGTGTAGCGGCGCACCTCGCGCAGCGCCGACAGCCCGGCGGTGCCGGCACCCACGATGACGGTATCAACCTTCATTGGCTCACTCCCCCGCCTTGGTCCTGGTGGCTTGGTCGGTGAAGGACCCGTGCATCCCAATCAGCCGCGTATTCGCGCCGGTCCAGATGACCTTGGAACTTCGCGTCGCGCCGGGCCGAAACTGCAACCGGCAGGGCAGGGTTCAGAGTTTGCGCCACGGCTATTCCTCCTGGTTCGGCTGCCTCACCTACGTCATATCTGCTTTTGCGGGGCGAGGATCCTTGAAACCGCCATGCGCCATCCCGCCCGCGTCCCGCGCATCAAGGAAAGTGAAGCCGGCCCCGGTTGACTGACGGTGTTTGATCCGCAGGCTTTGCCAGCGGGGCGGCGCCAGCATGTCCGTTGCGGCAACGATCAGTCCTGAGAGCGTGGCGATGGCGGTTCGAGTGGCCAGGAAACAGGAGGAAACCATGTCCCCGATCATTAGGGCATTCTTCGACAGGCCGACCGGAAGCCTGCAATATGTCTTCCACTGCCCGGCCACGAAAAAGGCCGCGATTGTCGATCCGGTCTGGAACTTCTACCCCGAGGCCGCCGCGGTCACGACCGAGAGCGCCGACGAGATCCTGGAACATGTCCGGTCGGAGAAGCTCGATGTGGCCTGGGTGCTCGACACCCACCCGCATGCCGACCATTTCACTGCGGCGCGATACCTCTCGGAGAAGCTCGGAGCGCCCACCGCCATCGGTCACAGGGTGACCCAGGTCCAGAAGCTCTGGCGGGATCTGTACAACCTTGGTAGCGATGTCCCGACCGACGGGTCGCAATGGGACAGGCTTTTCACCGAGGGCGACACCTTCATGGTGGGCGAAATCCCGGTGCGCGTGATGTTCTCGCCGGGCCATACGCTGGCGTCGGTCACCTATGTCGCGGCCGATGCGGCCTTCGTCCACGATACGCTGATGATGCCCGAGAGCGGCACGAGCCGCGCCGATTTCCCGGGCGGCAGCGCCGAGGATCTGTGGAACTCAGTGCGCGACATCCTGGACCTCCCGCGCGAGACCCGTCTCTATGTCGGCCACGATTACCCGGCTGCGGGCGCCGCGCCCGAATACATGGCGACCGTCGCGGAGCATCGCCTGCGGAACCGGCATGTGAAGGACGGCATCGGCAAGGCGGAGTTCATCGCCGCGCGGACCGCGCGGGATGCGACGCTGCCCTTGCCCGGCCGGATGCTGGCGGCGCTGCAGGTCAATATCCGCGGTGGGCGCCTGCCCGCGCCCGAGGCCGATGGCCACAGCTACCTCAAGATCCCCGTCGGGAAGTTCGAGCCGCGATGAGGCAGCCGGCCCGGGCTGCGCAAGCCAGCGTATCCTGCCTTCGCCGCCAGGCTGTCCGCAACGCCGGCGCGGCGATCGCGAACCATACGATCCCGCCCTCGCGAACGATTTTCGCCTGCTGCAAGGTAACGCCCCGTCAGAGCATAAGGTTCTCGGTCTCGCGGAAGGCGCGGTGGAACTGGAAGGCGTTATCGGAGAAGCCGATGGCGAGGTTGCCCACCGCGCGCCAGAGTACGCTCGCCCTGGCCGGGTCGCTGCCAACGGGCTGCACGCGGATGGCGCAGCGCATGGTGCCGGGCGTTACCTCCACGATGTTCTCGGCGACCAGGACAAAGGGTCCGTAGACACCGATCATGTCGATGCCCACCACGTAGACCTGGCCCCGCTCCGCCTCCGGATAGGTCACCTCGTTGCGGCTGATCACCGCGCGGCGGGCGTTGCCGATCTGTACGGCCTGTTGGCCATGCATCCGGTCGGGCGGCAGGCGCAGCGCGATCCGGTTGCCGCTGACGTCGAGGGAGCCAACGATGTCGGGCGGGTCGCCGCGCGCGGCAGAATGGCTGACCGCGATGCGGATGCCCTCCGCCACCCCGTCCAGGCTGTTGCCACGCACCCGGACCTCGTCCAGCCGCGATCCGGCGCAGACGATGCCATGCCCGGCTGAGGCCTCGCGTCGGCGTGTGGCGCGGGCGTGGAAGTCACGCGCGGCCGGGCTGCGCTCGCGGAAGGCGCGATCCTCCACCAGACGCTCCGCGGTTCGTTCCACCAGCTCGCGCAACTCCTCGTCGGAGCGCAGGCCGGCGCTGCCCGCGAGGGCGAGGATCCCGCGCCACTCCGCCTCGGTGAGCACGGAATCGAAGGCGACGCGGTGCGGGCCGACGGTGAGCACCACGTCGCGGCCCAGCTCAGCCGCCGTCAGCGGCGCAACCTTGATCTCGTCCTCCGGCAGCACCAGCCGTCCGATCGCCTCGCGGGTTGCGTTGCCGGCGGTGCCGAGGCGCAGCGTGGCGACGGCACGGTCGAGGCTCGGCAGGCGGCGCGCATCGCCGCCGGCATCCTCCGCCATCGCGGCGCCGAGGCGGCGGAGGTAGCGGGCGAAGCCGGCCTCGTCGACCAGCTCATCCGCCTCCGGCCGCGTGGCGCGCATGGCGCGCTTCCAATCCTCCTCCGAGACGGCGGAGGTGAAGCGCGCGACGAAGCGGCCGGCATCGAGGCGGCGCTCTGACGGTGCCTCGGGGTCGGGCAGGCCGGTGACGGGCGCGCGCATCAGGCGCTGGGCGAGGGCCTTCTTCACCTCCGGCCGCTCGGCCGCCTCCTCGCCCACCTCGCCGAAGGCGGCGATCTCGTTGTCCTCGACGATGGCGATGGCGGCATCGTCCACCAGGATCCCGATCTGGTTTTCGCCGATCAGCACGCGGTTGTCGCGCACCAGCACGCGGCGCGTCTGGCCATCTGCGCGGCCGCGCTCCGTCTGCCGGATGCGCAGCGCGGCGCGGGCGCGCGATGTGGCGGCGGCTGTCAGCAAGGTGCAGTCCGCAACCTCCACCTGCGCGACGCGCGTCACGGTGAGCGCGCCGTTCAGGTCCGCCTCGGGCGCGTCGCGCTCGCCGGGCCGGGGCGCGAGGAAGGCGAGCCCGTGCACGTGCAGGCTGGCGCAGTCCAGGACATGCAGCGCGCATTCCCCCTCCGCGAGCAGGCGCGAGCCCTCGCCCGCGCCCGAGAGGATGATGTGGCCAAGGCCCTTCAGCACGACCATGCGGTCCGCCTTGTACTCGCCGGCGCGGAAGCAGATGTGCGCGTCCTCGCCGGGCTTGAGGCCGGCGAGCACCGCGCGCCAGTCCGAATCCGGCGAGAGCACGTAGGTGGCGCAGCCGGCGGACTGGCGCTGGCAGAGCCGCTCGATCGCCTTCTGCACGGTGCGGTCGCCGGCCAGGGGTGGGCAGTTGGCAGGGTCGAAGGCAACTTCCGCGGCGCGGGACAGGCGGGCGGAGAAGGTGACCGCCAGGTGCGCCGGATCGGCACCGTCCAGCAGCCGCGCCTCCACGCGCTGGTGCAGCGTCGTGCTGCCGGGCGTCCAGCCTGTCTCGGCGCGGCCATCGGCCAGCGTCTCGACCACCCGGTCCACGCTGCCGTCGTCGAAGCGCCCGTTGCCGGAGAGGATCCGGAAGCGCACCCGCGCCCCCTCCACCGGCGTGCCGCCGCGCGCCACGCCGGCCGCGAGCGGATGCGCGAGGGGCAGCAGCGCCGCAGGCGCGGCGGGATCCGGCACCGCCTCCTGCGCGTCGCCACCGAGATAGGAGAGGGCGGCCAGGCCGGTGAGCGGCGGGAAGAGCGGGCGGCAATCGTCGAGCACGCTCCAGTTGCCGGCGCCGTCATGGGCGAGGATGGCGAGCTTGCAGAAATGCCGCGCGACGCCCTCGGGCGGCACGGAAAGCGGCGCGCCGGAGGCCGGGTCCCTCGGCCAGATGAGGTCGGCCGTGATGCTGCGGGCGGGAATGGTCCAGTGGTCCCCGCTCCGCAGCGCGCCGGCGGAGATGCGCACGGCCACGCCGTTCTCGAGCTTCACCGGCGCATCGGCCGCGATGTCCATGGGCCTGCCGCCTTCCCAGCGGCGCAGCTCCGTGCTGCCGGCCAGCAGGTCTGTGTCGGGCTGGCCGTTCTTCGTCAGTTCCGTCAGCGAGGCCGGGTCGAGCAGCTTCGCCACCGCCAGGCGGTTGCCGTTCACCTCGGCGATCTGGACGAAGAAACCGGGCGCACCGGCCAGCACCCGCGCCTCGTCCAGCACCTCCAGCCAGTCGCCGGTGCGAAAGGCAGTGGCGGCGTCGTGGCCGGGGCTGTCCACCAGCAGCACGCCATTGTCGAGCCCGGTGAGGCGGGCGCGGTGCATCGCGTTGTCGCGCGACCATTTCAGCCGCGGCGTGCCGCCCCCAACCATGCCGCCATGATGGATCTCGACGCGATAGAGGTGGTTCTCCAGGCTGCGGTAGCCGCCGGCAGCCGGCAGGGCGCAGGGGCCTTCCTCCCCTGGCCCAGCCTCGGCGATCGCGACGAGGCGTGCCTTTGGCGCGGCCTCCGGCATCCAGTCATCGGCGATGTCGGAGCAGGCAGGCGCCGCGGGCAGCGGGCCCGCGCTGCCCGGGATGTCGGCGGTGGCGCGCAGCTTCACCTGCCAGATCATCTGCTCCCGCGCCGCGGTGTCGGGGCCGCCCAGCGCCTCCTCGCGGATCGCCGGGTCCTCCAGCGTGCCAACCGGGCGTTCCCAGACCTCGAGATAGGCGAGGTAGCTGCCGGCGGCGGCGGGCAGCGGCGCCGGGGCGAGGTGCGGCTGCGAGGCGACCGAGGCCTCGGCGAGCAGTTCCGCCGTGCCGGCGGGCAGGGCTGCGGAGAACTTCGCCTGCTGGCGGCCTGCCGCGTCCTCGCCCAGCTCCGTCACCGTCACGCGCTGCACCGTGCCGGGCACCAGCATCGCCTGTCGCGCACGCAGCCGCGCGCCGCCCGTGATACGCCAGAGCGCGCCGGCGCCGCTGCCGGAGACAGGCTGCAGCGCGACGCGCGCGGGCCCGGGGTTCACCAGCAGCCGCCCGGCGACGTAGCCGCGGCCAGGGGCGATCAGCAGGTCACCCGGGATTGGCGCCAGGGCGAAGCCGGCGGCGTCCTCGGGGAAACCCGATGGACCAGCAAGATCCGCATTCGCCTGCCGTTCGTGCCAGCGCGCGATGTCTGCCTGCTCGTTCCAGTCGGCGTCGAGCAGCACGCGGCCCTGCTGCAGGCGCAGCGTGGTGTAGTGGCGGTCCGGCCGGAAGCCGTTGCGGGTGAAGTCACCAGTCACCGGACCCTCCTCATGTTGCGAAGATCACCCCGGCGTGCAGGCCGAAGGGCAGGTGTTCTTCCAGCGCGTCGCGCAGGTTCGCGCGGCGCGCGGGCTCGCCGTGGCGGAAGCCGGCGCCCATGGCCCCGCCCTCCTCCGCGCCCTCCGCCACCTCCCTCGGGCAGGCGGGGGCGAGGTTGCCGAAGCCCGTCGTGTTGAAGGCGGAGGAAGCGAATTGCGGCGTGACCCGCGCGATGACCAGCCCGCGTTCCGCCGCGCCAAGATCGCGGCCCAGCCGGGCGCGTTCTTCCGCCAGCGTCAGGTCTGGCACGCAACGGAACCGGCCCGGCGTGCCGGAGGCGGGTGGGACGAAGCAGTAGCGCACGCAGCCCTCCTGGCGGCGTGCGATGTCAAGGCGGCCGCGGAAGATGCTGTTCTCCGCTTCAAGCGTGCGGCCGCGGGCGGCGCCGAACAGCGTACTGCGCGCGATGTCGAGGTCGCAATCCGGCGCATCCAGCAGCAGCGGCGCGGCGTCCGGGGCGGTATCGGCGCTGCGGTCCTCGCCGAGGATGGAATCGTGCAGCACCACCCCGCCCGAGGCGGTGCCCAGCTCCGCCCGGCCGAGAATCGTGTGGTCCGCGACAAGCCGCAGCGTGCCGTTGCCGGCCGCCACCCGCACCCCGCCCGGCAGGCCCTCCGCCGCCGCGCCCAGGGTGCAGTGGCGCAGCTGCAGCGCGGCCAGCGCGCCGTCCTCCACCGTCAGCCCGCCCTCGACCAGCAGGCCGTCGAGCACCAGCACGGAGCCCGCCGCGCCCGCCACGCGCAGCGCCGAGCGGATGTGCGGCCGGCGCGCCCCGGGCGAGAGCGCGGCGGCGACCCGCCGCCTGGCGCCGCCGGGGATCTCCTCCAGCGGCCAGCCTGCGGCGACGAGGGCGAGGCGCGCGCCGTCGGGCAGGCTGATGAGGCGTGCGTCGGTGGTCAGGTCCTCCGCATGGGTCGCGCTGTCCAGCAGCGCGATCACGCCGCGGCGCGCACCTGTGCTGGCGGCGGTGTTCCAGGCCTCGATCGCGGTGGCGAGGCTGCCCACGACGGGGCCGCCCTGGCCGGGGTCGTTCGTCACCTCCTCGGCGCGGCCGGAGACGCCGATGCGCCAGGGCGGCGGCTCGAGCGTCACGAAGCACAGGCCCCGCCAGGCCTCGACGGAGGCGCGGCGGTCCTGAGGCCCGGCGCCGGCGTCGAAGGCCGAGCCGATGGCGTGCGCGGTCTCGACGGTCTTTGTCTCGTCAGCCGGATGCAGCGACAGGCGGCCGAGCTCCGGATCCAGGAAGACCTCGCCCTGAACCGCGGGGCGACGCCAGGTGATGCCGCCGGCGCCATCGTCGCGGTCCTCGAGGTTGCACGCGTGCAGCCTCGCGGGCGGCACCTCCGCGCCGTCCAGGCGGATGCGCAGCGCGGGCGGGTCGCGGAACCAGTCGCCGCCACCGGCGCGGCCGGCACGCAGCGCCTCCAGGTCGCGGTGCAGCAGGCGGCGGTCGAGCGGCACCGGCAGGTTGCGCGCGGTGGCGCGCGCGGCGAGATCCACGTCGGCACGCGGCCGGTTGAACAACGGCCGGTCGGCGCCGAGCGGGTCGAAGCGCCGGAAGCCGGGGCCGATCGCCGAGGCGCGCGGCACCGGCCCGCCGAGATAGCCACCCGGCGCATCCGCGACGAAGCCGATCGCCTGGGCCTGGAGGCGCCAGACGAACAGGCCCAGCACGGGGATGTTGAAGCGCCCGGCGGGGCTTGCAGGCAGCCCCGCCGCGGCGGCGTGGCAGTGCTGGCCGAAGGCGCTGCCGGTCATCCGCGCGGCCTCCGCGTCGCGCAGCGAGGCGGTGCCGAGGGCGGCGGGGCGCAGGTGGTTCAGATTCTGCGTCCAGGCCAGGCGCTCGAAGAACTCCACCGCCAAGGCGGGCCAGCCGGTGGCGTCGCGCGTCAGTGCCTCCAGCGCCGCCACCGCGCCCTTGGCCTGGCGGTAGGCGAGGGTGTTGGCGACATGCGCGCGCGGCGCGCCGCCATCCTCGCCGAAGGGGCGCAGGCGGCGCGCGCCGACCAGGTCGCCGATATAGGGGATGGCCCAGGGCTCGCAGGTCTCGATGAACCAGTTGTCGTAGAGCTGGTCGAGATCGGCCTCGACGATATCGAGCTCCCCTGCCAGCAGGCGCATCAGCGCCTGCAGCGGCGCGCCCGCCCCCGCGTCGAGCGCGCGGTGGTGGCCGGGCAGCAGGCGGAACAGGCGGTCTGGCGTGCGGTCATGCATCGGTGGCCTCCAGCGTCAAGGCGACGCCCGCATCCTGCAGGGTGAGCAGCTCCGCCGGCAGGATTAGCGGGCGGCCCGCGGCATCCTGCTCCATCCGCGCCGGGCGGGCGCGCAGCAAGGCGGCGACCGCGCCGGATGCCGTCGCGCCCTCCTCATAGAGGGAAAGGCCAGTGAGGGTGACGCCGGCCACGCCGGGCACGGCGTGCATCGCGGCGATCACCTCCGCCGCGCTGACCGGCTGCGCCAGGTTGCGGGCCAGGTAGCCGAAGCGCTCGGCCAGCGCGGCGCGCAGTGCGGACTCCACATCCGCCGCGACACGCCGCCGCTCGTGCTGAACCGTGGCCGAGAGGCGAAAGAGCCGCGCCGCGTGCGGCGCCACCACGGCCTCGTGCGTCGGGTCGCGGAACCGCGCCACGGCCGCGCGCAGATTGGCGAGCGTCGTCGCGCCCTCCTCGAAGACGCCCTCCTTCTCCGGCGCCACGGTGAGATGGGCGATGCGCGCGGTGCCGAGCCATAGTGCGGCGACGGCGGCCTTGCCGATGCCGGCATAGGTGAGCGCGAAGTCGGCATGGTCGGTGAGCGAGACGATGCGCCCGAGCGTGCGAACGCTGCGCGGCGCCCGGATCCGGACATCCCGCAGCGATTGGGGCGCGGCGGAGCCGGCGGCGGCGGAGGGGTTCACCACGGCCCGGATGCCCAAGGGGCGGGTGCGGAGCTGCGTGATCGTCCTGTCCGCCGCCTCGCCCTCCGGGCCGATGCCGGCGCGGTAGGTGGCGGTGATGTTCAGCGCGCCGGTGGACGGGCGCCGGCCATGCACGCCGTCGCCGAAGACCACGCGCGTGGTGCCATCCTCGTCGATGCGGACCTGGTAGGCCTCGTCCTCCGGCCCAGCCTCATGGAGGGAGGGAAGCTCGCGCCAGGCGACGCCGTCCACACGCACCGTCAGGGTCGTGGCAATGCCCGATTCCGTGGCGGCGGAGACGAAAGTGAGCGGGGTCTTCGACAGGCGGAAGGCCTGGTTGGGGTGCGCGGCGTCGCCCGAGCCCAGCGCCTCCTGCATGGTGTCGCCATGGGTGGCGAGCGCGACATTGGCGTTCACGCGCAGGCTGTCGCGCCGGTAAGCCAGGGCGGGAGCGGATTTCAGCAGCAGCCGCGTGACGCCGCCGACATGCAGCACCTCGGCAATCTCCAGAGTCTCGGATTGCGACACGCCGGGCGCATCGGCGCGCTCACCGGAAACCGAGACTGGGCGGCCGGGCCGGAGGTCGAGATAGAGCGTGTCGAGGGCGAGGTCCTTCGAGTCCTCGCCGAAGGGATCCCGCACCGGCGCGCCGGCGGCGGGCAGGTGCTGGCTGAGGACATGTGCGCGGGCGGTGCGGAAGGTGTAGGCGGCTGGCTTGTCGTTGCTCGCCAGATCCTCACCATCGGCGCGGCGGAAGGTGAGGGCCGTCGCCTTGCCGCTGATCGCGTAGTCGGATAGCGAGGCGCCGGCCGCGGCAGCGACGCGCAGCGGCAGCACGCCGCCAGCCGGGCTCTCCAGCAGCGCCCATTGGCCGGGCGCGATCTCCGCCACCTCGCGCTCCAGATAGGCGTCGGCGTCGGTGAGCGGCTGGCCCTGGCTGTCGGTCCAGATGCTACGCGGCGGCGGCTTGCCGTCCGGCATGTCCCAGCTCGTGGGGTAGGGATCCCCCTCCTTGCCGCCGCGGTTCTCGCCCTGCCTGGCCAGTGTCTCCCAGCGCGGCGCGGTGTTGCCGAAGAAGCCGGCCACCTGGCGCAGCGCGTGGAAGCCGGGCACCGCCTCGCCCAGCGGCGGCGCCAGCAGCTCCGGCACCTGGCGGATCAGGCGCATCAGCTGCAGCCGCGGCCAGGACTGGGTGGCGAGGAAGGCGCCGAGGCCTGCGGCGGACCAGGCAGTGCGGCGCAGCTGTTCGCCCACCGAGGCGGCGCTGAACGCGACGGGCGCCGCAGGCACCGTGCCGATGCGGAGCTTCGCCATGCGTAGCGGCGGCAGGCGCAGGCGCCGCGCCGCCGCCCGGCCGAAGGGTGCCAGCAGCAGGCGCGTGGAATCGTAGGCGCGGTCGGGCTCCGCCTCCTCGACCCGGAAGGCGGCGGCGGTGACGACCTGCTGCCCCGCCACGCGCCGCGCGCCGACGGCCAGCAGGCGGTCGCCCGGCGCAAGGCCGGTGCCGGTGCCACGCAGATGCACCTCGCTGGCCGGCACGGCCTTCAGCACCGGCTCGATCTCCGGATTGAGCGCGGCATCCGCCTGCCGGTCGGCGAGCGCCGCGACGAGGTCGAGCCCGGCGGCGAGTGGGTGGTAGCGGTCGAGCGAGGCGGCATCGGCGATGGTGACGACATCGGCCGGGTCAAGCTGGTCGGCGGCGATCGCCGCCTCGATGTCGAAGGAGTTGTCGAGGTCGAAGAGAAACAGCCCGCCGTGGCGTGGGTCCTTCGCCGCGGGATCGTGGTAGATGGCGAGGTGCTGCGGCTCCTCGCGCCGTGCCGGGATGGCGTTCCATTCGGCGCGCGCGGTGATCGCCTCCACCGTCTCATAGCCCTGCGGCAGTGCGCCCTTTGCCTGCGGCACGCTCATCGCCCCGGTGCCGGCCGGCACCTCGACGGCGCGGAAGGGGTCGTCGGCCGATTCCACGGTAAAGGCGAGATGGACCGAGGCCGCGACGCCGGGCGCGAACTCGTATCCGATGCTCCGCGCCAGTTCGACCATCGAGCGGCGCTCCCCCGCAGTGGGCAGGTAGCCCTCATTGGCGATGCGCTCGGAGTAGAAGCTCAGCACGTCGAGCGCGGCGGCCCAGGCATCCATCAGCGCGATGGACGGGTCCGAGGTGTCGCGCGCCGAGAGGCCGCGCAGCGGGTGCCGGCCTGGCCCACCCATTGGCCCGCCCGACGGATCCTCCACCTCCTGCCGCGGGATGCGATGGAGCATGCGGGCAAGGAAGGCCGAATGCGTGCCGATGCGGTAGGCGATCTCCGCCAGGCCCGGTCGGTTGGCGGGGCGGCGGGGATCGAATTCCGCCGCGCCGCAGGGATCGGTGCCGCTCATTGTCCCCCCCGCATCCGGAAGCGGATGCGCCCGTTCTCCGGCGCGTTCTGATCACTGTCGAGCCGCGCGATCTCCTTCGCGCCCACGGGGATGAGGCCGGAGGCCGCATGGTCGATGCCGGGCTGGTCCATGCGCTCGAAGCGGCCGGGCAGGGGCTCGCCCTCAAGCGCGACGCCGGCCCAGAGCACGCCCGGCACCGTCATGGCGCGGGCGATGATCGCGGAGAGCCGCACGGGCTGGCCGAAGGTGAAGTTGTCCGGGTGAAAGAAGCCGGGCTGGCCGGCGGGCGTGTGGCCGGCGGAGAATTCACCGGCAAGGCTGCGCGCCACCGCCCCCGTGTCGTGGCCCGTGCAGGCGCAAACGATCAGCTCGATGTCGAGCGCGGCATAGCTGGGCGGGACAATCTGCAGGTCGTGCCCGGCCAGGCGCTGTGCGGCCAGGTGCCGGCGCAGCGCGGCCTCGAAGTGCGCGTCCACCGGGCGGCCGCCGAGCCGGTCGAGGTGGAGGAAGACCGTGTGCCAGGAACCGGTCCAGCGCCGCTCCGCCGCGGCGCGCTGCACGCCGGGGAAGGCCTCGGCCGCGGCGGCGTAGTCGGCCTCCGTCACCGCCCTGCGCTGCCGCCGGAAGCCGCGCGGCGCGGCGATCTTGATGGCGACCTCGCTCTCCGCCGCGGTGCCGCCGCGGGCCGGGACCGGATTGCGCACGGCCTCGAACAGGCCGGGATCACCGGTGACGAGGTGCAGCAGCGCATCGGCGCCGACATTGCCCGCGGTGCCGCCGCCGATGCGGATGCGGGCCGTGAAGCGGGCGCCGGGGTCCGGGCGGCGGCCATGCGTGCCGTCGCCGAACAGGATGCGCGCGCCGCCATCTTCCAGCGGCTCCAGCTTGAAGTCGGGGGCGAAGCGATCGGAGGCGAGCAGGTCCGGCCTCGCCGCCCAGGTCTCGCCGCCGCCGCGCAGCGTCACCTGCGCCACCGCGGCGGCGGCGGGCGCCAGCAGGGCCGCGGCCGGCTCCTCCCGCGCGGCGGCCGCGTCGTGCGGGGGCGCATGGACCACCGGAGCGGCGACGAGGCGCGGCCGGAAGGCGGCGCCGGGCGCAGCATCCCGCACCAGCCCGCTACGGCCGGACGCGATCTCCGCATCCTCCGGCAGCGGGGCGCCGAACTCAACGCTCCGGCCGTGATCTGCCGGCACCAGGTTACCCCGCGCCACGGCGCCCGGCAGCCCGGCATCGCCGGCGAGGTTCAGCGGGAAGCGCAGCGCATCTTCCGCCGCCCAGTGCAGCTCCAGCACGGCGGTGGGGCCAAGATGGTCCGTCATCTCCACCGGGTCGCGGTCCAGGCGCACCACCTGCCGGTGCGCGGGGTCCGGCGGGTCTGCGGCGGTGCCGCCGGCCGGAATCATCTCCTCCAGCAGCAGCAGGTCGCCCCGGGCCAGGCCGAGCGCGGCCCGCGTGCCGGCCGCATGCGCCACCGTCGCGCCGGCGGGCAGGCAGCAGGCGGATTCGCCCCAGCTGTGCAGGCGGATCTCGTTGCGCGCCACGCGCAGGCTGGTGACGTCCTCCATGCTCTCGAAGACCAGCGCACCGGCCGCGACCGCACGATCCACCAGGCCGGGATCGGGTGGCACCGCCTCCGGAAGCGGCTCCGCCAGGCCGGTGGGGCGCGTGAGGAACCGCGTGCCGGCGGGCAGCAGCGGCGGGCTGGACTGCGTGCGGTCCGCCGCGGCGCGGAGATGCACCACGGTACGGGCGTTGCTTCCCTCGCCCGCCGCGTAGCCGAGCAGCCGCGCATGCCGCAGCACGGAGGCGCGCAGCCGCGCCAGCGGCAGGAAGGCCTCGGTCGCCACCGCGTCCTGGTAGTAGGAGGCGCGGTCCGCCGCGGTGGCCAGCGCCTCGACGAGCGTGACGCCGAGATCGGCGGGGCTGCGCTCCGTCCAGCCGGGGATCGCAGCGGCCATGCGGTCCAGCATCATGCGCCGGAAGCTCGCATAATCCTTGGCGAGGTAGTCGATCGCCGGCTCGGCGGGCGGCGGCGGGGCGGTGGGGCTGCCTGCCTTGCAGTCGAATTCACTCTGGCATTCGGCCTTGAACCGGAAGGACAGGCGCGACAGCGCCCGGTCCATATGCGCGGGCGGCGCATCGGCCCCCGCATCGGCGTGCAGCGACAACTCATAGGCCGAGAAGTCACCCGCCCCGCTCACCGTCAGGCGCAGCGTGCGGTCGCCGGGGCCGTCCTCCAACGCCGTGACGCCGAGGCCCGTGATGCGGCTGCCGCCGGAGATGCGGAAATTCTCCCGCTTCAGCGCGGCGAGGCCGTCGGGCAGCAGGAAGGTGACGTCCAGCAGGCGTTGGCGCAGCGACTCGGACGGCGCGTCGCGGTCCAGCACCTCGAGGTAGTTCATGCCGTTCAGCCTCACGCCGCCGACCACGGCGCCGCTGTCGCGCACCTTCTGGCGCCGCGCCGCCGTGCCGCAGTGCTGGTGCAACTCCATCAGGCCTGCCTCGTCACCGTGACGACCCGCGGCTGCGCCTCGTCCAGCGCGCGGTACCGTACCGCCACCTCCAGCCGCTCCGCATTGGCGCGCGCAGCCACCTCCTTCACCTCGATCGCGTCCGAGAGCCAGCGCTGCAGCGCCGACTGCACCATGTGCTGCACGGCGGCGGCGAGCTCTGGCGCGTTCTCGGCGAAGACCAGCTCATGCACCCCGGCGCCAAAATCCGGCCGCATCGCGCGCTCGCCCTGGCGGGTGAACAGGACCTGTTCGATCAGGCCGCGCACATGCGCCTCGCGCGTCGCCGAAGCGGTGCGGCCATCGGGGCCGATGCGATAGGGGAAGCCGAAGTTCGTCATGCCGCAATCACCTTCGCCTGCACCGAGGTCCAGACCACCGGCCCGCCCGGGATCTGCTCGGCCGAGAGCGCAAGATCCGCGGGGTTCAGCAGCAGCACGGGCTTGTTCTCGACCAGCACCTTGCTCGCCGGCTGCGTCAGCTGCGCCTTGACGCAGGGCTGCGGCTTGCCGGTGGGAACGGTGAAGGCGCAGCCGGCGACGATCCCCGCATCACCCGCCACCAGCACCAGCCCGTTCTCCACCAGCACCTTCGTCGCGCCAGGAATGAGCGTGGCGGGGCCGCCATGCGGGCATTGCCCGCGCGCCTGCATGGTGAGGACCGGCGCCGGCATCAGGGCAGTACCTTCAGGTTCGAGCCGTTGATGGAGACGCCGTCCAGCGCCAGCTTTACCGTGCTCTGCCCCCAGGCGACCGTCATGCCGGTGGCATCCGCCTCGATCCTCGCGCTGCCGGTTGGCAGGGTGAGGGAGAGGCTGAGCTTCGCCGCGCCCGGCAGGTCCAGCACCTCGAGTGTGAAGTGGTCGCCCTTCAGCACGCGGGTCAGCATCTGCTGCGGCCCGGGGGCAGCGGGTGCCTCGCCGAGGCCCCAGAAGCCGCCGGACCAGATCGGGTAGTCCGGGTCGCCGCGCTCGAACTCCACCCAGATCTTGGCGCCGCGCGGGGGGATGGCGAAGAAGCCGAGGCCGGGGCCGGCGAAGGGCGCGCAGGGCATGGCCCAGGCGAGCCGCCCGTCGCCCAGCACATCCGGCACGCTGACCTGCACGCGGCCCATCCCCTGCGGGTCAAGCGGGTTCTCCACCAGGCCGCGGTACTTGCCGAAGAAGGCCGGGTGCCCGGACATGGCGCTAGACCGCCCGCACCAGCGGGGCGACCGGCAGGCGCTCGCTCCGCGTCAGGGTGAAGTCCTGCGTGTAGCTGCCGGGCGCGATGCGGTGCCGCACCTCCGCCACCTTGTAGGTGCCGTTGAAGGAAAGGCCGGCGCCGCGCAGATCCACCAGCGCGCGCGCCCGCAGCGGCGCGTTGTAGCGCACCGTGTCGAGCGTGCCGGTGACGCGGACCGGCTGCGCGGCGCTATCGTCCACCAGCGCCATGGCGCGCGCCTGCGCCTGCATGGCGTTCAACCCGGACGTCTCCGGCCGCAGCGTGCGCGTGCGGCCGAAGCGCCGCGCCGCTTCCGGCGCCGCGCCGAGCGGCGTGCGCGTGGGCATCGGCGCCATCACGGGCACGACTTGGCCGGTGAGGCGGTCCAACACCGCACCCTCGGCGGTGGCCAGCTCCTCGCCGGAATGCACCACGTCGAGGTCGTGCGCGTCCGACATGGCCCCGGCATTCACCGTGATCGCCTTCTGCGGCACGCCGGGCATCACCGGCGGGCCGAAATAGAGCGTGTTCGCCCCCGGCGCGGGGCCGGGATCCACATGCACCTCGTAGCCGTGCCGCCGCGCCATGAGCTTCAGGTAGGCCCAGTCGCTGCAGCTCTGCTGCGGCGTGCGGTCCAGCGGGATCGGCGGGTCCACCACGCGCGGCGGGATGGTCATCGGCAGCAGCCCGTATTGGGGGTAGCGCAGCGCGATCAGCGCGGCGATCGCCGTCTCGTCCATCGCCGGGTGCCCGACGCGCCGTTCCTCCTTGTCCATCTGCCAGGACAGGTCGCGGCCCATCAGCGTCAGCGTGCCGTCGCCAGCGCCGCCACCGGGCCGGACATGCCGCTCGGTCACGATACCGTCCAGGATGACGCGCGGCAGGATGTCGAAGAGGACGGTGACGATGACCCGCGCGTCGAGATCCAGCCGCGGATCGGCAACGAGGAGGTTCTCGAGGACATCCAGCGGTCCGGCGCGGCCTATGCGGAAGACGAGGCGGAAGCCGGAAGGGCCGCGGTCGGAATGCACCACCTCCAGCTCCTGGAACGCCTCCAGCATGTTCGGCGAGGCGGGCAGCGCGACCGGATCCGGCCCGACCAACAGGTTCATCCGCACGCCGAGCAGGTTGCCGAGCGGGCTCACCGCCGCGCCCCCGGCACGGCCGGCAGCGGGATGGCGATCTCGGCGCCGGTGGTCGCCACCACCTCCGCGGGGTGCATCGCGCGGTTGGCGTCGGCGATCATCCACCAGGCCTCCGGCGTGCCGAGGTGGCGGAAGGCGAGACCGTCCAGCCGGTCGCTGTCCGTCACCAGATGGCGTGCGCCGTGCTGGATGGCGTCGGGCGGCGGCGCCAGGCGCGGCAGCACATGTACCACGCGCCGCCCGGCTTGCGTGCTGCGTTCCCGGGTCGGCTGGCCGGCGTAGCGGCTGCGCTCGTCGAACATCGCGGCCTCCCTAAAGGCTGAACAGGTCCACCTCCTCGCCGAGCGCCGCGCCGATGCTGTTCACGCTGGCGACGGTGGCGAGGGTTTCCTTGACGACCTGGTGCGCCATGAAGGTCCAGTAGCCGGGATGGGTCGGCGGCAGGTCGTTGTAGGTCAGCACGGTCATGGAGAGCCGGACCTCGGCGCGGATCGGGTTGAGGCCCGGATCGTGCGCCGTCTCGGTGATGGAGATCGTGCCGATCTTCACCGGCACGACGCGCTTCCAGCCGTAGATGAACAGCGTCAGCGGCGCGACGGGCGGGATCACTTCCATCGTCCCGGTGGCGAGCAGGATCTGGTTCGCCGCGACCAGCAGCGACTTCGGGTAGACGAGCATCTCGAGTGCCGCGAGGTGGCCGGCGATGCCGCCGCCGAGCGGCCCGGCCTTGCCGGCCTCCATCTGGTCAACGAGGTCGAGGGTGATCTCGGCGGAGATCGTCTCGCGCGGCGGGCCCTGCAGGCGCAGCACCTCGGCGCGGCCGCCGCCGGCCTCGGAATACTGCGGCTCGATGGTGCGGCTGATCTCGGCGGGATTGTACTGGAATACCGCCACCGAGGCGACGGGGTTGAAGACATCCACGCCGACGATGGCGCCCTTCAGGATCTTCGGCGAGCCGGGGAAGCTGGTCATGACGCGGGGTCCCCGGCGGCGGCGCGGTGCAGCGCGTGAAGGCCGAGCGCGTCGGTGACGGCGCGCAGCGCCGCGAAGCCTTCCGGGTATCGCGGCCCCGGCGGCGCGGCGGCGGCAACGAGCAGCACGCCAGCGGCCAGCGGCGCCTGGCGATGCCAGGGGGCGGCGGCGACGGCACCCGCGGGCAGGGCCGCGAGCAGCGGCGCGGTCCATAGGTTCAGCCACCACACCGCCTCGGGCAGCCGCGCGAGGTCGAGGGCGAAGGGCGAGACCGGCATGGCGAGCGCATCTGCCTCCGGCGGCAGGCCCGGTGTCGGACCCGGTAGGCTCGCGTCCGGTGGCGGGACGATGCCCTGCGACGCCGCCAGGCGGTTCGCCGCGGGCAGCATCACCGCCTGCCGGTGCAGCGGGTGGTAGAGCCCCGCCTGCACCGCGCCGAGCGCGCCGGCGAGCGCGGTGAACAGCGCCTCGACCTCCGCC
>NZ_JAUYTS010000021.1 GCF_030695085.1 Falsiroseomonas sp. | reverse complement strand
CCGCCGACTGAAGACCCTGCGCGGACTCACGCCCTACGAGTTCATCTGCAAGCAGTGGACCGCAGAGCCACAGCGGTTCAACGCCAACCCGCTCCACCAAACGCCAGGACTAAACATCTAATCGACGCGCCGGCACCTGCTCCGCCTCCGACGTGTTGCACGCGGCGGCGGAGACGGGGTCCACCACCGCCTCCAACTCATCCACGCTGAGCGTCGTTGACGGCGACCGCAGCTCTCTGCGCATGCCCCGAAGCGGCGCGCGCCGTGGGGGAGCGGGCTCAATTCAAAACGATGAGCGCGGAGCCCCTGTCAGCGCAGCCAGATTACGTCGCCTCTAAGCGCTCCCTCAAGCGCACGTGGAGCTCCCGTGGCGTCAAGATGGTGCGGGCGTAGCCCCGCGCCCTGCAGCAAATCCCCTATTGCCTCGAGCCGGTAGCCGTATCGCGCCGCGTGGCGTGCTTCCATTTCGGTCTGTACAGCGATCCGCGGACTAGATGCGATAGTGCCTAGCGCTCCGCGCAGCACAGGAAGCTCAAATCCCTCAACATCAATTTTAAGGTAAGATACCGCAATCACCCCCTGCTCCGCCAAGGCCGCGTCAAGTGTTTGCATTGGAACGCTAACACCCCTTCCATCACTGCTAGAAGCGACATGGGTCTCGCCCGGGTTGCTGTCAGCAAAAACTATCTCAATCTCTCCCGGAACTTCGCCAAGAGCAAGATTTAGTGGAGCCGCCCAGGAGAGGCCACTCTGATCTATGTTGGTTTGAAGAAACCGGAATGTGTGGGGATGCGCCTCGAATGAGATGACCCTGCCGGTAGGTCCGACCAAGCGTGCGGCGGGAATAGTGTATGCGCCGATGTTGGCGCCTGCATCCACGAAGACCTCGCCGGGTTGGAGATGGCGCTCAACGAACCGCCAGATCTGAGGATCGCGGGCGCCGGCCACGCACATCGCAAATGAACTGAAATTGTTTGGCATCGTTGTAAGTCGTGTGCCGTCCGGCGTAAAAAACGAAAAATCCCGCCCAGAAAGTTCACTCAACGTGAACCGAGCTGCGCGCACGGATGCCGCGATTGGCGCACGCCTAAAGGCGTCGGTGACGCGCATCCAAGGCAGCCTCCAGCGAAGCGCCCGTAGAGGTGCTGGAATAGCGGCTGAGATCCCGGCCATGGCTATCCGATCTGTTGGAGTGGCTGACCCAGCCCTCGCGATTAAGTAAAAGTGCCGAATTATGCATCGCAATGTGGCGCATCGAGGTTGATGAGGCAACTTGCTTGCAACCGGTCTGCAAACATTCTCTTGCTGCACCGTTGCCTGCCGTGTCACGGCATCTCCAGCCTGCCTGAGATCGAGGGCGACAAAAGCAGCCAAGAAGGCCTTCAGGCCTACTCCATCGGGTACTTCCACATCGACATCGCCGAGGTGCAGACTGCGGAGGGCAAGCTCTTCCTCTTCGTTGTCATCGACCGCACCGGCAAGTTCGCCTTCGTCCAGCTGGTCGAGAGCGCCACCCGCGTCACAGCTTCCGCCTTCCTCGTAGCCCTCGTCGCTGCCGTGCCCCACAGCATCCGCACCATGCTCACCGACAACGGCATCCAGTTCCGCCTGCCAGCTCGCTACGCCGATGAGCCCACTGCCCGCTACCTGACCCACATGTTCGACCTGCGCTTCGTCGAGCACGGCATCGAGCACCGCTTCACCCGCATCAACCATCCCTGGACCAACGGTCAGGTCGAGCGGATGAACCGAAGCATCAAGGACGCCACCAGAAGCGCTTCCACTACGACATCCACGAGCAACTCCGGCGACACCTCGAGGAGATTGTCGCCGCCTACAGTTTCGGCCGCAGGCTCAAGCGCCTCCGCGGCCTCACACCCCACGCATTCATCTGCAAAGCATGGGCCCTCGAGCCTCAACGCTTCACCATAAATCCGTACCCTCAAATGCCAGAACTAAGCACCTAAGCATTGGCAAGAGCTCAGTATCTTGGTGTTTGTTGTCCTGCCCCGGATGTGCGGTCCCGGTGGCATTATCAGACTCAGTTCTCCAAAGCTGCCTGCACCCAGCGCGCGGTGCCCAGCAGCGCCGGGTCCTCCGAAACCCGCCCGGCAAGCTGCACGCCCATCGGCAGCCCGGCCGGGCCGGTGCCGGCGGGGATGGTCACGTTCGGGCCGTGCAGCAGCGTCCACAGCAGGTTGAAGGTGGCATCGCCGGTATAGGCCAGTCCCGCCGGCGCCTCGCCGGGGGCGGAGGGGGTCAGCACCGCGTCGAAGCCGGCGGTCCAGTCGAGGAAGGCGGCGCGGGCGGCCATGGCGGCATGGCGCGCCTCCTCCAGCTTGGCGGGCGGGAAACCGCCGGCCCAATCCATCCGGTCCAGCAGCACGGCCGAGATCTGCGCCCGCGCCTCGGCAATCTCCCACGCCAGGCCCTGGCGGGTTTCCATGTTCATCATGAAGGGGTGCAGCTCGGCGGCTTCCAGCAAGGCGGGCGGCAGCGGCGCCTCCACCACCTCCGCCCCTGCGGCACGCGCCGCATCGGCGGCACGGTGCAGCAGGGCCACCGTCTCCGCCTTCGCATCGCCGGGCGCCTGGCCCAGGCTGAGCAGCAGGCGCGGCGCGCGGTCCCGCTTCGCCTCGGGGTCGGGGTGGTCGCGCCCGGTCATGGCGCCCATCGCCAGCGCGCAATCGGCCAGGCTGCGGGCCATGATGCCGATCGTGTCCAGGCTCTCGGAGCACACCTTCATGCCGCCGCGATGCAGCGTGCCGTAGCTCGGCTTGAAGCCGACCACGCCGCAATAGGCCGCCGGCCGCACGATGCTGCCCGCGGTCTGCGTGCCGAAGGCGATCGGGACCATGAAATCCGCCACCGCGGCGGCGGAGCCGGAGGAGGACCCGCCCGGCGTATGCCCGGCATTGTGCGGGTTGCTGGTAGCGCCCGGGCTGCGGGTGGCGAATTCGGTGGTGACGGTCTTGCCCATGATGACGCCGCCGGCGGCCCGCGCCGCGGCCACGGCGGCCGCATCGCCGCGCGGCCGGTGCCCCGCCCAGATCGGGGAGCCATAGCCCGTCGGCATATCCGCCGTATCCAGCACATCCTTCACCGCCACCGGAATGCCGTGCAGCGCGCCGGGCCGGGCCTTCACCGCATTTCGCCGTGCCTGGCCAGCGTCCAGGTGCATGAAGGCGCGCACAACGGGCTCGCGCGCCGCGGCGCGGGCCAGGCAGGCCTCCATCAGCTCGGTGGCGGAAAGCTTCCCGGCGGCGATGGCGCGGGCGGCTTCGGTGGCGGTCATGCGGTTCGGTTCGGTCATGCCCCATCACGCCACGGCGTGGGGCGTTTGCGAACCCTCCGGGGGGCGGTTTGCGAAGACGCGGCGCGGTGCCACATAGGCAGCATGCCCGGAAACGCGATCACCCTGGCCGCCGCCGATGATGGCAGCCTGTCCTACGCCATCCCGCTCTCGCCGGCGGACCTGCCCGCGGTCACCCCCACGGCACTGCTCGGCGCCTGGGATGCGGCGCGCGCCCATGCCCAGTCCGGCCAGTGGGGCCCGGTGCGCCGCCTGCTGTTCCGCGGGCCGCAGGGGGCCGCCATCGTCTTCGCCATCGCCGACCGCGATGCCCGGTGCTGGGCCGAGGCGGTGGACCGCAGGACCGACCTTGCCACCCTGCCCGGCCTGGCCTTGTGCCTGCGGCTGCTGGCCCTGGTCGAGGTGATGGGGCGTAGCGAATGGATGGCCGGGCTGTTCAGCGTGACGGCCGAGGGGGTGGAGTTGCACCCCTCCCTGCTGCGGGCGGCGGCCTCCATGCCGCTGGATGCCGCCGCCAGGTTCGACGCGGAGGCATTGCGGGGTCTATTGTCGCGCGCACTGCCCGCATCCCGCGTCCCGGCCTGACGCACGCCCGAAAGTCCCCCTCGATGCCCCGCCCCCGCGCCCTTCCGCTGACCGCCCTGCTGCTGGGCCTTTCGGCCTGCAACCTGCCACTGCCGACACCGATTTCCGCCCCGCCGCCGCCGCCCGCCGGGCAGCGCGACGCGGCCTATGACGCCTGCCGGGCGGAGGCGACTCGGGTGGTGCAGTTCCGCGAGCGTGGCCAGCAGATGCGGATGGATGAGACCGAATCGAGCCGCGGCACCCTGTCCGTCGCCCCCTACAGTCGCGTCGAGTCGGATCGCGGCGCGCAGCAGATCGACCGTGACCGGCTGATCGCCGATTGCCTGCGTGCCGCGCCGGCCGCCCCGCTCACCGCCCCACCGGTTCCCGCCCCTCCGGTCACCGCCCCCCCGGCCCCGCCGCGGCGCACCCGCTGACGCGGGGGTGGCATCGTCCAACGCGCTCGCGCGCGCGCTGTCCACGCGGAATTCGCAGCTCTTCTTCTCCGGCTCCATGGTCGCCTGGACCGGGCTGTGGATGCAGCGCATCGCGGTGTCCTGGCTCGCCTGGGAACTGACGGGCAGCGCCTTCTGGGTCGGCATGGTGGCCTTCTGCGACCTGGCGCCGGCGGTGCTGATCAGCCCGCTGGCCGGCGCGATGGCGGACCGGGTGGACCGGGTGAAGCTGGCGATGTGGACGCAGGTGGCGATCGCCCTGCAATCCGTGGCCGTCGCCGGGCTGACCTTCAGCGGCCACATGACCATCACCCTGCTGCTGGTGCTGGAGGTGTGTGGCGGCATCGCCGCCAGCTTCGCCCAGCCGGCGCGGCAGACGCTGATGCCCGGCATCGTGGCGCGCGCCGACCTTCCCGCCGCGGTGGCCGCCAATTCCTTGTGCTTTGCCGTGGCGCGCTTCATCGGGCCAGCCATAGCCGGGCCGGTGATCGCCATCTGGGGCGTGGTGCCGGCGATCGCGGGCAATGCGGTGGGCTACATGTTCGCCTGCCTGACCATCTATCTGCTGCGGGTGGACCCCAAGGAACGCCGTGGCCACCCGGTTTCCACAAGCCTGGGCGCGGAGGTGGTGGAGGGGCTGCGCTATGCCGCGCGCCATCCGGGCCTCGGGCCGCTGCTGCTGTATGCGGCGCTCGGCGCGCTGATGCTGCGCGGGGTGCAGGAAATCCTGCCGCCCTTTGTCGAGCGCCTGTTCGGCCGCGGCGCCGAAAGCCTGGCGATCCTGACCGCCTGCTTCGGCGTCGGCGCGCTCATCACCGGCCTCTGGGTCGCCTCCCGCGGGCGGCTGGAGGGGGTTGTGCGGCTCGCGGTGTTCGGTGCGCTGGCGCAGGCGATTGCCACCGCGGGGTTCGTGGCGACGGGGTATTTCCCGCTCGGCATGCTGTGCGCGGCGCTGATCGGCGGCTTTGCCTCTATGCACGGGATCAGCGTGCAGACCCTGCTGCAGAGCGCGACCGACCCGGTCTATCGCGGCCGCATGCTGTCCCTGTGGGGGCTGATCACCCGCGCCTTCCCGGCGCTCGGCGCGCTGGCGCTGGGTGCGGCGGGGGAGTTGTTCGGCCTGCAATGGCCGACGCTTGTGGCCGTGGCGGTGTTCCTCGGCGTCTTCGCCTGGGGCATGACGCGGCTGCGGCGCATGGAAGCCGCTTTGGAAGGCACGCCGGCAAGCCCGGGTGGTGAGACAGGGAGATCGTGATGCTGAATGCGGCAATCGTGGGCATGGGCCGCTGGGGCCAGGTGCTGGTCAACAGCGTGCAGGGCCAGCAGGGGGCACCGATCCGGTTTGTCGCCGGCAGCACCCGCAGCCCGGACAAGGCCCGCGCCTGGGCCGGCGAACAGCGCATCCGCATCCTGCCGGATTTCGCCGGCGTGCTGGCAGACCCGGAAGTGCAGGCCGTGGTGCTGGCCACGCCGCACGCCCAGCATGCGGAACAGGTGATCGCGGCCGCCCGCGCCGGCAAGCATGTGTTCGTCGAGAAGCCCTTCACGCTCGACCGCGCGAGTGCGGCCGCCGCGGTGCAGGCCTGCCAGGATGCGGGCGTGGTGATGGCGCTCGGCCACAACCGCCGCTTCCTGCCGGCGGTGGCGCAGATGAAGGCGATGCTGGCGGATGGCAGCCTCGGCACGCTGCTGCATGTGGATGGCCAGTTCAGCGGCCCCGGCGCGCGCAACTACCAGCCAGGCATGTGGCGCGCGGACCGCGCCGAAAGCCCGCTGGGCGGCATGGGCGGCATGGGCATCCACATGATCGACATGATCATCCACCTGGCCGGCCGCTTCCGGCAGGTGACGGTGCAGAGCCATGCGCTGGTCTCCCAGACCATCGACGACACCACCGCGATGCTGGGCGTGCTGGAATCTGGCGCCACGGTGAACTTCGCGACGTTGGCGCTGACGCCGAGCTTCTGGCGCGTGGCGCTGTATGGGACGGAGGGCATCCTGGTGCTGCAGGGCCACGAAAACCTTTCCTTCACCCCGCGGGAGGGTGAGCCCTGGGTGAAGACCTACCCCAAGACCGATATCGAGGCCGCTGAACTGGCCGCCTTCGCCGCGGCGGTCGCCGGCGGCCCGGCCTATCCGCTGCCGCTGGACCAGGCGATCCACGGCGTTGCGGTGTTCGAGGCGATGATCGGCGCCGCCGCCTCCGGCAGCAGCTACGCCGTGGTGGCGTAGCCCGCGGCGGGTGCGGTAGCATCGTCGCATGACGAAGCGCCGCACCCTGCTGACCTGCCTGCCGATCGCCCTGGCCCCCGGGGCGGCCGGCGCCTTCCGGCTGGAGGCGCCCTCGGCCGCCACCACCGCGGATTACGGCGCCGGCTGCCCGGCGACCGACAGCCACGCAGCCCTGCAGGCCGAGGTGTCGCGCATGCTGGAAGGCCGCCCGCTGCCGCCGGCGCTGGCGCCGCGCCTGGCCAGCCTGGCGCGTTGCCCCTTCTGCGGCTGCGCGGTGACTGGCGCCGCCGATCATGGCGAGGACCGCCCCCGCCCCGAGGGCTGATGCCACCCCCTCACCTTGCCGCATCCGGCAACGCGGCCTAGGAAAAGCGGGCCAAAACCGCTCCAGGAGCATGCGCGCAATGTCCAAGATCACCCGCCAGGGCAGCAACCCGATCCTGTCCTCCTCCGTCGAGTACCATAACTTCGTCTATCTGGCCGGCATGACGGCGGATGACCTGTCGCAGGACATCACCGGGCAGACCCAGCAGGTGCTGGCCAAGATCGATGCCGCCCTGGAAGCCAATGGCACGGACAACACCCGCCTGCTGCAGGCGCAGATCTGGCTGAAGGACATCCGCGACCGTGACGCCATGAACAAGGTGTGGGTCAACTGGCTGGGCGAGGCCGGCCGCCCGGTGCGCGCCTGCGTCGAAGCCAACATGGCCGACCCGCGCCACCTGGTGGAGATCATGGTCACCGCCTGCCGCTGAACGGCGCCGACCCCCAGAAACCCCCGCGTGGCGCCCGCCCGCGGGGGTTTTCTTTTTTCGCCAGCCGAAAGCCACCCATTCGGCAACGACATGACAGCCATGTGACTCGATCCGGGCGGCCTAGGAATCGGCGTTTCACGTGTTGCATTTATGCCGCAACACTGTGGCTTCGTGTTTCGCCGTGTTTCAACCTAGGAAGATGATCTGTTCCATCAGCCCCTCCCGGGCGCGTGATGAACGAATCACCCTGTAAATCCGCCCGACTGATCACAGCGGCTTGCCCGGTCCCGCCGCTGCCGGTTACCGCAGGCGTCAGGACGCGCCACGAGGGCCGGCCGGCGGCGAAACAGGGGATGGTAGATGCGGGCAAAAGGCACGCTTGCAGTACTCTGTGTCCTGATGGGCACTGCCCTGATCCAGGTACCGGCCGAGGCATCCGAACGGGGCCAGCGCACCGCGCAGAAGCAGGCCCGCCCCGTCGCCGCTGCCACCGCCCCTAACGCTTCCAGCCAGGCGCAGCTCCGCGCCCAGGCCGCCGCCCGTGCCGCGGCAACCCGCCAGGCCGCCACCGCGCGCCGCCAGGGTGCCGCCGTTGAATCGCGCCACAGCCTGGCGCCCCAGCAGGTTTCCATGAGCGTGCCGCAGAACCTGCTGCGCCCCGCCTATGGCAACGGTGCCGGCACCCCGATCCTGCCCGTTTCCGTCACCTCCGGCCTGTCCTGCGTGCCCTTCGCGCGCATGGCCACGGGCATGAACATCAGCGGCGATGCCCGCCTGTGGTGGAGCAACGCGGCCGGCAGCTATGCCCGCGGCAATGCGCCGGAGCGCGGCTCCGTACTCGCCTTCACGGCCTCGGGCGGCATGCAGCGCGGCCATGTCGCCGTGGTCAGCCGGGTCGTTGGCCCGCGCACCATCCAGATCGACCATTCCAACTGGGGCGGCCCCGGCATCCGCCGCGGCACCGTGATGCGTGGCGTGATGGTGATGGACGTGTCCGACCGCAATGACTGGACCGCGGTGCGCGTGCAGGTGGGGCATGACAACAGCAGCTTCGGCCGCACCTACCCGACCCATGGTTTCATCTACAACCGCCCCGCCGGCACGCGGATGATGACCGCCGAGGCACCGCGCTTCACAGAGGTGGCCGAATACCCCTCCCCCCACGCCGCGCAGCATCAGCGCCTGGCGGCGCAACTTCTGGAGCGCTAGGGCGTCTGGCCCTCCCGATGGAGGGTTCCGGACATGCATGAACGCGGCGCCGATGGCGCAGAGCGGCTGACACTGGCGGATAGCGCCAGCCAGGGCGGCCAGATCCCCAACAACCCGCGCCTGCCCGTGCTGCTGCACCGCGGCGCTACGCAGCCCGGCGACCCGGCAGCGGCAGAGGCGCTGTTCGCGCGGCATGGCTGGCCGCCGGCCTGGCGCAACGGGATCTACGAATTCGACCACTACCACCCCAATGCGCATGAGGCGCTGGCCATCGCCCGCGGGCATGTGCGGGTGCGACTGGGCGCCGAGGCGGGGGTGGACCTGGATCTGGTGGCCGGCGATGTGGTGGTGCTGCCAGCCGGCACCGCGCATCGCAACCTGGGCCAGTCCGACGACCTGCTGGTGGTCGGCGCCTATCCGCCCGGTGACCCGCCGGAGCAGTTCACCACGCGGCCAGGAGAGCGGGAAAAGGCGCTGCATGCCATTCCCGCCACGGCGGACCCGCCCTGCGACCCGGTGACGGGTCTGGCCTACCGCTAGCTAGCCCGCGATCCGCGCCAAGGCCGCATCCAGCCGCGCCATCTCCGCCTGGAAGGCGGCGAGGCGGTCGCGGTTTTCCTCCACCACCTCCTCCTTCGCCCGGGCGACGAAATCGGCATTGCCGAGCTTGGCGGTCACCTTTGCCGCCTCGGCCTCCGCCTTGGCGCGGGCCTGGCCGAGGCGGGCGCGCTCGGCCGAGAGGTCGATGACATCGGCCAGCGGCAGCATCACCGTGGTTTCCCCCACCACGACCTGCGCCACGCCCTTCGGCACGGCGCCGTCCAGCGGCCGAACCTCGGTGGCACGCGCCATGCGGCGGATCACATTGATCCAGGCCTCGGCGCGGGCGAGCGTGGTGCCGGAGGCACCGGAGAGCAGCAGCGGCACGGTGACGGAGGGCGGCACATTCATCTCGGCCCGCACGCCGCGCACCTCGCCGATCAGGCCGACGAGCCAATCCAGTTCCTCCCGCGCGGCTTCGGCATCGGCCACCGGCACGGCGCCCGGCCATGCGGCGCGGATCAGGGTGCATTCGGCGCCGTAGCCGAATTCGGCGTGCAGCGCCTCCGTCATGAAGGGCATGGCCGGGTGCAGCAGCTTCAGGATGGTGCCGAAGACATGCTGGGCGGCGCCCTTCACCTCGTCCTTCGCCGGGCCATCCGGGCCATTCAGCACGGGCTTGGCGAATTCCAGGAACCAGTCGCAGAAGCTGCCCCAGACGAAGCGGTAGGACGCTGCCGCATACTCATCGAACCGAAAGGCCTCGAGCGCCGCTGTGGCCTCCGCCACCGCGCGGTTCGCGCCATCCAGGATCCAGCGCGCAAGCGGCGTTGTCGCGGAGGCCGGATCGAAGGAGGGGTCGGCCTTGATCCCGTTCATCTCCAGGAAGCGCGCCGCGTTCCAGATCTTGGTGCCAAAGGAACGAAAATCTTCCACGCGCTTGCGGCCGAGCTTTACGTCGCGGCCCGGCCCGGTCAGCGAGGCGATGGTGAAGCGCAGCGCGTCCGTGCCGTAGGCCTCGATCAGTTCCAGGGGGTCCATGACGTTGCCCTTGGACTTCGACATCTTCTGGCCCTTCTCATCCCGGACCAGGCCGTGGATGTAGACCTTCTCGAAGGGCACGCGGCCATCCATGAAGTGCAGGCCCATCATCATCATCCGGGCGACCCAGAAGAAGATGATGTCGAAGCCCGTCACCAGCACATCGCCGGGGTAGTATTTCGCCAGTTCCGGGGTCTGCTGCGGCCAGCCGAGGGTGCTGAACGGCCAGAGGGCGCTGCTGAACCAGGTGTCCAGCACATCCGGGTCGCGCACCAGTTCCACATCGCGGCCGAATTTGGCCCTGGCGGCGGCCTGCGCCTCGGCTTCGGTCTTGGCAACGAAGACCTCGCCATCCGGCGCATACCAGGCGGGGATCTGGTGGCCCCACCACAATTGCCGGCTGACGCACCAGGGCTGGATGTCGCGCATCCAGGCGAAGAAGGTGTTCTCCCACTGGCGCGGCACGAAGACGGTCTGGCCGGTCTCCACCGCGCGGATGGCGGGCTGCGCCAGGGTCTTGGCGTCCACATACCATTGCATGGTCAGCCGCGGCTCGATCGGCACGCCCGATCGGTCGCCATGCGGCACCTGGTTCACATGCGGCTCCACCGCCGCCAGCAGCTCCATCTCCTCCAGCTTGGCGATGATGGCCTTGCGCGCCGCGAAGCGGTCCAGCCCGTCCAGGCTGCGGAGGAAATCCGGCTCGGCCCAGGGGCCGGGGATCTCGGCCAGCGTCACCTTCGCATCGGCATCGAGGACGGAGGGGCTGGCCAGGCCGTGGCGCTTGCCCACCTCGAAATCGTTGAAGTCATGCGCAGGCGTGATCTTCACCGCGCCGGTGCCCTTCTCGGGGTCCGAATAGGCATCCGCCACCACCGGGATGCGCCGTCCGGTCAGCGGCAGCACCAGGTGCTTGCCCACCAGGTCCGTGTAGCGCGCATCCTCGGGGTGCACCGCCACCGCCGTGTCGCCGAGCATCGTCTCCGGCCGCGTGGTGGCCACCGTGACGAAGCGGCCCGGCTCGCCCTCCACCGGGTAGCGCAGGTGCCAGATATGGCCCTTCACCTCCCGGCTCTCGACCTCAAGGTCCGAGATCGCGGTCTGGAAAACCGGGTCCCAGTTCACCAGCCGCTTGTCGCGATACAGCAGGCCCTGGCTGTGCAGGGTGACGAACACTTCGCGGACGGCCTCGGACAGGCCCTCATCCATGGTGAAGCGCTCCCGCGGCCAGTCCAGGCTGGCGCCGAGGCGGCGGAGCTGGCGGGTGATGGTGCCGCCCGATTCGCGCTTCCATTCCCAGACATGGGCGAGGAAGGCCTCGCGCCCCATCTCGCGGCGCTTCTGGCCCTGGGAGGCGAGAAGGCGCTCCACCACCATCTGGGTCGCGATGCCGGCATGGTCCGTGCCGGGCTGCCACAGCGCGTCGCGGCCCTGCATCCGGCGGAAGCGGGTCAGGATGTCCTGCACCGTCATGGTCAGCGCGTGGCCGATATGCAGGCTGCCCGTGATGTTGGGCGGCGGGATCATGATGGTGAAGGGCTTGGCCGCACCCTCGGGGTGCGCCGCGAAGGCGCCTGAATCCTCCCAGCCCTGATAGAGGCGGGGTTCGATGGCGGCGTGGTCGAAGGTCTTGTCGAGCATGCGGCATCCCTTCCCCGGCCGCCGGGCTTCGTCAAGGGGCGCGCCGGGCGCGGCGGGTATTCCATGCCGCGCCGCGCTGGAGGTGCCGGGCGGTTCAGCCCGGCCCGGAAGGATCAGGGTGCTGCGCGCCCGATCACCCGCTCGATCTCCACCCGCACCAGGCGCTCCACCAAGGGCGGCAGGTGCTGGTCGAGCCAGGACTTCAGCAGCGGGCGGATTTCCTCCCGCACCACATCCTCGATCGAGGGGCCGGCACGGCTGACGGTGGCGCTACGCTCCGCCGCCACGCTGCGGAGCAAGGTGGCGAGGGTGGCGGTGGTGGCGGCGGCCACGGCCGGGGCGATGAGACCCTCCGCCGCGGACATCACATTGGCCACCGTCATCTCCGGATCGGCTTCCGGCTGCGGCGCGGGTTCCGGGCGTGGCTCCGGCGGTGCCGCCGCGCGTGGTGGCGGTCCCCGCTCGGGTTCCGGTTCGGGTTCGGGTTCAGGCTCCGGTTCCGGCTCCGGCGCCGGCGCCGGCGCCGGCGGGGCGGCGACCAGCATCGCCTCCGTCAGATCCAGCGGCTCCGGCTCCGCCTTGTTGTCCTGGGCCTCCTGCGCCTCATCCTCGTTCAGGATGCGCCGGATCGAGGCGAGGATATCGTCCATCGCCGGATCCGAGCCGCCACCCGGCGGCCGGCCCGGCTGACCCGTGCCGCTCATGCCTCAGCGCCCTTGCACGGCATAGTCACCGAAGCCGGCCCAGCGGGTCCGCACTGCGTTGTAATAGGCTTCCATGTCATAGATCTGCACCGGCAGGCTGAGGTCCCGCGCCGTGAGCCGCCCGACCGAAGCCGCCAGGCTGTGCGAGGCGGTGATCACATTGGCCAGCGCGCGCACCAGGCTGACGCGGGCGTTCAGCAGTTCCTGCTCCGCATTCAGCACATCGAGCGTGGTGCGGCTGCCGACCACGGCCTCCCGCTGCACGCCATCCAGCGCGATCTCGGCGGCGCGGATCTGCGCCCGTACGCTATCCACCTGGGCGCGGGCCGCGGTCAGCGTCTCCCACGCCGAGGTGGCCTGCTGGGTGGCGAGGCGACGCTGGTCGTCGACAAGCTGGCGCGCCTGCTGGGCGGATTGCCGCGCCTGGCGAACCTGCGCGTATTCCGCGCCGCCCTGGTAGATCGGCACGGTCAGGTTCGCGGTCACCTGGCTGCCGGTGGCGCGCGTATCGGGCTGTGCGTTGTTGTCGTTGCGGAAGGTGCTGCCATTCAGGCTGACCTGCGGCAGCAGGGTGGAGAAGTTCACATCCACCAGGTCCCGCGCCGCCGCCTCGTCGAACAGGGCGGCGACCACGTTGGGGTTGTTCTGGCCCGCCAGCGTGCCCGCCTCCGCCGCGGTGGCCAGCGGCACGCGCAGCGGCTGCGGCGCCACCAGGCGCTGCGGCGGCTGGCCCACCAGCCGGGTGAAGCTGGCGCGGGATTGCTGCAGGCGCCCCTCCGCATCGGCGCGCGCCGCGCGCGTGCCAGCCAGCCGGCTTTCGGCCTGTGCCACATCCGTGCGGGTGATTTCACCCACCCGGAAGCGTTCGTTGGTGGCCTGAAGCTGGCGGGTCAGCACCTGCTCATTGTTGATGTTGAGGCGCACTTCCTCCTGGTCCCGGATCACGGCGACATAGGCGTTCACCGTATCCGACAGGATCTGCTGTTCGGTGGCCAGCAGCCGCGCGCGCTGCGCCAGCACCTGGTTTTCCGCCCGCCGGGTCGAGGCGGTGGTGCGGCCGCCACGATACAGCGGCTGCGTCACGGAGGCCTGGAGCGCGGCCGGGTTGCGGTCCAGATTGGTGCGCACGCCGGCCGCGGTGTTGGTGCTGCGTCCCTGTGCGGTGCCGATGCTGCCGGCCACCTGCACGGTGGGGCGCCAACCGGCCAGGGCCTGCGGGACATTTTCATCCACCGCCCGAAGCTGCGCGCGGGCAGCCTGAAGGGTCGGGTTGTTGGCATAGGCCAGTGCCAGCGCATCCTGCAGCGACTGCGCCGCGGCGGGTGCGATCAGCGCCGGCGGAGCGGCCAGCAGCGCCGCGAGCGCGAGGGTGGGACGGGAGAACATCATCGGACTGCGGCTCCTACAACCCGCGAAGCGGGGCGGGTCTTCAATTCACCTGCGACCAGATCTTCCGCACCGGTCGCCCCGCCGGGGCGGGGCCGCGCATCAGAAGACGAAAGCCGGGGCGGGCTGGAAGGCGGGCAGAGGCAGCGTGGCGCAATCGAAGGCATCCGTCACGCTGAAGCTGCCGGCATGACGCACGCCCCACACCGCGCGCGAGGATGCGCCACGATCCGGTGCCGCCAGCACAGTGGCGAGGCGGCCACCTTCGGCAAGCTGGGCCGCGATGGCATCGGGCACCGACGGCACCTCGCCCTCGATCAGGATGGCATCATAGGGCGCGCCGGCGGCGTGCCCCGGGGCCGGGTCCGCCCGCACCAGGGTCACCGCTCCGGCCGGCAGCAGCCCGCCCAGCGCCTGACGGGCGATGGCCAGCAACGCGGCATCCGATTCGACCGCAACCACCCGCGCGCCGCAGGATGCCGCCACGGCGGCCGCGTAACCGGTACCGGCGCCGAGCACCAGCAGCCGGTCCCCATCGCGGATTCGCAGCAATTGCAGCAGCCGGGCGACTGCCATCGGCTGCATCAGGGCGCGGGCGCCGGGCAGGCGCACATCCTCATCCGCATAGGCACGGGCGGCGAGGCTGGGCGGCAGGAAGCGTTCCCGCGGCAGGTCGCCCATTGCGGCCAGCAGCCGCGGGTCCGTCACCTTGTTCGGCCGCAGTTGGCCGTCCACCATGAAGCGGCGCGCCGTCGCCATGCCATCTTCGGCATCCGCCACGACACGCGGTTGCGCATGATCCAGGTCCATCGTCGCCGCCTTGTCCATACGCCGCTTATACGTCCGGGCCGCCGCGCGGCCAAGCAGCACTTCCGCGACGCAGCATCCGGGCAACGGATTGCCGAAGTCTTCACGCGCCCCGGCGAGGCTCGCTGGACTCTTGACCCGCGGGCCGCCCTGCCGGATAGAGGCCCCGCTTCCCGCGTGGCACGCCACGCTTGGGGCCGCGTGGCAGAGTGGTGATGCAGCGGACTGCAAATCCGTATATGCCGGTTCGATTCCGGCCGCGGCCTTTCTACCCCCCGTCCATCGCCAATCGGCAAGGGGCGGGTTTACCGGGGACCGGGTGCTTGCTATAGCCCCCCCCACTGGCTGATCCGGCGTGGCGCAGCGGTAGCGCAGCGGACTGTTAATCCGTTGGTCGTAGGTTCGAATCCTACCGCCGGAGCCATTTCTCAAACTCCCAAGCCGGTCTTCGTCCTGTGGTGCAGACACGGGTTGTACGGCCCGCGCGCGTCCCTGGCTCCCGACTTAACTTAATGACCTACCCCGCTAAATTTACTTGCCGTCCGCAGTCTGGCGGGCCATGAGTCTGAATTACAATTCGGACAGGACAGACGGAGCGGGTGGACAGCTCGATCGATTCCCACGCCATCCGCACCGTGCGGGCCCGACGGCACGCCGTGCCCCGCCTCGCACTTTTCGACCTGGACGGCACCCTGGCCGATAGCCGAGACGTGATGTTCGAGGCGCTGGACCAGGCCGCCCGGCATTTCGGATTCCGTCGCATCGACAGGGCGGAGGCCGAGTCGCTGCGCGACCGGGATGCGCGCAGCATCATGCGCGTCCTCGGCGTGCCGCTGTGGAAGCTTCCGCGCATCGCCTCGCACATCAAGGGCCTGGCCGCCGCCGCCCCGCCGCCACCTTTGTTCCCCGGCACCGCTGCCATGCTGGCACGGCTGCGGGAGGCGGGGGTGACGCTGGCGCTGGTGTCCTCCAACTCCGAGATCAATGCGCGCCGCGCCCTGGGCGCGGAGGCCGCGGCGCATATCGGGCATTGGGCCTGCGATGCCACGCTGTTCGGCAAGGCCTCCCGCTTCCGCCAGGTGCTGCGGCGCACCGGGCGGCTGCCGGGCGAGGCGATCGCCATCGGCGACGAGTTGCGCGACATCGCCGCCGCCCGCAGCGCCGGCCTGGTCGCCGGCGCGGTGGCCTGGGGCTACGCCCTGCCCTCGGCGCTGGCGGCGGCGGAGCCGGACATCCTGTTCGCCAGCATGGCGGAGATCCAGGCCTTCTTCGGCGTCTGAGGGCCTATGGCTGCGGCATCCCCTCCGGGATCACCGTCGCCACCAGGCTGGAATCCAGCGCCTCATAGTCGTGGTAGCCGATGGTGGCGTAGAGCTGGGCGCGGGTCTGCATCCGGTCCAGCATCTTCATCGTGCCGCCATCGCGGTTGATCGCGGCATACAGCTCCTCCATCGCCTTGGCCGCGATGCGCAGATGGCTGACCGGCCAGATCACCATGGCATAGCCGAGGTCCTGGAATTCCTGCGCCGTGAAGAAGGGCGTGCGGCCGAATTCGGTCATGTTCGCCAGCAGCTTCACGCCCGGCATCCGGCGGGCGAATTCGGCGAACATCTCCCGCGTCACCAGGGCTTCCGGGAAGATCGCATCGGCCCCGGCATCGAGATACATCTGCGCCCGCGCCACGGCGGCATCCATGCCCTCGCTCGCCACCGCATCGGTGCGGGCGATGATGTACAGGTGCTTTCGAGCCTTGCGCGCGGCGGCGACCTTGGCCGCCATGTCCCGCGCATCGGCCAGCTTCTTGTCGTTCAGATGGCCGCATTTCTTCGGCAGCAGCTGGTCTTCCAGATGCACCGCGCCCGCGCCCGCTTCCTCGAACGTCCGCACCATGTGCATGACGTTCAGCGCCTCCCCGTACCCGGTATCGCCATCCACCAGGATCGGCAGGCCGGAGGCGCGGGCCACCTGGCGGATATGGAAGGCGACATCATCCACCGTGATCATGCCGAGATCCGGCAGGCCCATGGTGGCGGACATCGCGGCGCCGGACATGTACAGCGATTCGAACCCCGCCTGCTTCGCCAGCAGCGCCGCGATGCCGAGATGCGCGCCCGGCATCTGCAGGATCTGCGGACGATCGAGCAGCGCGCGGAAGCGCTGCCCCGCGGGGGCGTCGGGCAGGTCGTCGGCGATCACATAGGGCATGGCGAGGCTCTCCGTCTGGTCTGGGTATTACTGCATGATCAGCGCGGCGTGACGATGCGGCAGGCGCGTGCCGTGGCGCGGGCCAGCAGCAGCATGCGCCGCGCGGCGACCGCCCCCGTCGCCGCATCGCCGACGACGGAGGCGACCAGCGGGTTGGTGGTGACCGCGGTGACCGCCGCATTGATCGCGACATCGGCCGCCGCCACCGCACCGGCCTCGAACAAGGTCCGCCGCAGCAGCCGCATGGTGCCGAGCAGGCCCGGGCGCAGGCCGTGGATCATCGCCACTTCCCGCACCAGGCGCAGGCCACGCCAGGCGATGAACAGACCGTCCAGCGCCGGGGATGGCACGATGGCGGTGGCGGCCAGCGATTGCAGCGCAGCGGCGCGGCCTGCGGAGACGGCGGCGCGGTCGAGGGCGGCCAGCGGCCCGGCCTCCAGCAGCGCCAGCAGCGTCGGCAAATCCGGCGCCTTGCGGAGCGCGGGCAGCATCGGCTGTGCCTCCGGAACCCGCGCCGCCCAATCCAGCAGCGCCGCCCGGCTGGCCGCGAAATCGCCGCGCGCCACCGCCGCCCGGCCGCGTTCCACCGTGCCAAGGCCGGCCAGGCCGCGCAACTCGCGCAGAAAGGCGGCGGCGATCAGCCCGTAGCCGGCCACCGCGACGCCCAGCGTCAGCCAGCCGAGCCAGGCCGCGCGGGTGAACTGGTCCGCGACATAGCCGCCGACATCGATGGCCGAGAGACCCAGCAGCAGCACGCCGATGCCCGCCGCCGCCAACCCCACGGCGGACCAGCGCCCGCGCGCGGGGGGCGGCACGGCCACCGGCGCCACCGCCTGGTCCCAGCCGAAATCGAGGCGTGGTGCCGGGGCGCCGGCTTCCTCGGTCAGGATGCGGGGGCCGCGCGGGGTATCGCTCACAGCAGGTCTCCGATCAGGGATGCCAGCATCCGGTCCAGCCCGAGATGGGGCATGCCGGCCAGCCCGTCACCGGTCAGCCGTGGCGGGCGGAACACCGGCATGCGGAATTCGCCGCTGCGCCAGAAGGCGCGATCCGGGCGGCGGTCCGGTACCTCCCCGGGATAGATCCGCGCGCTGCGGCCGCCATCGAGCAGCACGCCGCGCACCGCCTGCACGTCCCGCCCATCGACGCGGGCCATGTCGTCCTGCGTGCAGCGCAGCGCGGCGATGGCGTGGACGGAGGTGGTGGCACCCCCGGCGCCCGCCGTGTCCCGCCCCACCAGATCCCCCAGCAGCCCGACCAGCGCCTTGCGCTGCGCCTCCGGCACATGGTCGGCCTTGGTGGCGGCGAAGCCGACATGCTGCACGCCCTGGCCGGTCAGCAGGTTGAGCCAGCCGCCGCCACGGCGCAGCGAGGTGGCGATGGCGGAAAGTGCCGCGGCGGTGTCGTCGAAGGCTTCCTCTCCGGCATGCAGCGACCCCAGCGCATCGACCAGCACCGCCTGGCGACGGAAGCGGCGGAAAAAGGGTTCGAAGAAGGCGCTGCGCTGGTCCGCCAGATAGGCTGCGTGGCGCCGCGCCAGCAGCCGGCCCAGCTCGCCCTGGCCGCCACCGGGCAGCGGGAAGAACCACAGCAGCGGCGCTTCCCCCCGCGGCCCCGGGTTCAGCGCCCGGCCGGGCTGAAGGAAGCGAAAACCGAGATCGTCCCGGCAGCGCAGCAGCGCGGCGCGATACAGGCGAAAGCCCTGCCGGGCCAGCGCCTCGTCATCCCGCGCGCCAGCTGGCAAGGCATCGACGAATTGAAGAAAGTCCTCGGCCGCCGCGGCCCGCCGCCCCTGGCGCAGCCGGGCCAGTGTCTCCCGCGACCAGTCATCATAGGACTGGTCCAGCATCGGCAGGTCGAGCAGCCACTCGCCCGGATAATCCAGCAATTCCAGCGTGACGCGCCGTTCCCCTGCCACCCAGCCACGCGCCTGGCCGAGCCAGGAGGCGGGGGCGAGGTCCAGCGCGATTTCCAGGGTGGAGAGATCCTCCGTGCGTTCCGGCCAGCGCGGCGGGTCGGCGGCGAGCGCCTCCAGATGCGCGGCCGCGTCGAAGCGCGGCGTGGATTCGATGCCGGGCGGCACCAGCCGTGCGCCCTTCAAGCGGTTGCCGGAGGCCGCCGCCAGGGCGGGCAGCGTGTTCACCCCCTGCCCCGCCGCCAGCAGATTCGCCACCAGCGAGGTCAGGAATACCGTCTTCCCGGCCCGCGACAGGCCGGTAACGGCCAGCCGCACCCTCTCCCGCCCCGCGAGCGCCCGCGCCGCATCGGTCATGCCGGCGAGGGCATCCTCCAGCGGCGTCAGGATCGCCATTCGGGTCGGGCTACTTCCGCTCGATCAGCTCGATCTTGTAGCCGTCCGGATCCTCGACGAAGGCGATGACCGTGGTGCCGAACTTCACCGGGCCGGGCTCGCGCGTGATCTTGGCGCCGCCGGCGCGCAGCTTATCGCAGGTGGCGTAGATGTCCGGCACGCCGACCGCGAGATGGCCGAAGGCGTTGCCCATCTCATACGTCTCGGTGCCGTAGTTGTAGGTCAGCTCCACCACGGCGGCGCCGGTCGATTCCTCCGCGTAGCCGACGAAGACCAGGGTGTACTTGCCATCCGGCACGTCGCGGCGGCGCAGTTCCTTCATGCCGAGCAGCTTGGTGTAGAAATCCACGCTGCGTTCGAGGTTGCCGACGCGGATCATGGTGTGCAGCAGCGAGCCCTGGCTCATGGGGTGGTTCCTTCCTTGAGGATGTGGTCTGCGTCCATCGCCAGCAGGAACAGCCCCGCAGCGTTGGCCTCCGATATGGTGGTGTCGCGATCCAGAACGATGGTGCCCACATGGCCGTTCCGTCGCGCTTCCACGGCAATGCCGCGCAGGCCCGCCGCGGCGGCGGCGCGGATGGTGTCCGGGCCGATGGCGGGCAGGTCCACCAGCTTGCTCTGCGCCGGCTTCACCAGTTTTATCAGTACGCCGCCCGGGCCTTCGCGGCGCATCTCGCCGGCGCGGGCGATCATGGCATCGGTGCCCTCGATGGCTTCCAGCGCCAGCACGAGACCCTGCTGCACGACGCAGCCCTGGCCGGCATCGGCGGCGCCGAGCTGGCGCGCGACGGTGATTCCGCGGCGGATATCCTCCAGCGCCTCCGCATCCGGTTGGGCGCGGGTCGGGCAGCCGGCCTCGATCAGCAATTCGGCGAAGATGTGCTGCGCGCCCAGCGGCTCGAAGCCCTCGTCGCGCAGCACGGTGACGACGGCGGTCAGCAGCGCATCATCGCCGCCGAACAGCGCCCGGCGACCAACCCTGGCCGCCAGCCGCAGACCCTCCCCATCCAGGCGTAGCGACAGGATGGAGGGGCGCGTCACGCGCCCGGCGAGCACCAGCTGCCGCGCGCCCTGTCGCCGCAGCAGCCCGAGCATGCGGCCGACGGCGCCGAGGCGTACCACCTCATGCGGCCAGGCCGCCCATTCGCGCGGATCGGCAAAACCTTCGACCAGCACGGCGAAGACGGGGCGGCCGGCGCGCCGCGCCGCATCCGCCACCCGCAGCGGCATGACGCCGCCGCCCGCGATCAAGCCGAGGGTTTGCAGGCCGCCGGTCACGCCGCCTCCCCGCTCTCCTCCTCGTCGCCGTAGCGGCCGAAGGGGATCAGGCCGTGGCGGCCGCGGTTGCGGGTGAAGGCCAGGATTTCCTCGACCAGCGCATTGCCGGGATAGGCGGCGGCGACGCTGCCCACCGCCTCATCCGGCCGGCCACCGCGATACAGATCGTGCACCGCGCGCGCTACCGTCACCACCTGGTCCTTGCTCAGCCCGAGGCGGCGCCGCATGGCGATGGTGTTGAGGCCCGCATGCTTGGCGCGAAAGCCCTTCACGCGGCCATAGGGCAGCACGTTGCGTTCCACGCCGGACATGCCGGCCACCATGGCCATGCGGCCAATGCGGACGAATTGCTGGACGGCGGCACCGCCCTGGACCACGGCGAAATCGCCGATCTCCACATGGCCGGCCAACATCACGTTGTTCACCAGGATGACATTGTCGCCGATCCGGCAGTCATGCCCGATATGGGCGACGCACATCACCAGGCAATCCGCGCCGATCCGCGTCATGCCATCGCCGCCGGTGCTGCCGCGATGGATGGTGACATGTTCGCGGATCTGGCTTCGGGCGCCGATGGAAACGCCGGTAGGCTGGCCCTTGTACTTGAGGTCCTGCGGCGGCAGGCCGATGGCGGCGAAGGGGTACACCTTCACCCCGTCGCCCAGCGTCACGCGGCCATCGAGCACGACATGCGCGATGAGTTCCACGCCCTGCCCCAGCACCGCCTCCGGCCCCACGACGCAGCCGGGGCCGATGTGGCAGCCGGCACCGATCTGCGCCCCGGCCGCGACATGGGCGGCGGGGTGGATGAAGCCGTTATGGCTTTGGGCCGGCATGATTTCGGAATCCACGCGGACGGGTTCGCTCACTTGTCGAGGATCATGGCGGCGTAGCTGGCCTCGGCCACCACCTTGCCGTCCACCTTGGCCTCGGCCGTGAACTTCCAGATGTTGCCGCGCTGCTTTTCCTTCAGCACATGCACACGCATCTGGTCGCCCGGCACCACCGGCTTGCGGAACTTCGCGCTGTCCACGGTCATGAAATAGACCAGCTTGCCCTGGGCGCTGGGACCCAGCGTTTCCACCACCAGCACGGCGGCTGTCTGCGCCATGCTCTCGATGATCAGCACGCCCGGGAAGACCGGATGCTGCGGGAAGTGGCCCTGGAAGAAATTCTCGTTGATCGAGACGTTCTTGATGCCGACGGCCGAGACATTCGGCACGATCTCCACCACGCGATCCACCAGCAGGAAGGGAAAGCGGTGCGGGATGGCCTGCATGATGCGGGCGATGTCGTAGACACCAACGGTCCCCTCGGGGGCTTCCGCCGCGGTGGCCGGCGTATTCTCTGCGGTCGCGTCCATGATCCTGTCTTCCGTTCGCTCCCAGGCGAATTAGGGTGCCGGCTTGGCCCTGGGCCGGCCGGCCAGTTTCCGCAGCGCGGCATAGGCGCGCATCGTCTCGCGCATCGGCCAGGCGGGTGACCCGCCGACGATCTCACCCGGACCGACATCGGACATGACGCCGGCCTGGGCCGCCACCTGCACCCGGTCGCCGATCTCGAGATGACCGGACATGCCAGACTGACCGCCCATCTGCACCCCGTTGCCGAGGCGCGTGGAGCCGGAGATACCGACCTGGGCCACCAGCACGCATCCCTTGCCGGTGCTCACGTTGTGGCCGATCTGCACCAGATTGTCGAGGCGCGTTCCCGCCCCCAGCACGGTGTCGGATTGGCTGCCGCGATCGACGCAGGCATTGGCGCCGATCTCCACCGCATCGCCCAGCAGCACGCGGCCCAGCTGGGGCATGGTCTCGAACCGCCCCTCCGGCGTCACCGCGAAACCGAAGCCTTCCTGGCCGACCCGTGCACCCGGATGCAGCACGACGAAGCGCCCGGCGATGCAATGCGACAGGCTGGCATGCGCACCGATGCGACAGCCCTGCCCCAGCACAACGCCCGCGCCGACCACGGCATGCGGGCCGATGATGCAGCCCTCGCCGATCTCCGCCCCGGCCTCGACCACGGCATAGGGTCCGATCTCAACCCCGGCCCCGATCCGCGCGGTGGCGTCGACCACGGCCGTGGCATGGATACCCGGCCGCGGCGCCGGCACGGGATGCAGGGCGCGGGCAATGCGGCCGAAGCCGAGATAGGCCTGCTTCGTCACGATCGCCGCACGGCCTTCCGGCAGGCGAGGCAGCAGATCCGGCGCCAGCACCACGGCCGCCGCCCGGCTTTCCGCCAGCAGCGGCAGGTAGCGCCGGTTGTCGAGAAAGCTGATTTCGCTGGCCCCGGCCGATTGCAGCGGCCCGACGCCGGTGATCCGCAGCGTGGCATCGCCGCCGATCAGTTCACCCCCGGCGGCGGCCGCGGCCTCGGCCAGGGTCAGGGCGGACCCCGCCGGAAAGAAGCGGGGATCCGCCGCCATGGCTCAGTTCCGTCGCGCCGGCGCCGCGGGGGCCTGCGGCGGCGGCGGCGGCGGCGCACCATTCGGCGCGGCACCGGCAGCAGGCGCGCCCGGGGCCGCATCGGTCGGCGGGGCGCCCTCGGCCGGCATGTTCACGCTGCGGAGCACCCGGTTCATCTGCGCGGAAATCTCATCCGTCAGGTCGAAGGCCGCATCGTTGAAGATCACCAGCGGCCGCGGCAGCACGATATTCACCCCGCGGGAGGCGGCGACCTGGCGGATCACGGCGCCCAGCGCCTGCTCGATCTGCTGCAACCCGGCCTGCGCCGCCTGGTCGATGGCGCGCGACCGGTCGCGGAAGATGCGCTGCGCGTCGGTGATGCGTTCCTGCAGGTCACGCTCCCGCGCACGAAGCTGCTCGGGTGCCAGGGTGGCACGGGCGGCGGCCAGGGACTGCTGCTCCTCGCGCCAGCGGCCCTGCTCGCCTTGCAGATCCTCGTTCAGCTTGGCGCGGCGACGCTCGATCTCCTCCCGCACCTGGTTGAAGGCGGCGGACAGGCGCTGCACCTCGGGGATGTCGACGATGGCAATGACCGGCGCCGGCGGGCGCTGGCCGGCGGCGGGCTGCTGTGCCGCCGGGCGCTGCGGTGTCTGCGCCGGGCGCTGCTGGGTCTGGGCCGGCCGCTGCTGCTGGCCCTGCGGCTGCCCCGCGGGCGGGACGAACCACTGCTGGCCCTGCTGCTGCGCCGAAGCCGGCAGGGTCAGCAGCAGGGGCGGCGCGAACAACAGGGAAGCCGCAAGAAGATGACGCAGGCGCATGGGACGAATTTCCACGATAATGCTCAGAAGCGGGTGCCGAAGCCGAAGCGCACCAGCTGCGTCTCGTCGTAGGACTTCTTCACCACCGCCTGGGCGATGTCGATATTGATCAGGCCGACCGGTGTGCGCCAGGAGATGCCGACACCGGCGCCGACACGGGGCGAGCTGTCATCCTGCACGCCAATCCCGGTCACCGGCGTTTCCGACAGCGAGCCGACATCGACGAAGGCGCGGCCGATCAACCCGATCTCGGAGGGCAGCGGCAGCGGGAAGCGAAGCTCCGTCGTCTGCGTCCAGATCAGGCGGCCGCCCAGCGGGTCGTCATTGCCGTTCGTGGAAGTATCGCGCGGGCCGGCACCGGCCAGGGCGAAGCCACGCAGATTGTCGCCGCCCAGGAAGAAGCGGTCGATGATCCGCTCCGGCCGGTCGCCCCAGGGGGTCAGCAGGCCGACACCGGCCTGCAATGCCAGAACGTATTCCGGCGCACCGAGGACGCGCTCGAGCGGGATGTAGCCCGCCACGTCGCCGCGCCAGCGAACATAGGCGACATCGCCGCCGAGACCCGCGACATCCGTTCCGACGCGAACGATGTAGCCGCTGCGCGGCTCGATCCGGCTGTCGCGCACGTCGTAGGACAGCGTGGTGCCGAGCTGCGACAGCAGCGTGACGCCGCGCTGTTCCTGGATGAACCGGCTGGCCGTCGAGTCGACGTCGAAGACATCGCGCTGCACCAGGCTGTAGGCCCAGCTCTGCCGCACCCGTTCGTTGAACTCATACCCGGCCCGCAACACGGCGCCGACGCGCTTCTCGGAGTAGCTCGACGTGTCCTGAAGGTTCCGCGTGATGTAGAAAAGATCCACGCCGGCCGCCAGGTTGCGGTCCAGGAAGGCAGGATCGGTCACCGAGAAATCCACCTGCGTGCGGCGCTGCGCCAGCAGGGTCTGCAAACGGGCATCGATGCCGGAGCCGAGGAAATTGCGTTCCCGGATGCCGAAATCGGTCAGCAGGCCCGCATCGGTGGAGAAGCCGCCGCCGAGCGAGATTTCGCCGGTCGGGCGTTCCGAGACGGTGGTCTGCAGCACCGTGCGGTCCGGTGCGGAGCCGGGCTGCACGGCGATCTCGGCACCGCCGAAATAGCCCAGGTCGCGGATGCGCTGGCGCGAACGGCGCACCTGCGCGGCATTGAAGGCATCACCTTCCGCGATACGGAATTCGCGGCGGATGACGCGGTCCGCGGTGCGGCTGTTGCCGGTGATGTCGATGCGCTCGACATAGGCGCGGGCGCCCTCGGCGACCTCGAAGGTCACGTCGACGCGCCGGTTCTCCCGGTCGCGCACCACGCGGGGGCGGACTTCCACGAAGGGCACGCCGCGCAGGCCGACGGCATCGGACAGCGCCTCGACCGAACGCTCGACCGCATCGCCGTCGTACCAGTCGCCCTCGGAGATCGCGAGCTCGCGGCGCAGCGAGTCCGGCTCGACGCCGCGCAGCGTGCTGGTGATCTCGGCCTTGCCGACGCGGTAGCGGGGGCCTTCGTCGATCGTGTAGGTCACGAAGAAGCCGCTGCGATCCGGCGCCAGCTCGGCCACCGCGCCGGTGACCTGCACATCGGCATAGCCCCGGCGCAGATAATAGCGGCGCAGCAATTCGCGGTCGAAATTCAGCCGCTCCGGGTCATAGATGTCGGAGGTGGAGAGGATGCGGTACCAGGCCTGTTCCCGCGTCGCCACAACGTCCCGCAACCGGCTGTCGGAGAAGGCGGTGTTGCCGACGAAGGAAATCCGGCTGACCAGCGCGGCCTCGCCTTCCGTGATCTCGAACACCACGTCGACGCGGTTCTGGTCGAGCTGGATGACCTTCGGCTCCACGCGCGCGGCAAAGCGGCCGCGGCGGGCGTAGAGGTCGAGGATACGCTGCCGGTCCGCCTGCGCCGCCTGCGGCGTGAACACGGCGCGGGCGCGCAGCGTCACCTCCGGGGTCAGCACGTCATCGGAGACCTTGCTGTTGCCCTCGAAGGCCACCCGGTTGACGATCGGGTTCTCCTCCACCGCCACACGGATGCGGTCGCCATCGCGGGCCACCGTCACGTCCCGGAACAGGCCGGTGGCGAACAGCGTCCGCAGGCTGCGGTCCAGCCGGTCCGCATTGAACGGGTCGCCCGGCTGCAACAGCATGTAGGAGCGGATGGTATCCGCCTCGATCCGCTGGTTACCGGTGACATCGATGCCGCGCACCACGCCGGAGGCGGGGAGCGTTGCGGCGGTGGGGGCGCGCGGACCGCGGGTCTGCGCTTCCGCGTTCAGCGCGAGGCCGACGGGGACGAGGCAGGTGGCGGCGAGCAGGAGAAGCCGATTGGCGACCAAGAGGTGTATCCCCGGGGGGGTGAGTAAGGCTGCGGAGACTACCCGAGCCACCAGGGGGCCGCCACCCCCGGCGGCGCGCCCCCCGGGCCCGTATGCCGGAGACTGCCTGGCAAAAGCGGCCGAAGCGGGGCAGCAGGCTGGGCCGTGGCGCCCGGGCCACTGAAAATCCTTGAGATTTTAGGCGGACCCGGGTTCAGCCGAACAGCCCCGCTGCCCAGCGGAACAGGCCGAATTGCGAAAGGTCGTTCCAAGTGGCGAAGACGAACAGGGTGATCAGCAGCGCGAATCCGGCGCGGAAGCCATATTCCTGCGCCCGCGGCGGCAGCGGCCGGCCGCGGATCGCCTCCGCCGCGTAGAACATCAGGTGCCCGCCATCCAGCACCGGTATCGGGAACAGGTTGATCAGCGCCAGGTTCACGGACAGCACGGCCATGAAGGAGATCAGGCTGGCGATGCCAAGCTCCGCCACCTGGCCTGACATCTGCGCGATCCGCAGCGGCCCGCCGAGTTCCTCCGCCCCACGCCCGCCGGCGATCATCTGCCACACCGCGCCCAGCGTCTGCACGGTGATGTCCGCGGTCTGCGTGGTGCCGGCCCAGACCGCGCTGAAGGGGTTCATCCGCTCGAACTGCGCCGGCGCCGCGCCGACGCCGAGGATGCCGACGGAGGTCTCGCCCATCGCCCGCGCGATGGGGGTCGCGGTCAGCGTCCGCTCCACGCCGTCACGCTCCACCGTCACCGCGATCGGCGTGCCGGCACGCGGCTGGACGTGGCGCTGCACCTGCTCGAACCGCATCACCGGCTGGCCATCCAGCGCGACGATCCGGTCGCCCGGCAGCAGCCCGGCGCTGGCGGCGGCGGAGCCTTCCTGCACGGTGCCCACGGCCGTGGTGGCGGCGGGCTGGCCCACTGTCATGTACAGCGCGGCGAACATCAGGGCGGCGAGGATGAAGTTGGCCAGCGGGCCGGCGGCCACGATGATGGCACGGTCGCCCACCGGCTTCTCATGGAAGGTCTGGCCCGGGCGCCACGCCGCGCGCACCGCTTCCGGCGCGTCTTCCGGCTGTTCCTGGCCGTGCAGCTTCACATAGCCACCCAGCGGCAGCCAGCCGATGCGCCATTCCGTGCCCTGCCGGTCGCTCCAGGAGGCGATCGCGCGGCCGAAGCCGACCGAGAAACGCTCGACATGCACGCCGCGCCAGCGGGCCGCGAGGTAGTGGCCAAGCTCATGGAAGAACACCAGCACACCCAGCACGACCACGAAGGCCAGGATGGTGCGGATCGGTTCGGGAAGGAAATCCAAGGTGTTCTCCACAGGCGCGGAGCGCCAAAAACTTAACAGGCGCGGAGCGCCAAAAACGAAACCGGCGCAGGCGCGCCAAAGCTCTCAGCCGACCGCGGCGCGGGCCTCGGCGTGGCGGCTTGCCGCGCGGCGGGCCGCGGCGTCGAGCGCCAGGATATCCTCCAGCCCCTCCGCCCGCGCGGTCACCATACCCTCCAGCGTCGCCTCGACCACCGATGCGATCTCCAGGAAGCCGAGGCGGCCGTCGAGGAACATCCCCACCGCCACTTCGTTCGCAGCATTCAATATAGTCGGGGCGCCACCGCCGGCCTGCAAGGCCTCCCGCGCCAGGCGCAGCGCCGGGAAGCGCGCGGGGTCCGGGGCGGCGAAATCCAGCCGGCCGAGGGCTGCGAGATCCAGCCGCGGGGCACCCACATGGATGCGCTTCGGCCAGGCCAGCGCATGGGCGATGGGGGTCCGCATATCCGGCGTGCCGAGTTGCGCCATCAACGAGCCATCGGCGAACTGCACCAGCCCGTGCACGGCGGATTGCGGATGCACCAGCACCTCGATCCGCTCCGGCGGCACGGGGAACAGGCGGGCGGCCTCGATCAGCTCCAGCCCCTTGTTCATCATGGTGGCCGAATCGATGCTGATCTTGGCGCCCATCGACCAGACCGGGTGGCGCACCGCCTCCGCCGGGGTGGCGCGGGCCATGCGCTCCAGGCTCCATTCGCGGAACGGGCCGCCGGAGGCGGTGAGGATGATCTTCTCGACCCCCGCCGGGTCCTGGCCATCGAGCGCCTGGAAGATGGCGTTGTGCTCGGAATCGACCGGCAGCAGGGTCGCCGCGCCCTGGCGCGCGACGGCCAGCACCAGCTCCGCCGCGCAGACCAGGCTTTCCTTGTTGGCCAGCGCCAGCGTGCCGCCGCGCGCCAGCGAAGCGAGGGTGGAGCGCAGCCCGGCCGCGCCGACGATGGCCGCCATGGTCCAGTCCGCCGGGCGTGCGGCCGCTTCCTCCACCGCCGCGCGTCCCGCCGCCACGGCGATGCCGCTGCCGGCGAGTGCCGCCTTCAGATCGGCATAGGCACCCTCATCCGCCACCACGGCCAGCCGGGCCCGATGGCGCAGCGCCTGTTCGGCGAGGACGGCGAAATCCCGGTTGGCGACCAGCGCCTCGACCCGGAAGGCGCCATCCGGTGCCGCATCCAGCAGCGCCATGGTGGAACGGCCGACGGATCCGGTGCTGCCGAGGATGGATACCGAACGCGTCACCAGACCCATCCCCACAGTGGCCGCCCCTGCCCCAACGCATAGGACAGCAGCGCCGCAACCGGCGCTGCCGCCAGCACCCCATCCAGCCGGTCCAGCAGCCCGCCATGGCCGGGGATGAGGGAGGAGGTGTCCTTCACGTTGAAGTGGCGCTTGATGGCCGATTCGAGAAGATCCCCCGCCTGCGAGGCGACGCCCACCAGCACCACCACCACGGCGATCGAGGCCAGCGCCGCCCCGGGCGTGAAGGCCAGCGCGCAGGCGCCACCGAACACCAGCGCCGCCGCCAGCCCACCCAATGCGCCCGACCAGGTCTTGTTGGGCGAGATCGCCGGCGCCAGCTTCGGCCCGCCAAAGGCCCGGCCGGCCATGTAGGCGCCGATATCGGAGGCCCAGACCACGATGAAGACGAACAGCACATTGCCGCGCCCGGCCTCATTGTCATAGCGCAGCTCGATCAGCGCGAGGCCGGCCAGGCCGATATAGAGCACCCCCGCCGCCAGCCGCCGCGCCGGCTGCGTCACGCCGGAGCGCCGGCCCATCCGTGCCACCCCGAGCCAGGTGATGGCCGAGCCGGCCAGCAGCACCACGAGGGCGGCCCGCGCCTGGTTCATCACCGCCAGCGAACCGGCCGCCAGCACCACGAGCGGCACCGCAAGGCCCGGGAAGGCCCGGGTCCGCCGGCCGCACAGATGCACCCATTCCCAGGTCAGCACCGCAACGGCGAGCGCCACCATCGCGGTGAAGGATTCCGCGCCGAACCAGATGCAGGCCAGTGCCGCCGGCAGCAGCACGGCGGCGGAAAGCGCGCGTTTGCGAAGATCCGTCCAACGCTTGCCGGCGCCAGGTGCGCCGCCTGAATCTGTCATCCGATCAGCCGTATCACGCAACGCGCAGGCCGTAGCGGCGATCGCGGCGGGCAAATTCGGCGATGGCCTGCGCCAGATGCGAGGCGTCGTAATCCGGCCACAGCACATCCTGGAAGACGAATTCGGCATAGGCCGATTGCCACAGCAGGAAGTTGGACAGCCGCTGTTCGCCGCTGGTGCGGATGATGAGGTCGGGGTCCGGCATGCCAGCGGTGGAAAGCTGGCTGGCAAAGGTCGCCATGTCCACCTGTTCGGGGTCCAGCGTGCCGGCGGCCACCTGGCGCGCGAGATCGCGCGCCGCCGTCACGATCTCCGCCCGCCCGCCATAGGAGACGGCGACATTGAGGTTGAGGCGGGTGCCATGGGCCGTCGCGACCTCCGCCGCGCCGATCGCGCGCACGGTTTCCGCGCCGAAGCGCTCCCGCTCCCCGATCACGCGCAGGCGGATGCCTTCCTTCGCCAGGCTGCCGACCTCGGAGCGGAGGTACATCCGCATCAGGCCGGTCAGGTCCCGCACCTCATCCGGCGGCCGCTTCCAATTCTCGGAGGAAAAGGCGAACAGGGTCAGCCAGCCGATGCCGGCCTTGGCCGCTGCCTCGATGGTGCGGCGCACCGCTTCGGCGCCGGCCTTGTGGCCCAGGGCGCGCGGCAGGCCACGGGCCGCGGCCCATCGGCCATTGCCATCCATGATGATGCCAATGTGCTGCGGGGCCCGGCCGCCGGAGCCGGGATGCGCCGGGTCCGTGGCACACGCCTGCGGTTGCGCACCGAGCGGCTGCTCGGCCGGCCCCAGCGGTTTTGCCGCCGCGCTCATCACCCGTGCATCCAAGCCGCCCAGCTCGCCATCAGTTTGTACGGATGTCCTTTTCCTTCTCCGCGAAGGTGGCATCGACGGTCTTGATGCTCTGGTCGGTCATCTTCTGGATCTCATCCGTCCAACGCTTCACGTCGTCCTGGGACACCTCGGACTTCTTGTCCTTCTCCCAGCCCTTGACGGTCTCCATGGCATCGCGCCGGACGCCGCGCATTGCAACCTTGCTGGCCTCCGCATACTTCGATGCGGTCTTCACAAGATCGTTTCGACGTTCCGTTGTCAGCGGCGGCAGGGGCACGCGGATCACCTGGCCCTCGGTCTGCGGGTTCAGGCCGAGGCCGGAATCGCGGATCGCGATTTCCACCGCCTTCACCACGGACTTGTCCCAGACCTGCACGGAAAGCAGCCCGGGCCCGGCGACGGAGATGTTGGAGACCTGCACCAGCGGCTGCACATTGCCATAGGCTTCGACGCGGATCGGCTCCAGCAGCGCCGGGCTGGCGCGGCCGGTGCGCAGGCCCTGGAATTCCTTCTTCAGCGTCTCCAGCGCGCCGTCCATCCGGCGCTGCAACTCGAGCTTGTATTCGGCGAAGTCGGCGGCCATGCCCGGATTCCCTCTCAAGCATTTTCAAGTCAGGCGCGAGTCTGACGACCCGGAAAATGCGACACACGAACTAAGCATCTTCAAGTCAGGCGACGCTGCCTGGTGGTCGAAAAATGCGGCAGGTGATGGTTATGGATCGACCACGGTGGTGAACTTACCCTCGCCATTCATGACGGCGGTGAAGGCACCGGGCTCGTGGATATTGAACACGACGATCGGCAGCTTGTTTTCCCGCGCCAGGCTGATGGCGGCGGCATCCATCACCGCGAGGTCGCGTGAGAGGACATCGAGGTAGGTGATGGTGGTGTAGCGTTCTGCATTCGGGTTCTTGCGCGGATCGGCGGAATAGACGCCGTCCACCTGCGTGCCCTTCAGCAGCGCATCGCAGGCCATCTCATTGGCGCGCAGCGCGGCGGCGGTATCTGTGGTGAAGAAGGGGTTGCCGGTGCCGGCGGCGAAGATCACGACGCGGCCCTTCTCCATGTGCCGCATGGCGCGGCGGCGGATGAAGGGCTCGCACAGGCTGGCCATCGGGATGGCCGACTGCACGCGGGTCGGCACGCCCAGCTTTTCCAGCCAGTTCTGCATGGCCAGCGCGTTCATCACGGTGGCCAGCATGCCCATGGCATCCGCCTGGGTCCGGTCCATGCCGGCCGAAGCCCCGGCGACACCCCGGAAGATGTTGCCGCCGCCGATCACCATGCAGACCTCGACGCCGAGCGCCACGACATCGCGGATATCCTCCGCGATGTTCTTCAGCACGGCGATATCGAGGCCGTAGTCGCGATTGCCCATCAGAGCCTCGCCGGAGACCTTGAGCAGCACGCGCTTGTAGAGGGGGGCTCTGCTCATCTTCTGTACGGGGTCCGGCTGGCTTGCGTTGCGTAACATAGGCGGCGCACCGTGGCGCCGGCAAGGCGAAGGGGGGCCGCGGCAAGGCGAAGGGGCAGCACGCCCGTGGCGGACCGCACCCTTCTGCCGGGCCCCGGGCCGGCTCAGCCCTTGGCGGCGGCGGCCACTTCGGCGGCGAAGTCGCTGGCCACCTTCTCGATGCCCTCGCCCAGATGGAAGCGGGCGAACCCGGTCAGCTTGCCGCCGGCCTTCTGGACCACCTGGCGCACGCGGGTCTCACCGTCATGCACCCAGACCTGCTCCAGCAGCACCACTTCTTCGTAGTACTTGCGGATGCGGCCCTCGATCATCTTCTCGATGATCTCCGGCTTCTTGCCGGAGGCTGCGGCCTGCTCGCGCAGCACCGCCTTCTCCCGCTCCAGGGCGGAGGGGTCGACGGCGTCGACATCCAGCGCATCCGGGCGGGTCGCCGCGACATGCATGCCGATCTGGCGGCCGAGGCCTTCCAGCGCCTCGATCTCGCTGGCGGCTTCCAGCGCGACCAGCACGCCGATCTTGCCGAGGCCCGGCTTCACCGCATTGTGCATGTAGGTGGCCACCGTGCCGGACGGCACACGCAGCACCTTGGCGCGGCGGATGGTCATGTTCTCGCCGATCGTGGCGATCAGGCGGGTCAGTTCCTCCTGCGTCGAGTGCTGGGTGCCCGGGAAGGTCGCGGCCTTCAGCGCCTCCACGTCATCGCCCACGGACAGCGCCAGGCTGGCCACTTCCGCGACGAAGGCCTGGAAGGCGTCATTGCGCGCCACGAAGTCGGTCTCGGCATTCACCTCGACCATCGCCGCGGTGTTGGGGCCGGAGGCGACGGCCACCAGGCCCTCGGCGGCGACGCGGCCGGACTTCTTGGCGGCGGCCGAAAGGCCCTTCTTGCGCAGCCAGTCGATGGCCGCTTCCATGTCGCCGGCGGCTTCCACCAGCGCCTTCTTGCAGTCCATCATGCCGGCGCCGGTCTTCTCGCGCAGGTCGCGTACCATCGCCGCGGTGATCTCGGCCATATCGATCGTCCCCGTCCATCGCATCACGGCCGCGCGGGCGCCATGCCCGGGCGGCCTCCAATTCAGCCGGCCGGGCTTGCGGCGCCCGG
>NZ_JAUYTS010000016.1 GCF_030695085.1 Falsiroseomonas sp. | reverse complement strand
CCGGGCTGGGCGCGGTGGTGGCCTGCACCGCCATTGCCATGGTCATCGAGCACGGCATCAGCCCGTTGAGCGCCCCGCCGATGGCCGCGCCGCCCACCGGACCACGCCGGGTGGCGGCGGCGAACTGCCGGCGGATCCAGGCGAGCGGCGCGAAGCTCAAGGTGTTGCGCACCGGCGACAGGCCGAGCAGATCGAGACCGAGCAGAATCACGATGATGCCGGCGAGAATTTGCAGGATGCCCTGCGCCTTGCCGATAATGCCGGTCTGCACCAGCACCGCGCCCAGAGAAGCGGCCGTCAGGCCGATCACGGCATAGACCGTGATGCGGGCGGCGTGATAGGCGAGATAGGGCGCATATCCCTTGGCGCCGAGGCGCAGGAAGAAGCCCGACACCAGGCTGCCGCACATGCCGATACAGTGGCCGCTGCCGAGGATGCCGGTCATGAAGGCGAGCCAGTAGGAGAACTCGGCGATGCGGTGGGCGTGCTCCATGCCGCTCGGTCAGTCCCGTTGCAGCCGCAGCGAATTGGTGACCACCGACACCGAGCTCATCGCCATTGCCGCCGAGGCGATCATTGGGCTGAGCCGTCCGGCGGCCGCGACGGGGATCGAAACGGCATTGTAGCCGAGCGCCCAGAACAGATTCTGGCGAATGATCTGCATCGTCCGCCGCGACAGTTCAATGGCGGCGGCGACGCGGGCGATGTCGCCGCCCACCAGGGTGATGTCGGCGGCCTCCAGCGCAATGTCGGCGCCGCTGCCGATGGCGAAGCCGACGTCGGCGGCGGCGAGCGCCGGCGCATCGTTGATGCCGTCGCCGATCATGCCGACGCGCTGCCCTTGCGCCTGCAAGTCGCGGATCAGCGCCAGCTTGTCGGCGGGGGTGGCGCGCGCGACGACCCGGTCGATGCCCACTTCGCCGGCGATGTGGCGGGCGACGGCCTCGACGTCACCTGTCGCCATCACGGTTTCGATGCCGAGGTGGTGGAGCAGAGCGATCGCCGCTCGGGCGCCCTCGCGCGGCCGGTCGGCGATGGCGAACAGTGCCGCCGCCTTGCCGCCCAGTGCCACGAACACCGGGGTCTTGCCCTGGCCGGCGAAGGTTTCCGCCAGGTTGACGAGATCGCCGGCCGCTACGCCGTTTTCCGCAAGCCAGGCGGCGTTGCCGACGAGCAGGGAGCTCTTGCCGTGTCTGGCGCGCACGCCCCGCCCCGCCAGTGCCTCGAAGCCGCTGATCTTAGCCTCCGGCGCGTTGCACTCGCGGCAATAGGCGCCAATTGCCCGCGCCAGGAAATGTTCGGAATGGTTTTCCGCCGCCGCCACGATTGCGAGCAAATTGAGGTCGTCGAGTCCGGAGGCATTGACGAAGTCGGTGACCGCTGGCTTGCCCTCGGTGATGGTGCCGGTCTTGTCGAATACCACGGTGGTGAGCTTGGCCGCGGTTTCCAGCGCTTCGCCGTTGCGGATGTAGATGCCGCGCCGCGCGGCTTGGCCGGTGCCGACCATGATCGCGGTGGGCGTGGCCAGCCCCAGCGCGCACGGGCAGGCGATCAGCAGAACGGCGACGGCATGGGAAAGCGCGCGCGACAGGGGATGGCCGGCCAGCATCCAGCCGGAAAAAGTGAGCGCGGCGATGCCGCCGACCGCCGGCACAAAACGCGCGGATCTGCGGTCGGCGAGTTTTTGCACCGGCAGCTGGGCACCTTGGGCATGATCGACCAGGTGGACGATGCCGGCCAGCACGGTGTTTCCACCGACGGCGGTGACGCGCAGGGTGAAGCTGCCCATGCCGTTGAGGCAGCCGCCAATGACCGGGTCTTGCGGATTTTTCGCCGCCGGCAGCGATTCGCCGGTAATCAGCGCCTCGTCGACGCTGGAGTGCCCTTCGAGCACCACACCATCGGTCGGGATGCGCTCGCCGGGGCGTACGCGCAGGATGTCACCGACCGCCACCTCGTCGATCGGCACCGCGAACTCGCGCCCGTCACGCATGAGGGTGGCGGTTTCCGGTTGCAGTTCGATCAGTTTGCGGATCGCCTCGCTGGCGCGGCCTTTCGCCTTTTCTTCCCAGTAGCGGCCAAGCAGGACGAAGGCGAGGATGCTGGCGGCGGCCTCGAAATAGACGTGATGATGCCGCCGCGCCAAGCCGGGCAGGCTGTAGAGGTAGGCGGCGCCTGCGCCCAGCGCCACCAGCGTATCCATGTTGGCGGCGCGCTGACGGCCAAGCAGCGCGGCTTTCTTGAAGATTTCCGCGCCGGGGCCGAACATGACGGCGCTGGTGAGCGCGAATTCGACCAGGCGCAACAGGGGGGAGCGGTGCATCACCATGCCCAGCGCCGCCACCGGCACCGCGAGCAGGGCGGCAAGCTGGAAGCGGCGTTTGGCCTGTGCCAGTTGCGCCTTTTCCCGCTCCACCACCAGACGCCGCTGCGCCAGCGTATCCATCGGGCGCGGCGTATAGCCGAGCCTGGCAACCAGGGCGGAAACCTCCTCGCGGCCGAGCGCCCCCGTCACGCTGGCGGTGCCGGCGGCGTAATTGACGCTGGCCTTGCTCACCCGCGGATCGCGCTTGAGCTTCATCTCGATCAGCAGGGCGCAGGAAGCGCAGGTCATGCCTTCCACTGCGACGGCGCATTCCCGCAGCGGAGCGTCGGGCAGCGGCACAGCGGGCGGAGGTGCGGCTGGCGCGGCGGAAATGTTGCCGATCACGGCATCGAGGATGGCGAGCAACTTCGCTTCCGGCAGGCGCGCCG
>NZ_JAUYTS010000219.1 GCF_030695085.1 Falsiroseomonas sp. | reverse complement strand
CTCATCCGCGGCGGCGTCGTCATCACCATGGACCCGGCGCGCCGCGTGCTGCCGGATGGCGCGGTCGCCATCAAGGATGGCCGCATCCAGGCCGTCGGCCCGTCCGATGAGGTGGAAGCCGCCCATCCCCATGCGAGGCAGGTGATCGAGGCGCGCGGCCGCGCCATCCTGCCCGGGCTGATCGATGGCCACGCCCATGCCGGCCATGGGCTGGTGAAGACCATGGGCAACAATGACAGCGCCGGCTGGATGGAAGCCTGCCGCGTCATCTACACCCTGGCCTCCCCGCCCAGCTTCTGGCGGGCGGAGGCGAAGCTGGCGGCGTTCGAGCGGCTGCGCTTCGGCGTCACCACCGGCGTGTCGCTGCTCGGCGGTGGCGACAGCATCGGCCGGGTGGACGACACCGCCTTCACCGACGCCCATGCCGAGGCCACGGAAGAAGTCGGCATCCGCAGCCTGCTGGTGCTCGGCCCGACCCGTCCGCCCTTCCCGCGCCCCTATGTCGGGCCGGATGGGGTGGAGCGCCCGGTATCCTTCGAGCAGCAGCTCGATGTCATCACCGCCAGTGTCGAGAAGTGGCACAACAAGGGCCGCGTGAAGGTGGCAACGCTGATGCCGGTCTATCGTGAAGCGAAGCACGATCCGGCCAAGGTGCGCGAGATCGAGCGCCAGGGGCATCTGGTGCGCGAAGCCGGGCGGTCCCGCGGCGCGCCCTTCCACCAGGACGGCCATCGCGGCGGCAGCATCGAGATGGCGGACCGCATGTTCGGCCTGCTCGGCCCCGATGCCTGGCTCAGCCACTGCACCGAACTGACCGATGCGGATATCGACACGCTGGTTCGGACCGGCACCTCCGTGGTGCACAACCCCTCCGCCATCGCTGCCGTGCGCGGCTATTGCCCGGCGCCGAAGATGATGGAGGCGGGTGTGACGGTGATGATCGGCTCGGACGCCACGGCGCCGGACCGCTCGGGCGACATGTTCCGCCACATGTTCCAGTGCATCCGCTACCACCAGCGCCATTTCCGCGACGAGACGATGATGCCGCCCGGCAAGGCGCTGGAGATGGTGACCATCGACGCCGCGCACGGCCTCGGCCTGGGGCATGAGATCGGCAGCCTGGAGGTCGGCAAGAAGGCGGATGTGATCACCGTCGATCTCTCCGCCCCGCATATGGTACCGGCCAACATGCCGGTGGCGCGCGTGGTCTACTTCGCCAACGGCCAGGACGTGCTGGATGTGGTGGTGGATGGCCAGGTTCTGATGCGCAACCGCAACTGCCCGCATCTGGACGCGACGGACATCGCGACCGCCGCGTGGCGGGAGACGGATGCGATGCTGGACCGCGCCAAGCTGCGCCACATGGTGGTGGAGAATCCGGGCTGGGGCCAGACGCGGCGGTGACGCCCCTTTGGCATTCCCTCAGACGCGGCGCTGACGCCCCATTGGTATTCCCGCAGACGCGGCGCTGACGCCCCTTTGGTATTCACGCAGACGCGGCGCTGACGCCGCGGCATGTGAGGCAGGTTTTGCCAGCCCACGCTTGACCCGACGCGGCGGAATGGGGGAGGGATCGGACATGGTTCCATTCCGCCGTGCCATTCCCGCCGCCGCCCTGCTGGCGTTGTTCGCCCTCGGCCAGGGTGCGGCCGCGCAATCCAGCCTGGCGCCCAGCCAGGGCAGCCTGCCGCCGCCGCGGCCCGCCAACCAGGCGGCGCCGCGGCTGGTGCCGTCCGAGCAGCCGCGTTCCCTGGCCGTGCCCAGCCGCCCCGCAACCCAGCCG
>NZ_JAUYTS010000218.1 GCF_030695085.1 Falsiroseomonas sp. | reverse complement strand
CTCATCCGGCTCCGGCGAGGTCTGCGCGAATTCCGCGCTGTCCTGCACGATGGCCTTCACCTCGTCGTCGATGACCTTCAACGCCGCCTCGCTGGTCTCGAAGACCTCCAGCGGCATCTTCCGCGCGGTCTCGATGCAGTCATTCTGCTCCCGCATCTTCTGCACCTCCTCCCGCGTCCGGTACTTGGCCGGGTCGGACATCGAATGCCCGCGATAGCGGTAGGTCTTCATCTCCAGCAGGTACGGGCCATTGCCGGCCCGGCAATGGGCCACCGCGCGTTCGCCCGCCTCCTTCACCGCCACCACATCCATGCCGTTCACCTGCTCACCCGGGATGCCCCAGGGCGAGCCGTTCTTCGATAGGTCGCGCGACGCACTGGCGCGCTCCACGCTGGTGCCCATGCCGTACTTGTTGTTCTCGATGACGAAGATGCAGGGCAGCTTGAACAGCGCCGCCAGGTTCAGGCTTTCGAAGACCTGGCCCTGGTTCGAGGCCCCCTCGCCGAAATAGGCGACCGAGACCGAATCATCGCCGCGATACCAATTGGCGAAAGCCAGCCCGGCGCCGAGCGAAACCTGCGCGCCGACAATCCCGTGGCCGCCATAGAAGCCCTTCTCGCGGGAGAACATGTGCATGCTCCCGCCCTTGCCCTTGGAATAGCCACCGATCCGCCCGGTCAGCTCCGCCATCACGCCGCGGGCCTCCATGCCGGTGGCCAGCATATGGCCGTGGTCGCGATAGGAGGTGATGACCTGGTCGCCGGGCTTCAGGCAGATCTGCATGCCGACGACCACGGCTTCCTGGCCGATATACAGATGGCAGAAGCCGCCGATCAGGCCCATGCCGTACAACTGGCCGGCCTTTTCCTCGAAACGGCGGATCAGCAGCATGTCCCGATAGGCACGGGTCAGCTCGTCCTTGCTGATGGCGGGCTGATTGGCCCCCTTGGAGGCCCCCTTGCCGCGGGCTGCGCGGGCGGCGGTCTCGGCCATGCGGTGTCCTCCTCAGGGCTTCCCTTTCCCCGCAAATACGCGTGCTGCCGGAGCTGTGCAAGCTTGGCGTGGTTCGGAAAAGCATTGATTGTGCAATGCAATAAGCGAATTAACCGAAGTGCGGTTAACTCGATTTCGGCCCGTATTTCGTCATTGCGGCGCAACCGCCGGATGGCGGCGGAATCGTGCCGAGGGCATGCCTGCGCCGCAAGATTCCGGAAGCCCGCATGCCGCGCCCGCACCCCCTCACCCTCGCTTTCGCCGCCCTGCATGGGGCGGATCAACTCGCCCTCGCCGCCCTGCCGCTGGTGGCGGCGCTGTGGCTTGGCGCCGGGCCAGGCCTCACCGGCGCGCTGGTCGCGGCCCAGGGTGCCGCCTGGCTGCTGGTGGCGCTGCCCGCCGGCGTTTTGGCGGACCGGCTGGATCGCAGGCGCCTGCTGGCGGGTGGCAGCCTGGTCGCCGCGGCTGGTTTCGCCCTGGCGCTGGCCTTCAGCCGGCACCCGCTGCTGCTCGGGCTGGCGGCCTTCCTCGGCGCGGCTGGCGTGGTGGCCGCGGCGCTTGCGGTCTTCGCCCTGCTGCCCGCCCTGGTGCCGCGCCCGGGCCTTCCGGCGGCCAATGCCAGGCTCGAACTCGGCCGGGCGATCGCGACGCTGGCCGCGGCGCCACTGGCCGGGGTGCTGGCCGCGCAGGGATGGCCGCAGGCAGGGCTCGGCCTGGCGGCGCTGGCCGGACTGGCGGCGGCGATCCTGGCCTGGGGCCTGCCGGCCCTGCCACCCCCGCCACGCACGCAGCAGCCG
>NZ_JAUYTS010000215.1 GCF_030695085.1 Falsiroseomonas sp. | reverse complement strand
GCGGTCTATCGCAGCGAGGCGCCGCGCGTGCTGGCCACGCTCATCCGCCTGCTCGGCGGTTTCGATCGGGCCGAGGAGGCGCTGCACGATGCCTGGCTGGCAGCGCTCGATGCCTGGCCGAGCAAGGGCATTCCCGCCAATCCACGCGCCTGGCTGGTTTCAGCCGGGCGTTTCAAGGCGATCGACCGCATCAGGCGGGAGGCGCGGTTCAGCGCCGCCAGCGCCGAACTGGAACAGCAGATCGCGCTGGCCGCCCTGCCCGAGGACGACGATGCGCCCGGCATTGCCGATGACCAGCTGCGGCTGATCTTTACCTGCTGCCACCCCGCGCTCGCACCCGACGCGCAGGTGGCGCTGACGCTGCGGGAAATCTGCGGGCTGACCACCGAGGAGATCGCCGCGGCCTATCTGGGCAAGCCGGTGACCATCGCCCAGCGCATCGTGCGGGCCAAGGGCAAGATCCGCGATGCGCGCATCCCCTATGCCGTGCCGGGGCCGGGCGAATTGCCCGACCGCATCGAGGCGGTGCTGCAGGTGATCTACCTGGTGTTCAACGAGGGCTATCTCGCCTCATCAGGCAGCATGGCGGTGCGCACCGACCTGTGCAGCGAGGCCATCCGGCTGGCCCGGTTGCTGGATACGCTGCTCGACGAGCCGGAGGTGCGGGGCCTGTTGGCGCTGATGCTGCTGCAGGATGCGAGGCGCGCCGCCCGCGTGGCCAAGGGCGAGATCGTGCCGCTGGACGAGCAGGATCGGGCGCTGTGGAACCGGGCGCAGATCGCCGAGGGGCAGGCTCTGGTGCGGCAGGTGCTGTCGGGCCGGTTCAGCCACTATTCGGTGCAGGCGGCCATCGCGGCGGCGCATCGGCCGGAGGGCAGCGACTGGCCGCGCATCGTGGGCCTTTATGACCTGCTGATGCGGATCGACCCCTCGCCCATCGTCGCTCTCAACCGTGCCGTAGCAGTGGCGATGCGCGATGGGCCGGCGGCCGGGCTGGCGCTGGTGGATGCGCTGGGGATGAGCGACTACCGGCTGTGGCATGCGGCACGGGCGGACCTGCTGCGGCGGTTGGGGCGATCGGGCGACGCACGGGCGGCCTATGAAGCGGCGCTGGCGCTGACCACGCAGGAGGCGGAGCGGCGGCTTGTGGAGCGGCGGCTGCGGGCGTTGAAAGCGGATGCCGGGTTCACGCCGCCGCCGTGAACAGCCCGGCCCGGCGCCGCTCCAGCGCCCACCAGTAGATGGCGCCCCGCGCCACGAACCAGGCATGCATGGCGACCCACAGACCCCAGTTGCCGAGCACAGGCTGCAGCAGCCTGGCCGTGGCCAGAAACACGACCAGCGAGACAACCATGCCATTGCGCATCGTGGTGTTGAGCGTGGCGCCGACGAGGATGCCGTCATAGACGAAGGCCGGCATGAAGGTGACGGTGCAGAGCGCCGCGATCGGCAGGTAGGTCAGTGCATAGGCCTGCACCTCGGCATTGGTGGTCATCAGCCCGATCACCAGCGGACCGGCCAGGTACCAGGCGAGCCCCAGCGTCAGCGTCAGGATCAGGCCCCACACCATGCTCAGCCCATAGGCCTGGTCGAAAGCCGGCCGCCAGTTGGCGCCGACCGCCTTGCCGGTAAGCTGCTCGGCCGCCTGGGCGATGCCATCGAGGAAATAGGCGATGATCATCAACAG
>NZ_JAUYTS010000153.1 GCF_030695085.1 Falsiroseomonas sp. | reverse complement strand
GGCGGATGGGTATGGGGCAGGCCGTTCATGGAGCGTCTCCCGGCATGTTGCGCGCAGGCTAACGGGCCCGCGCTGCCCCCGGAAGCCTCGACAGGGCGGCGCGTCCGGGCGAAGGTCATGACAATCAACATGGGAGAGACTGGGAAATGACACATCGCACCGCCCTGTTCGGGCGCCGCATCCTGCTCGCCGCTGGCGGCGCGGCCCTGGCCGCACCGGCGCTGGCACAGACCTGGCCGAGCCGTGACCTGCGGATGATCGTGCCCTTCCCGCCCGGTGGCACGACGGATGTGGTGGCGCGCCTGGTGGCGATGGCAATGCGGGACAAGCTGGGCCGCGCCGTGGTTGTGGAGAATCAGCCCGGCGCCGGCAGCACCACCTCCGCCGGCCGCTTCGCGCGGGAAGGCGATGACCATGCGATGTTCGTGTCGCAGATCGCATCCCACGGCATTGCGCCGGCGCTGTACCGCAACCTCACCTACAATCCGGAGGATGATTTCAAGGCGCTGACGCTGATGGTGACGGTGCCCAATGTCTGGGTCGCCAATCCGCGCAACGTGCCCGGCGGCGATGTGCGCGCGTTGCTGCGCGATGCCAAGGCGCGGCAGGGCATCCGCACCTTCGCCTCCGCCGGCAATGGCACCTCCACCCATCTGACCGGGGAGCTGATCAACCAGCAGACCGGCGCGCGCTTCCAGCATGTGCCCTATCGCGGCGCCGGCCCCGGCATGGTCGCGGTGATGGGCGGCGAGGTCGATACCTTCATCGACAATCTGCCCACCGCCCTGCCGCAGATCCGCGCCGGCACCGTCATCCCGCTCGCCGTCACCTCCGCCACGCGGCTGGCCGTGCTGCCGGATGTGCCGGCGCTGGCGGAACTCGGCGCGGAGTTCAACCTGGAAGGCTTCGCCGCGGAGGCCTGGTTCGGCCTGCACACGCATCGCAGCGCCTCGGACGAGGTGGTGCAGCGCATGGGCGATGCGATCCGCGCCGCCCTGTCCGAACCCGCGATGCAGGCCCAGCTGGCGGAGCGCGGCACCCAGCCGCGGCCCGTGCCGGCGGCGGAATATGCCGCCCTGGTGACGGCGGAACTCGCCCGCTGGCGCGAGGTGGTCCGGCAGGGCAACATCCTGGTGCAATAGCCAGCGGGACAATGCCTTGCCTGACCTCATCGAAGACCTCCTCGGCCTGGCGCCGGACAGCGCCATCGGCGCGCTGCGCCGGCAGCGCCCCGAAGCCCTGCGCCATGCCGAGGGTGCCTATCGCGAATTGCTGCTGCCCGCCGACCCCGGCGGGCTGAGCCTGGCGGAACGCGCGGCACTCGCCCGGCATGTGGCGGCGCGCGAGGGCGATGCGGCGCTGGCCGCGCATTTCGCCGGCCTCGCCCCCGCGCCGGACCCCTCCCCCCGTCTCGATGCACTGCTGGCCTATGCGGAGAAGGTCGCGATGCAGCCGGAGGCGACCGCCAAGGCGGATATCGATGGGCTGGCGGCCCTCGGCCTGACCTCGCGCGACATCGTGGCGGCGACCCAGTTGATCGCCTTCGTGCCCTACCAGACCCGGCTGCTGGCCGGGCTGCGCGCCCTGATGCAGGAGAAGGCGGCATGAGCCGGTTCACCCTGAAGCCCGTCGGCTGGCGTCCCCGCCTCGCCCCCGTGAAGGCCGAGACGGCAACGCCCGAGCAGCTGGCGGCGCTGGATGCCTGCCCGCCCGCGGTGCGGCGCAGCACCTATTTCCTGACGCTGGCGCATGACCCGGGATCGCTTGGTGAGCGCGGCGCGCTGTTCAACATCGTCATGTATGCCGAAGGTGGGCTGGACCGGGCGGACCGGGAATTGTCCACCGCCGTCGTCTCCATGGTGAATGGCTGCGTCTACTGCACCTCGGTCCATGCCAAGCGCTTCGTCGAGATGACGGGCGATGAGCCCGCCATGCAGCGCATCCTCGATGAAGGCTGGGCGGCGGAGCCGGACCCGCGCCGCAAGGCGGTGGCCGATTTCACCGAGGCACTGACCCGCGACCCCGGCGCCGTCACCGCCCGGCACCTGGCGCCGCTGCGCGCGGCCGGGCTGGATGATTTCGAGATCCTCGATCTCATCCATTCCGTCGCGATGTTCGCCAACGCCAACCGGCTGATGCTGACGCTGGGCGACCCGCTGCTGCCGCGCGGGGTCAGTTGATCCGCGCGCCGGAGATGCGGACCAGTTCTGCGTGGCGGACCATTTCCTCCTGCAGATAGGTTGCCAGCCGCTCCGGCGTGCCGCCGCCATCAAGCGCCATGCCCGCCATTTCCAGCCGCTGCCGCGCGGCTGGATCGGCCAGCACTTCATTCGCCAGCGCGTTCAGCCGCGCGACCACCGGCGCCGGGGCACCGCGCGGCAGCATCAGGCAGAACCAGGTGCCGAAGGCGAGGCCGGGCATGCCGAGCTCCGTCGCGGTGGGCACATCGGGCAGCTGCGGCACGCGGCTTTCCGACAGCACCGCGATGGCGCGCACCCGCCCCGCCTCGACCAGCGGCTTGGCGCCGGTCACCAGGTTGAACATCGCCTGGATGCGGCCCGCGATCAGGTCCGTGGTCGCCGCCGCCGGCGCCGCATAGGGCACATGGGTCAGCTGCGTCCCGGTGCGGGAGGCGAAAAGCTCCGCCGCCAGATGCATCGAGGACCCGTTGCCGGTGGTGCCGTGGTTGATCGCGCCGGGATTGGCGCGGGCATAATCCGTGAAGGAAGCCAGGTCCTGCGCCGGCACATCATTGTTCACGGTCAGGATGTTCGGGACGCTGCCAAGCAGCACCACCGGCGTGAAATCGCGCACCGGGTCGAAGGGCATGTCACGGTAAAGCGCCGGGTTGGTGGCCAGCGTGCCGGCCCAGCCCCAGAGGATGGTGTGCCCATCCGGCTCCGCCCGCGCCGCCGCATTGGCGCCGATATTGCCGGCGGCGCCGCCACGGTTCTCGACCACCACGGGCTGCGGGACCCGCTTTTCCAGCTCCTGCGCGAAAATCCGCGCCAGCGTATCCGCCGTGCCGCCGCCGCCGGGCGCGGGGACGATCAGCCGGATGGCCCGCGTCGGCCAGGCGGGCGCCTGTGCCTGGGAAGATGCGACGGGCGCCAGCGCCGTGGCGGCGAGGCCCAGCGCCGGGACGGCGAGGAGCTTGCGGCGGGTGGGGTTCATGGGGGCAGTTCCATCATTCTGTAAGATTTGACGCTACGGCGAGGCACGCATCGTCATCAATAGCCGCGCGCGGGGTCCACACGGTTCGGCGCGGGCTGCCCCGCCCGCATGGCGAGCAGATTGCGGAACAGGATGTCCAGCGTGTGGTCATTGTAGGTGGCGGGGTCGTCGGAGGAGACGTGGGGCACCACCAGCATCCCCGGCGTGCGCCACAGGCGGTGGCCGGGCGGCAGCGGCTCCGGCACCGCGACGTCCGTCACCACGCCGGCCAGTGCGCCGGCCTCCAGCGCATCGCAAACCGCGTCCTGGTCCCACACCGCGCCGCGCGCCATGTTCACCAGCTTGGCGCCGGGCTGAAGCAGGCCGATGCGACGGCGGTCGATCAGGCCGCGCGTTTCCGGCGTCAGCGGGCAGGCCAGCAGCAGGAATTCGGCGCGCGGCAAGACCTGGTCCAGCGCCCCGGTCGTCACGACCTCATCGCAATCCGGGTGCGGCGTGGCGCTGTGGCGCACGCCGATGACCTTCATGCCGAAGGCCCGCGCATGTTTCGCCGCCGCACCGCCGATGCTGCCAAGGCCCACGATGCAAACAGTGCGGCCAGCGAGCACCGATCCGAAGCGGGCCTTCCAGGTCTCCGCGCGCTGCTGGGTGCCGAAATGCGGGATGTGGCTGGCCAGCATCAGCAGCGACATCAGTGCGAATTCGCCGGCCTTGGCCGCATGCGTGCCGCGGTTGTTCAGCAGCGTGACCTCCGGCGGCAGCCAGGCGAAGGGCGCCAGCCGGTCAAGCCCGGCGGAGGTGCAGGCGATCACCCGCAGCTTCGGCGCAATCCCCGGCAGTGCGCCGACGGGAAAGCGCGCATGCACCACCTTGGTCCAGGTGAGCAGCACCTCCGCCTGGCCGATCGCGGCGGCAAAGCCCGCATCGTCATCGGCGAAGGAGAGGTCGGGGGTACCGATCTCGGGGTTGCGGGCCAGGGCGGCGGCGACCTGGGCGGGCGTGACGGGGAACAGCGTCTCGCCGGGCGGGTTCTGGATATGGATGCGCATGGCCGGAGCCTCGCAGGCCCGCGCGGCGCGTCAAGCCAGCCCCGCGCCACAGGGCGTCACGCTGCCCAGGCACCGTCGCGCGCAACCAGGCGCCCGGCATGAAACACCAGGCCGCGCGGCGGATGGCCGCCGATCGCCTCCGGCACGTTTTCCACCGGAATGCTGAACAGATTCGCCGCATGGCCCTCCGCAATGCCGTGCTGGGCGATGCCGAGCGCGGCCGCCCCTTCGGAGGAGACCATGGTGAACAGTTCCTCCAGCAGCGGATCGGTCCGCAGATCCTCCCGCCAGCCGATCACCGCGGCGCGTTCCAGCATGTCCGCATTGCCATAGGGGCTCCAGGTGTCGCGCACATCGTCATTGCCGCAGAACACCCGCACGCCGGCCCGCCGCAGCAGCATCAGCGGCGGCATGGTGGCGCTGCCGCCGCCATGGGTCACCAGCGACACACCCGATTCGGCCATCAGCGCCGCCGCCGCCTTCTGCTTCGATTCGCCGATGCCGCCGAGGCAGAAGCCGTGGCTGATGGTGACGCGCCCCTGCATGCCCGCAGCCTTGGTGCGGGCGCAAATCTCCTGAAGGCTGTACAGGCCCAGCTCCGCCGCTTCGTGCAGGTGGATATCGATGCCGACGCCGCGCCGGCCCGCCACGGCGAAGATGCCGTCAAGCTGGCCGGAGGGGTTGCGGTCCACCTCGCAGGGGTCGATGCCGCCGACGAGGTCCGCACCTTCGCGCACCGCGGCATCCAGCAGATCCAGCATCGGCGCGCCGCCCTGGCGCATCACGCCAGCCTGCGGGAAGGCCACCACCTGCACCGTCACCGCATGGGCGTGTGCCGCCTTGGCCGCCAGCACGCCCTGCAGCGCGGCCAGGCCGAAGGCCGGGGTGATGTCGGCATGGGTGCGGATATGGGCCGTGCCGTTGGCGACGCAGCGGCGGATGAGTTCACCCGCGCGGTCCGCCGTGGGGCGCGGCAGGTTGGGCAGCAGGCGCTGGTCCGCGTCGATGCGGCTCTGCCGGAACGGTTCGGCGGCGTGCGGCTGCCAGGGCAGGCCGAACAGCGTCTTGTCCAGATGCATATGGCCGTCCACCAGGCCCGGCAGCAGCAGCGCGCCACCGAGGTCCAGCACCTCCGCCGCCGCGGGATCGGGCGCGGCTGGCGGCAGGATGGCCGTGATGCGGCCGCCGGCAATGGCGATGCGCGGCGTGCTGCCATCGGCGAGGCGGAGATGGGTCAGCAGCAGATCGGTCATGGCGCGGTCCCCCGAAGTATGGGGCCATGAAAGACGGCGCGGCCGGATTGGGGAAGAGCGGGGGAGCCGGATCTGGAATCGGGGTGCCCGGAATCGAACCGAGGACCTCCTGTACCCAAAACAGGCGCGCTACCAGGCTGCGCCACACCCCGAATGGCGGATACCTACGGTCCCGGCCGTCTCAGGGCAAGCGGGGCCGCCGCCGGGCGTCAGGGGGCGGTGCCGAAGATACGGTGCAGCACGCGGTCACCGACGCGGATGTCCAGCTTTTCCGTGATTCCCGCCTGCAGCTCCAGCGTGGCGCGCACCGGGCCGCGGCTGTCCACCGGGGTCAGGCTGTAGGGCACGGTGCGTTCCGCGATGCGGTGGATGCGGCCGTCTGCCGCGATGAACACCATGTCCAGGGACGCGATGGTGTTGCGCATCCACATGCTGCTCTCACGCGGTTGGCCCCAGTCGAACAGCATGCCTTCATCGGCGCCGACGGTCGGGCGGAACATCAGGCCGATCATCTGGTGTTCCGGGCTGACCGCCATTTCAACCTGGAAGCTGTGGCGGGTGCCGTCGCGGCCGATGATGACCAGCGGCTCCGTCGGCAGCTTCGGCTGCGGGCGGTCCACGCCGGGCTGGGCCACGGCGTGGCTGGCGGCGAACAGGCCGAGGGCGGCGAGCAGGGGGCGGCGTGTGATCATGCCGGCACCTTAGCAGCCTCCGGCAGCCCTTCCAGCGTGCGCGCGGCGAGTGCCCGGATTTCCGGCCGTACCGGGTTGGATTGTACCAGGTTGGGGCGCGGCGCATCGGCGATGGAGGTGAACCAGTGCTCCGGCGGGTTGCGGCCGGCGGCGCGCGTCCAGGCCAGGCCGCGCAGCACCGCCTCGGCCGGTGCGGGGATGCGGGGCGGAATCGGCAGGCGGTTCAGCGTGGCCCAGACCCCGGCCCAGCAGCGCGCCACGGACCAGGGGTTGTAGCCGCCGCCGCCCAGCACGATTAGCCGCGGCGCCACCCCCATCAACGCCTGCACCACGGCCCTGTGCGCGGCGTTGGAAAGCGCGAGGCGGGACAGCGGGTCCTCCGCAATCGCATCCGCGCCACATTGCAGCATCACCGCCTGCGGCCGCCGCTGGCGCAGGATCGGCAGGATGGCGTGGCGCAGGAGAAAATCCATCTCGCTGTCGTTGAAGCCCTCCGGCACCGGCAGGTTGCGGGCGTGGCCCCCTGCCCGGTTCTCCACCGGCCCGGAATTGGGCCAGCGCCCGGCCTCATGCACGGAGACCGTGAAGACGCGCGGGTCCTCGGCAAAGGCGGCCTCCACGCCATCGCCGTGATGCGCGTCGATATCGAGATACAGGATGTTGGTGAGGCCGAGATCGAGCCAGGTCAGCAGCCCGAGCACCGCATCGTTCAGGTAGCAGAAGCCGCTGGCGCGGTCCGGCTGGCCGTGATGCGTGCCACCGCCGGGCACATGCACGATGTTCCCATTTGGGCTCCCATCTGGGCCGCCCTCCGCCGTCAGCCTGGCCGCCAGCATCACCCCTCCGGCGCCGGTGGCGGGGCGGGAGAAGACCTCCCGGTACACCGGGTTGCCATCCGCGCCGATGCGATGCCGGTCCCGATGCGCCGGGTCCACCGCCTGCGAGGCCTCCGCCTGCATCAGCGCCGCGACATAGTCCGGCGTGTGGAAGCGGGTGAGCTGGGCGGGCGTGGCGCGCGGGCTGTCCACATACTGCCCCGGCGCCACCCAGCCCATGGCACGCACCAGGTCGAGCATGGTGGAGACGCGGGGAATCGCCAGCGGGTGCTTCGGCCCATAGGTGGAGCCGCGGTAGATTTCGGAACCGATCAGGACGGGGCGCATCGCCGCCGAAGATGGGGGCGGTTGGCCTAGCGGGCCAGATGCTCCATCAGGATCGAGGTGCCGAGGGCGATCAGCACCAGCCCGGCCAGCGCCTCCGCCCCCCGCCCGAATCGGCTGCCGAGCACCCGGCCGGCCATCATGCCGCCGGTCGCCATGATGAAGGTGGCCAGCCCAATGGCCGGGGCGACGATCCAGATATCCACATCCAGCACCGCCAGCGAC
>NZ_JAUYTS010000200.1 GCF_030695085.1 Falsiroseomonas sp. | reverse complement strand
CCGGTGCGTCTGGTGGCCGAAATGGGCGCCGGCTTCGAGCAGCGAACGCATGGAGAATTCTGGCAGAGCCATGAGGTTAGTCCTTTATCCGATTGATCCGCCGCAGGCGCTGTAAAGGCGTAAGCCCTCGGATTGGAGCGGACGGGATGTCTCCCCGGCCGCGCCACGCCTGCGTGTGAAGTGGGCGGGCCTATAGGCGGGTTGGGGGGGAAAGGCAAGCGCCGCGGTCAGGCCGCCGCCAGCGCCAGCCCCGCCAGTCCGGCCAGAACGATCACGATCGGCGGGGCATAGCGGCTCCTGATGACATAGAGCGCCAACAGGGCCATCGCGGCGAGAAGGAACAGCGCCAGGCCTCCATGGGCCGGATCGTAAAGGCCCGCCGCGAGGCTGATCGCCGTGGCCGCGATCACGCCGATGACTCCGGCGGCGACGCCGTCGAGGGCGGCGCGGATGCGGGGTTCGGAGACGATGCTCTCCAGCCGGTCGTAGAAGATCATGGAAAAGGCGAAGGCCGGCAGGAAGACGCCCGCGGTCATGGCCACGGCGCCCGGCAGTCCGCCGGCGGCGTAGCCGGCGAAGGTGGCGAAGATGATCAGGGGCGCGGGCAGGACATTGGCGACCGCCACCCCGTCCAGGAAGGTCCCGTCGTCCAGCCAGCCGCGGCCGACCAGATCCTCACGCAGGAAGGGAATGGCGGTGTAGGCGCCGCCGAAGGTCAGCAGCCCGACCTTGAGCCCGGAGAGCAGCAGGCCCGGCCAGGCCGCCGCGGCCCCCGGGCCCTCGACTGTCGTCGCTCCGGCGCCGACGGTCTCGCGGGTCACGACCCAGACGAGCCCAGCGACCGCGGCCACCGCCAGCAGGATCAGCGCCTCCCCTCGCCGTCCAGCGAGGACCAGGGCGTAGGCGCCGGCTGCGGCCGGGAGGACGATCCAGAACGGCGCCCCCAGAAGCGTCGCCACGACCGCCGCGCCGCCGATCAGCCACAGGGCCCGGTCAATCAGGACGTGGGTGCCGATATGGTGGGTCGCGCGGATGATCAGGGCCACCACGGCCGCCTGGGCGCCGAGAAGCGCCGCGC
>NZ_JAUYTS010000196.1 GCF_030695085.1 Falsiroseomonas sp. | reverse complement strand
CTGGATGTGGCGGAGGTCCCGCCATGTCCGCACTGCCCTTCCTGCTGACGCTCACCCAGATGCGTCGCCTGTCGCCCCACTTCCCGCGCTCGCACGGCGTGCCGCGGGTGGATGACCGCCGGGTGATCAGCGGCATCATCTACGTCATCCGCCACCGGCTAGAGTGGAGCGATGCGCCCGTTGCATACGGGCAGCACGAGACGCGCTACAACACGCTTCGCGCGCTGGAGCCTTGGCGTGTTCGACCGCATCTTCGCGGCGCCGGCTTCCGAGGCTGGACCGCCTGATCGGCTGATGATCGACAGAACGCAAATGAAGGCCCACCCCACCGCAGCCAGCCTGCTTAAAAAGGGGCTTTTCCCCGCTATACAGGATGATCCGGGCGCGCTGGACGTGCTTCTGCGGGCGGTTCCGGTCGGAGGCGATGGCAGCCAATCGCGCACGATCACCAGCATCAACAATGACGCATACTTCCTGGGCCATTCGCCCAGCCGGGCATGCCTCAGCAGGGACGTGAATCATCCGTCTGTGTCAGTGCACTGGCAACTTGATCACGATTGCTGGACAACCCGGAGCCGTTCAGGAAAAAGTTAGTGGCTCAGCCGAAGCTCCACACTAAGAACTTTCTTTATTTTAACCGCAGTAAGTTTTATATATGAAAAATGATATATTTCAGCAGACTCGTAACGAAGTAGAAATTTCTTAGGTGTTGCCTCATTCGCGGCGTTCATGGCACTCTCGATAACGTAGCGACATGACCGGTGAGGGAGGAAGATATGAGAAAACTTAATCCGAAGCTACTCGCGGCAGCTGCTGTAATGGTCCTTACTACTGGCGGACCTATTCTCGCGCAGTCGGCAAGTGACCGGGGTAACTCACCTCCTGGTGGTGGCTATGGCCGTGGAGGCCGAGCCGCGCCGGGCCCGCTCCTCGGGGCAGGACTACCCATCCTCCTCGTCGCTGGCGCGGTAGGTGCTTACAAACTCCGTCAGCGGCAGAAGAACACAAGCGGGCAACAGCACAACGAGGCGGAACAGCTCTAGAGAGGGCAGTCGTGGTCGCAGTGGCTGCCGTCTCGAAGTCCCTGGCTTTAAAAAAGGATCTTGAGACCGAGATCGGAGGTCTCGCGGTCGGCGTCTCTCGTGCCGGGCTGTTTGCAGGCCTCTCCGTCCTAGGCTTTGCAAACGGGATTGTCGGTCGTGTGCAAGAAGGAGTCGTGAATGAGGGGATAGCAACGGCACTCTTTGCGACCTTTAACATTAGTGCTGTCGTTTGGGTGGCCTTCGTCGCTTGTCCGCTGATGTTTCTTCGTGAGCAGCGGCAACCGCTCCTCCGCACCGACATGGTTGTCGCGGCATTCGTCATGATGGCATTTATTCTGCCTTTTTGGCCATTGAGCTGGGTCGCCCTCACCGGACTCGCGTTCTACATCCTGCGCGGCTCATTCACGCTTCGCGGCAGACAGCCTTATTCCCCGATGCGTAGCGGGGCTTGGATCCTTCTGGCCACAACCGGTACGATGTTCTGGGGCCGCGTGCTGCTGCACTCAGCAAGTGGTCCTGTCCTGGGCGCCGACGCCGTCCTGGTCGGGTGGCTCGCTGGAACCGAGACGATAGGCAATACCGTGCGCTTCGCGGACGGTGATGGTTATGTCTGGATTGCGCCAGCCTGCTCCTCGCTCGCAAACATCTCGCTCGCCATTTTATGCTGGGTGCTGTTCGCGCAGTTCCGCGGCGTCGAATGGTCTTTCCAGAATATTGGCTGGTGCCTACTTGCCTGCCTCTCCGTCGTGGTCATCAACGTCACCCGCATTAGCCTAATGGTCTTGCACCAGGAGCATTTTGATCTCATCCACGGCACGATTGGCGCCACCGTAGCAAGTTGGCTGAGCATTGCGGTGGTGCTCGGAATCTGCATGTGGGGGACTCGCCGTGCACGCCTCAGCCCCACTTAAGTTCATTTTCGTGGTGCTGCTCGCCCTGAGCGTCGGCGGCAAGGTGATTGCCGGCAACCAGTCACTCCGGGGCGTGGAGCAGGCGATGCAGAATACTGAGAAAGGGCAGGTTATCGCCTTTCTTTACCGCCAAGGCTTCCAGATGGACGCGACCGGCATCGAAATGGAGGATGTGTTCTTACCGGTCGTTGCCGGCGACTGTCACCTCGTGGCGGTACTCGCCGCACCTCAAGGCTGGCATCGTGACATCACACACCGGGTCGCCTTGCCAGAGGATCAGATCTTCTTCGTTGTCGGTGCCAAGGTGTACCAGGACCAGCCCGCATGGGGCCCTTGGATATACCACTACTGGCGCGTGCTAAATCTCTATGTCGGTCGTAAACTGCTGGCTCGACCGGTCCTGGGGATTGTCGCCACTCCGGAGTGCGACCTGCGGGACATGCCGTGGCAGGAAATTGCCGAATTGTCTTGATGCCCGGCCTGCCGATGCTGGGGAAGGTCTTGCACCAGGCCGCATCGTTGCACCACGGCTCGACGGGCTAGCTCAGGTGATGATGTCGGCGGCGGTGAACTGCATCCGGGTCAGCCCGGCCAGCAACACCCCGTCGCCACCGCCGAGGTCGATGCGCAGCCCTTCGGCCTCCGGCACCGCCAGCGCCAGGATGGCGGTGGCGCTGCGGCCGAAGCCGAGCAGGGCCAGCTGGTCCGTGCCGCTGGTGAACTGCTCGATCCGGTCCATGCCATCGCCCGGGCGCAGCACTAAGATATCGGCCCCGGCGCCACCCACCAGCGTGTCGTTGCCGCCACGACCCTCCAGGATGTTGCCGCCGCCACGGCCCTCCAGCCGGTTGGCCGCCGCATTGCCGACGATCAGGTTGCCCAGCATGTTGCCGATTCCGGTCACGGCGCCGGCGCCGAGCACCAGCGCCTCCACCGCATCGGGCAGGGTGACGGTGGCGGTAGCGCCATGGATGGTGTCCGTGCCCTCGCCCGCGCGTTCCACAACCACGTCACCCGGATGGTCCACATGGTACAGGTCATGCCCGGTGCCGCCGATCATGGTATCGGCCCCCGCCCCGCCATCCAGTATGTCGTCGCCGCCGAGCCCCAGCAGCAGATCCGCCCCGGCGCCGCCCTGCAGATGGTTGGTCGCGCTGTTGCCGGAGAGCGTGTCATTCCCCGCCCCGCCAATCGCATTCTCGATCAGGGAAGCTGGATTGTCGTTGAACAGCAGGGCGTTGAAGACATTGCCGCGCGCCAGCACCTCCTGCCCCACCCTTGTATCCAGCCGGGCAAGCTGGTTGGTGGCGGTGACGGATGAGCCACCTGGGGTGAGGTCGACCGAGACGCCATTGGCGTAGTTCGAGAGATCATAGGTATCGATGCCACCACCATCCCAGATGGTCAGGAAGACGCGGTTGGCGCCGGGCGCGCCCTGGCCGACGCCGTTGATCAGCGTCTCCCCGGTCAGGGGGTTCCAGCTATAGCGGGTATTGCCGGCATGGGCGCCGTAATCGGCACCGTACAGATGCTGCAGCGCCGCGATATCCAGCATCATCCAGCTCTGCGCGTAGTCATCCGCGCCATTGGTGTAGCCGCTGGTGGTGGTCGATCCGGTATGGGACCGGTAGGACATCACGGTGAATTCCAGCGAATCCCACTCCCGCGGCATGGCGCCGAAGCCGTTCGAGGTCTCATGCGGGTGCTTCAGCCCCAGCGCATGGCCGAGTTCGTGCACCGCCACCATGAAGCCGTAGCTGCCCAGCGTCGGCGTCAGGAAGGCGGCGCGGGTGCCGAACCAGACATCGCCGCCTTCCCGCCCATTCGGGTAATAGGCCCAGGCGGTGGAGGGGACGGAGGACCGGGCGATGCGGATATCCGCGGTCCAGTCCTCCGCCGCCTCATACATCGCCAGGTTGGTGAAGCCGGTGACGGAGACACCGGGGCTGCCCGGCCCGCCCGCAGCCTCACCCACCAGGATCTTGCGGATCGCGTGCTGCATCATGCCGCTGACCTGGGCGAAGCCGCGGGTCGGCTCGCTGGTGCCGTACCAGGCCTCGTAATCGCTGCCGCTGTCGGGGAAGGAGAAGGTCAGCGGGTCGCGCATGTCCCAGGCATAGCCGCTCAGCAGCCCGTCCACCCCGGCATGGCCGGATTTGGTGAACTGGAAGCGCGCCGAGGCTTCCTGCGGTTGGTCGGCCCACAAGGGTGCGGTCGCGGCCCCGAAGACGGGCGCCGCATCAGCAGACCGGCAGAGCCAGCACATGGTCAGGAAATCCGGAACGTTCGGCGCCTGGGCCCGCGGCATCGCCCGGGGCCGCTTTTGCGGCCGAGGGGTTGCCCGGTGCCCGCCCTCCGCCTGTTGCGGGGCTGGTACAGGGGCCCGCGCCGGCAGACCCCGTGGCGGCATGGTGCCAGGGGCCGGTGAACCCGCGGTGAATCCCGTGATCGTTGTCGCGGTGATTGTTGCGGGAGGGGGCGGTTGCGGCCGGGCGCCGGCTGCGCTACCCGATGCGCCGCGGCGCGGCACGCAGCATTGGGGCGTAGCCAAGCGGTAAGGCAGCGGTTTTTGGTACCGCCATTCCCAGGTTCGAATCCTGGCGCCCCAACCAGCCGGCCCGCAAGCGGCCGTTTCAAAAGGGTTTTGTCAGTCGGATTCGCTCCGAAGGGACGAGGCCCAGATGGGACACATCAGCGGGACACACGCCAGCCGCTCCGGTCCCGCCGCCGCGGCCCAGCTATCAACGTCGTCCTTCGCGACGGGCGTGGTACTGGCGACGGCGCCGAAGAAGACGGGGATGCCGACACGGCCCAGGATCTCCGGCCGCGCGAAGCCACCGGTGAAGGCATTGCCGACGCGGATCAGCAGCATGGCGGCGAGCGAGGGCGCGCCCATCACCGCAGCCGGCCGGCTTGCGGCAGGTCCCGCTGGGGCGCAGAATTTCTCGCCGCATGAAGGGGCCCGCCAGACATGCCCGACCACCACGCCGCCAGCCTTCCGCCGCCGAGCGCGCTCGACGCGGTCATCATCGGCGCCGGCTTCTCTGGCCTGTACCAGTTGCACGCTCTGCGCGACCGGCTTGGGCTTGTGGTGCAGGTGCTGGAGGCCGGCGATGGCGTGGGCGGCACCTGGTACTGGAACCGCTATCCCGGTGCCCGCTGCGATTCGGAGAGCCATTCCTATTGCTACACGTTTTCCGACGAATTGATGGCGGAATGGGAGTGGTCGGAGCGCTACCCCGAGCAGCCGGAGATAATGCGCTACCTCAACCACGTCGCCGACCGTTTCGACCTGCGGCGCAGCATCCGGCTCGGCACCCGCGTGGTCTCGGCGCGTTACGATGTCGAAGCCAATCTATGGCGGCTGCGGACCGAGGCGGGGGAGGAGATTGCGGCGCGCTACCTGATTACCGCGGTTGGTTGCCTGTCCACCGCCAATGTCCCCCGCATCGAGGGCCTCGGCGAGTTCGGCGGGCGTTGGGTCCACACCGGTGAGTGGCCGCATGAGGGAGTGGAATTTACCGGCAAGCGCGTCGGTCTCGTCGGCACGGGCTCCACCGGCATCCAGGCCGCGCCGGTCATCGCGCAGACGGCGGGGCACCTGACGGTGTTCCAGCGCACTGCCAACTATAGCGTGCCAGCGCAGAATGCGCCGCTGACGCCGGAATTCCGGCAGTACCTCCGCGATAACCTCGACGAGATCAAGCGCACGATGCGCGAGACGACGAACGGGCATCCCTTCCGCATCTCGGAGCGTTCGGCGTTGGCCACCACGCCGGAGGAACGGTTAGCTCTGTACGAGGCGGCCTGGGCGAAGGGCGGGTTGCAGTTCCGCGCCACCTTCAAGGACCTGCTCAGCAACCTGGAGGCGAACGAGACGGCCGCCTCCTTCATCAAGGCGAAAATCCATCAGATCGTCCGCGATCCCGCCACCGCCGCGCTGCTGGCCGACATCGACCACCCCTATGCGGCGAAGCGCCCGCCGATCGACAGCGACTATTTCGAGACCTTCAATCGCGACAACGTAAAGCTGGTGGATGTGCGCCGCGCGCCGATCCAGCGCATCACCCGCACCGGAATCGAGACCAGCGAGGCGTACTACCCGCTCGACATCATCGTTTTCGCGACCGGCTTCGACGCCATGACCGGGCCTCTGCTGCGCATCGACATCAGGGGCCGCGACGGGCTTTCGCTGCGGGATGCCTGGTCGGAGGGGCCGCGCAGCCATCTCGGTCTTGGCGTGCCGGGCTTTCCGAACCTGTTCACCATCACCGGCCCCGGCAGCCCCTCCGTCCTGTGCAACATGCCCGTTGCCATTGAGCAGCATGTCGACTGGATCACCGACTGTATCGCGCGCCTGCGCGCCGATGGCCTTTCCCGCATCGAGGCGAAGCCGGAGGCAGCGGAGGATTGGGTGGCGCAGGTGAATGCGGCGGCGGAGGCGACGCTGCTGCCACAGGCCGCGTCGTCCTGGTATCTCGGCGCCAACGTCCCGGGCAAGCCCCGCGTCTTCATGCCTTATGCCGGCGGCATGGCGCATTACCGCCGCATTTGCGAGGAGGTGGCGGCGCGGGGATACGAGGGGTTCGCGCTGAGCTGAGGAACCCTCTCCCCTGCTTGGGGGAGAGGGCTTGCATGGAAGATCAGACCTGGAGGTAGCGCGCCTGCAGATCCGGCTGCGCGCGGAACTCGTCAGCGGTTCCCGACCAGACGATACTGCCTTTGTCGATTACCGCCACCTGCGTCGCAACGCCCAGGCAGAAGCGGCTGTTCTGTTCGGCCAGCACGATGGTGGTGCCCAGCTCGCGCAGGCTGCGGATCAGCCTTCCGATCTCCTGCACGATCAGCGGCGCCAGACCTTCCGAGGGTTCGTCGAGCAGCAGCACGGCCGGGTTGCCCATCAGGCAGCGCGCGATGGTCAGCATCTGCTGCTCGCCGCCCGAGAGGCGGCCGGCATAGCGGCGGCGCAGCGGCGCGAGCATGGGGAACATCTCGAAGGCCCGCGCGCGGTTCCAGTCGCGGCCGCCGGCGCCCTCGCGTTCCGCGATCTCCAGGTTTTCCTCCACCGTGTGTTCAGGAAACACTTGGCGGTCCTCCGGCACGAAGCCGATGCCGGCGCGGGCGATGCGGTAGGGCTTGCGGCCGGCCACATCCTGCCCGCGGACGACCACGCGGCCGGCGCGCGGCGGCAGCAGGCCGGCGATGGCCTTGAAGGTGGTGCTCTTGCCGGCGCCGTTGCGGCCCATCAGGGCCAGCGTTTCGCCACGCTCCACCGCGAAGCCCACGCCGAAAAGTACTTGGCTGTGGCCATAGGCGGCGTCCAGAGCTTCTACTTCGAGTTCGCTCATCACGCCGGGTCCAGCGCATGGTCGGCGCCGAGATAGGCCTCGACGACGGCGGGGTTGCGCCGCACCTCGTCCGGCGTGCCCTGGGCCAGCACGGCGCCGTAGCGCAGCACACGGACCGACTGCGCGATGCGGAAGACGATGTCCATGTCGTGCTCGATGAACACCAGCGTCAGGCCGCGCGCCTCCCACAGGCGATGCACGCGGTCGATCATTCGCCAGCGTTCATCCGGGCCCATGCCGGCGGTGGGTTCGTCCAGCAGCAGCACCTTGGGATCGAGCGCCAGGGCCAGCGCGATGTCGAGCAGCTTCTGGTCGCCATGCGACAGGTTGGCGGAAACGGTCCGCGCCAGAGGGGTCAGCCCGCACAGCTCCATCACCTCCCCGGCGCGCGCCGCGATGTCGGCGGGTGGGAAGGCGCCGAGCAGCCGCGCGGTGCGGCCCTCATGCGCCATCAGCGCCGCGGCCAGTGCCTGCTCCACCGTGAAGCTCGGGAACAGGTTCGCCACCTGGAAGGCGCGGCCGATGCCGCGGCGCACGATGTCGCGGCGGTCCAGCCCGGTGATGTCCGTGCCATCCAGCAGCACCTGGCCGGCGGTGGGCAATAGCTTGCCGGTGATCAGGTGGAACAGCGTGGTCTTGCCGGCGCCGTTCGGGCCGATGATGGCGGACAGCGTGCCCGGCTCGAAGACCAGGGAGACGTCGTCGGTCGCCACCACGCCGCCGAAGGCCTTGCTCAGGCCCCGCAGCTCCAGCCTTCCGCCGCTCACGGCGCGTTGCCGCGGGCAGGAGGCAGCCCACCATAGGCGCCCCAGGATGGGGCGACGAGCCAGCCGGCATCCACCGGCAGGTTCACCCCGGTGATGGAGCGGGCGGCGTCGGAGGCGAGGAAGGCCACGGCCTCCGCGATGTCCTCCGGCGTCACCATCCGGCCGAGCGCGCTGGAGTTTTCCAGCAGCGACGGGTCGCGCTCCCCGGCGGCGATGGCGGCGCCGAGCGCGGGGGTGAGCGTGTAGCCCGGCGAAACGGCGTTCACCCGCACGCCGGAGCGGCCCCATTCGGCGGCGAGGCAGCGCGTCATCTCGATGACCGCGGCCTTGGCTGGCGAATAGGCGTGCAGCGGCATGGACCGCATGCCGGCGATGGAGGCAATGGTGACGACGGCGCCATGGCCGCGCCGGGCCATGCGCGTGCCGAAGGCGACAGCGGAGTTCCAGGTGCCGATCTGGTCGACGTGGACCACCTGCTCGACCTCCGCCTCCGTCATCGCCTCCGCCCGCACCGGGCGCTGGATGATGCCGGCAGAGGTCACCAGCAAATCCACCGGGCCGAGATCGGCCTCGACCTGCGCCGCCGCCGCCTCGTTCGCGTCGCGGGAGGCGACGTCGAGCGTCAGCGCCATGCCGAGGAGTTCCGCCGCCAGCGCCTGCGCCCGCGCCGTGTCGAGATCCGCGACCACCACGCGCGCGCCACGCGCGGCCAGCAGCCGGCAGCAGGCGGCGCCGATGCCGCTGGCGCCGCCGGTGACCACTGCGATGCGGCCGGAGAAACTCATGGGCTCGCACCCCGGCGGGCGCGCCAGTGATCCACCACGAAATCGAGTAACCCCTTGCGCAGGCCAAGCACGATAACCAGCAGGATGATGCCGAGGAACAGGCCGTGATGCTCCGTCACGGCGGTGATGCGGTCGTTCAGGATCAGGAAGATCGCGACGCCGACCAGCGGGCCGAGGAACACGGTGACGCCGCCGAGCATGATCATGAAGATCGCCTCGCCCGAGGTGGTCCAGAATGCGAAGGTGGGGAAGGCGCCCGAAACATACAGGCTCATCAGCACCCCGCCGAGGCCCGCGAAGGTGCCGGCGATGACGAAGGCTGCCAGGCGATAGCGATAGACGGACAGACCGACGAAGGCGGCCCTATCCGGGTTGTCCCGCAGCATCCGCAGCGCGGCCCCGAAGGGCGAGCGCACCACCTGCCGCAGCGCTACGGTGGAGACCAGCAGGCAGGCCATGCCGAATCCCGCCAGGTGCAGCGGCCGCGACAGGTCGATGCCCAGGAAGGGTGGCTTTGGGATGCCGCCCATCAGCCCCTGGTCGCCGCCGGTCAGCGAGATCCAGGACAGGATCACGGAATGCAGCAGCATCTGGAAGGCGAGTGTCAGGAAGGCGAAGTAGATTTCCGACAGCCGCACGCAGAGCGCGCCCACCACCAGGGCCAGAAGCGCCGTGCAGCCCAGCGCCAGCAGGATGGCCAGGGGGATGGACAGGCCGGCGCGCTGCATCAGTAGCCCGAAGGCGTAGGCGCCCATGGCGAAATACGCGGCGTGGCCGAAGGAGACGAGGCCGGTGGTGCCGATCAGCAGATTCAGCGACAGCGCCAGCAGGCCGAAGGTGGCAAAGCGGATGGCGAAGTCCAGCAGCCCGGCGGAGCCGAAGCCGCCCAGCGTCACCGCCAGGAAGCCAGCCAGCACCAGCGTGGCAATCCCGGCATCGCGCAGCACGCCATCCCTCATGAGGGACGCTTCCCGCCGAGGCCGCTCGGGCGCAGCAGCAGCACCAGCGCCATCATGGCGAACATCGCGCCCTCGACGAACAGCGGGAAGCCGATGGAGCCGAAGGACCGCGTGAAGCCCAGGATCAGCGCCGCCGCGAGCGCGCCGCCGATCGAGCCCATGCCGCCGATGACGGTGACGATGAAGCTCTCGATCAGGATGGAGACGCCCGCGCCGGCGACGACGGAGCGGATCGGCGCGGACAGGGCCCCCGCCGCACCGGCCAGCCCGGCGCCGATGGCGAAGACGGCGGCGTAGATCACGGTGGTGTTGATGCCGAGCGCACCGACCATGCCGGGGTTGATGGCCGCCGCGCGCACGATGCGCCCGAAGCGCGTGCGCCCCATGCCCCAGGCAAGCAAGACCGCGATGGCGGCGGTAATGGCGAAGAGGATGGCGTAGAAGTACGGCACGATGCCGCCGCCGATGATGAAGGGTGGCCGGCGGAATTCCTCCGGCACGCCCATGCTGCGGAAATCCGCGCCCCAGATGATCTTCACCAGGTCATCGAGGATCAGGATGACCGCATAGCAGACCAGCAACTGCATCAGTACGTCGCGGCCATAGATGCGGCTGAGCAGGAAGCGCTCGAAGAACAGCCCGAACAGGGCCGTGCCCAGCGTGCCCGCCACCACCGCCAGAGCGAAGCTCTGCGTCGCGCCATGCACAGTCAGCGCCAGGTAGGCGCCGATCATGTAGAGCGAGCCATGCGCGAAGTTCACCAGCCCAAGCACACCGAAGATCAGCGTCAGGCCGGAGGCGACCAGGAACAGCAGCATCCCGATGGTCAGCCCCGCCGCGCTCTGCGTTACGATGCAGGAGACGGAGGAGAGGCATTCGCCGAGTTCGGCCAGTTCCATCCGGGTTGCTCAGGTCCAGCCCTTGCTGCGTTTCCACTCCGCCTCCAGCCGGTAGATCACGGCCCAGTCGGCGGGCGTCATGCGCTGGATGTAGGGGTCCTGCGCGATGGTGACCCCCCAGCCGATGGCATAGTCCACCAGAGTCTGGTCTTCCGCGCGCATCGTCAGCTTGCCGCCGACGCCAAAGGGACTGTCGATGGTCATGCCCTTCAGCTTGCCGGCGACCGCGCGCGGATCGGTGCCGCCAGCCTGGCGCAGCGCCGTGCCCAGCAGGCGCACCGATGTCGCGGCCTGCCAGGACCAGTTGGTTGGGAAGGTGTTGAAGCGGCGGTTGTATTCCGCGGCGAATTCCTGATTCTCCGGCACGTCCGGGAAGTTGCGCAGGTAGCGGTTGCCGGAGTGCACGCCCGCCGGCAGGTTACGCACCTGCTGCAGCGTCGTGTAGTCTGCCATGTTGACCGCGAAGAACTGCGACTGCTGGAACAGCCCAAAGATCGAGGCCTGTTCGACGAAGGTCACCAAATCGCCGGCCCAGAGGCAGGAATACACCGCCTGCGGCCGGCCCTGCGACAGCCGCGTGATGTTCTCGGTGTAGTCGGCCTGGAACAGCCGCGGCCAGGTCTCGCCGGTGATCTGGATCTCGGAGTGGAAGTTCTTCACGTATTCCACGAATTCCGCCGTGGTGTCGCGGCCATAGGCGTAGTCGGGCGAGACCGTCATCCAGCGCCGCAGGTTGCGCGCCTTGGCGATCTCCGCGGCATAGGCGCCGCCGGCAATGGAATCATGGATGCCCTGGCGCGCCACGCGGAAGGCGTTCCAGAAGCGCTGGCGCGGATCGGCGGTCAGCGACGAGGTCTCGGAGTTGACGTGCAGCGTCACCGTTCCCGTCTCGCGCACCACTTCATGAATGGCGAAGCCGCCGGAGGATGGCTCGGCATCCAGCAGGAATTCGCAGCCCTCGCCGCTGATCATCTCCCGCGCCAGACGGGCTGCTTCCGCCGGCACGCCACGGCTGTCGCGCACCACCAGCTCGATCGGCCGCCCGTCGAGCCCGCCGGAGGCGTTGAAGCGGTCGACCTCGATCTGCATGGCGTTGCGCGAGGACAGGCCGAGCTGCGCGACGCGGCCGGACAGGATGGTAGGCACGCCGACCTTGATGGGCTGGCGCGGCTGCGTGAAGCCGATGTTGGGGAATCCCGCGAGGGCGGCGGTGCCGCCGAGCAGCGCACGGCGCCCGACCGTGGTCGCATTGGTTTTGGACATCGGCGCTCCCCTTTCCCGGGCAGCCTTGATGGCTTCTTGCCCTTGGAAGAAAGGTGCGGCACCACCCATGCGGTGTCAATCAAGTCGTGCCCCGAGGGATGACCCGTCATGGCCGCGCCGCTGCATCCGGATTGCCTGACCCTGCTCGAGATGATCCGTGCCTCCGGGCGTCAGCCGCTGGAAGCGATGGAGACCGGGCCGGCGCGCGCGCAATACGCCGCCGGTCGGCTTGTGCTGCAGCCGCCCCCGCCGGATGTGGCGGAGACGCGCGACCTGCGCCTGCCCTCCGGCATCGCCATGCGGCTTTACCGGCCGCAGGGCTCGCGTGCGGAGGAGGTTCTACCCTGCCTGGTCTTCGCGCATGGCGGGGGCTGGGTGTTCGGCGACTTGGCGACGCATGACCATCTCGCCCGCAGCCTGTGCAACGCCTCCGGCTGCGCCGTGCTGGCCGTGGACTACCGGCTGGCGCCGGAGCATCCGTTTCCAGCGGCCATTGACGACTATGCGGAGGCGATCGCCCATGCCGCGGCGCATGCATCGGGCTTAGGCATCGATCCGACGCGGCTGGCGGTGGGGGGCGATAGCGCCGGCGGCAACCTGGCGGCCGTGGCGGCGCTGATGGCTCGGGATGGCAGGCTGCCGGCGCTGCGCCTTCAGCTGCTGCTGTATCCTGTCACGGACATGGCGCAGGGCCATGACAGTCATGCCCGCTTCACCTCCGGCCTACCGCTGACGGCCGCGGGCATGCGCTGGTTTCGTGACCGCTACGCGCCGGAGCCCGCAAGCTGGGCGGATTGGCGCGCCTCGCCGCTGCGCGCCGCCGAGCTGTCCGGCACTGCGCCAGCTTTCGTGCTGACGGTCGGCCACGACCCGCTGTGCGACGAGGGCTGCGACTATGCGCGACGCCTGGAGCGAGAGGGCGTGCCCGTCAGCCACCTCCACGTCGCGGGCCTGCTGCACGGCGCGCTGACCATGTGCGCCGTCATCCGGCCGGCGCTCGATCTCATCGCCATGGCCGGCCTCGCCCTCCGCCGCGGCCTGGCCTGACAGGAGCAGACCGGTCGTCGCGGCCGACTGGCTAGGGAAACACAGTGTCTACGGAGTTCGGCTTGGGGATCCTGGCGCCCCAACCAGCGCAACATGCCACGACGGCCCCGCCACGCGGCACAGCCAAATACCACCGTAACCGCAAGGCTGGCCCCGGCGAAGCTCCGTGCACAACACGGAGGCAATCCCATGACCGCAGCAGCCCACCCCGCCGGCCTCCGCCGCCGTCTTGCCCTGGCGGCACTGGCCACGCCGCTTGCGCTTCCGGCCCTGGCCCAACCCGCCGGCGCCGGCGACAACGGCCTGGTCACCCTGCCGAGCGCCCACGCGCTGCGCCCCACGCTGGACCGCTTCGGTGCGGCGGTCCGTGCCGCCGGCTGGAAGGTCTTCGCCGAGATCGACCATGCCGCCGCGGCGCGCGACGCCGGCCTGCCGTTGCGCGGCCGCACCGTGGTGCTGTTCGGCAACCCCGCCGCCGGCACGCCCGGCATGGCCGCCAACCCGACGCTCGCGCTCGACCTGCCGATGCGCGTGCTGGTGTGGGAGGACGACCAGGGCGGCGTGCACATCACCCGCAGCACCGGCGCGGACCTCGCCAGCCGCGTCTTCGCCCGTCACGGCGCCACCATCCCGCCGGAAGGACAGCGCGGGACGGAGGCGCTGCTCGACCGCCTGGCCCGCCAGGCCGCGCAATAGCATGTCACTGGCCGGCATCGCCCCGCCGGCCACCACGCGCCCGCATCTGCTGGCCTTTCTGGGTGGGCTGGCGGCCTGCCTGCTGGTGCTGCTGGCGATCCTGCCGCTTGCGGATGGCGCGCTGCCCGGCGTGTTCGCGGCCGCCCTGGTCCTCGGCATCGCCTTCGTACTGATGGATTTCGGCTTCGCCGGCAGCTTCCGCGCCCTGCTGGAGCGCGGCGACGGGCGCATGGCGGGTGCGAGCTTCGCCGCGCCCGCCGTGGCCGCCCTGGTGATCCTGCCGATGGCAGGGCTGGCAGAGGGCTACGGCCGCTTCGTCGCGCCGGTCGGGCTTTCCCTTGTGCTCGGCGCGGCGCTGTTCGGCATCGGGATGCAGATCGCCAGTGGCTGCGGTTCCGGCGTGCTGGTTGCCGCGGGTCAGGGCTCGCGGCGCATGGCGGTGGCGCTGCCGTTCTTCTGCGTGGGCGGTGTCGTCGGCAGCCTGCTGCTGCCCGCGGCGCTGCGGCTGCCGAGCCTCGGCGCGTTGGACCTGGTGCCCTGGTTCGGTCCCTGGGGCGGTCTGCTGGTGACCGAGGCGCTGCTCGCCCTGGCCGCGGCGGCCGTGCTGCGGGGCGCCTGGCCGGGCTGGTCCGCGCTGCGACGGGCGGCCATTATCGGCGCCCTGGCGGCGCTGCTGTTCCTCGCCTCGGGCATGCCCTGGGGCATCACCACCGAATTGACGCTTTGGGCCGCGCAGCCGGCACAGTGGCTCGGCGCTGACCTGATGGCGCATGAATTCTGGCAGGTGCCCTGGGCGCAGGCGGCACTGGCTGGGCCGCTGCTTGCCTCGCCTTCCTCGCTGGCCAATCTTGGACTGATGCTGGGCGCCTTCCTGGCCGCGGCGGCCAGGGGGCAGCTGCGCCATGGCGTCGCGCTGGGCTGGCGGGGTGCTGCCGGCGCGGCGCTGGGTGGGCTGCTGATGGGAATCGGGGCGCGGCTGTCCTTCGGCTGCAATATCGGCGCCTTCCTCGGCGGCGCCTCCTCCGCCAGCCTGCATGGGCTGGCGTGGTTCCTGGCGGTGCTGCCGGGCTGCTGGCTCGGCATCCGGCTGCGCCCGGCCTTCGGGCTTCAGCGCGTGTAGCGCTGTACCGTCGCCCGCGCGGCCCGATGCGGCGCATCCCGGCCCGTGCGCTGCCGATGCGCTTCCGCAAAAGCGGAAAATTCCTGCGCCTCGCACTGGTCGAACCAGCGCAGCAGGCGCCGTTCCGCGCGCGCGCTGCTGCCGGTCTGGCGGCGGAAGGCGCGGAACAGGATCAGCGCATTCACCGCCCAGGCATCATAGGCGTGTTCGTGGATGCGGCGGCGGATGGCGGGCGGCAGCGCCTCGAAAGCCGCCCAGTCATCGCCCGGCCAGCGCCGCCAGATCCGCGGCCGCTCCGTCACGTCATTGAGCATGGCGCTCAATGGGGGCGCTCAATGGCGTTCGCCGGTCAGCGAGACCAGGCGGATGTCGAAGGGCGCGCCGCCCGTCTCGATCACCCGCGTCTGGGCCAGGGTTTCCGCGTCATGCGGCACCACGCGCCCGGCGGCCGGGTCGCTCACCGCCACCAGCCCGCCGGCGGCGGCAAGCCGGGGCCGTGCCACCGCCGCGCCACCTTCCAGGCTGTAGCGCCCGGTGGCCTGGACCTGCCCGCGCGGCGTGCCATCCAGGGTGGAGAAGCCATGCAGCACGCCGTCTTCCGTGATGGCGAAGCCGGTCTCGGCGCGCGCCGGGTCCAGGGTGAAATGCAGGCGGCGCGCCGGCAGCGCCACCACCCGCATCTCCCCCGCCTCCGGGTCCACCACCACCATCGCCTGCGGCCCGAAATCGCCGAGCAGCAGGCGCCAATCCTCGCCGCCCGCCAGGTTCCGCACCATCCGGTTCCCCGCATCGGCCGGATTGGCGATCTTGCGGAAGGCGCCGCCCGAGGCATCCAGCAGCAGCACGCCATCGGCGCAGCCGAAGGCGATCAGCGGCCCGGTGCGGCCTTCACCATGCAGGCGCGGGCAATCCTCCCGCGCCAGCTCGGCGCCTTGCGCATCGCGCAGGCTGACGGCGGAGGGCCGCTCCCCGGCCGCCAGCGCCTCACTGATCGCCACGCGCGGCCCGGCGGCGGCGGCGAAGGGGTAGGCGACGCCGTGATGCGGATGGGCGGCGGCCAGCCGGGTGGGGGATTGCTCGCGACCTGCGGCGATCAGGCTGGCCGAACCGTCGCCGTCGAAGAACACCGCGAGCCGGCCATCGGAGCCGACGACATGCGAAGGCCGCGGCCCGCGCAGTTCCAGTGGCAGATGGGATGGCGCGGACACATGCAGGTCGCCATGGTCGCCATGCCCTTCCAGCCGCAACCCGGTCTCGAGCAGCGTCACGCGGCCAATCCGGGCCTCGCGCAGCGCCACCTGGCCGTGATGCAACCCATGATGCAGCCGCGCGGGTTCGGAAAGGTCGAGCCGCAGCAGCGGCGCCCCGGAGCCGTCGGCCACCAGCACCTGCGGGGCGGCATGGTCGGCAATGACCAGCCGCGTGGCGGTCACCGTCTCGGCGGCGGCCGGAAGGGCGGCAAGGAGCAAAAGGGAGAGGGTGCGGATCATGCGGATTCCTGGCGGCCGGGCGCTGTTATGTTATAAGATAACATACTGCCACTACACCGGGCGCTTCAAGACCCGGAAGCCGTTGCCGGGCTTCTCGCGCGAAGTTCAGCCCCCACGCGCCCTGTCCCCCCGCCCGGCCGCAGCCTCGCCTTGAAGTCACATGGCCGGAGCGTCATGTCCTCAGGGCCGGTATCTCGCCGGCCGCAGCCGGAGGATAGAGTGATGGCCTGGAAGACCCCGAAGATCGTCGAAATCTCCCTCGCGATGGAAATCAACAGCTACGCTTCCGCCGAGATCGACTGATCCGGCTGCCCGGGGTCGGCTTCCCAAGGCATGCTCCGGGTCATCCTACTGGGCGCCGGTGCCGGCGGAGGGTTTCCGCAATGGAACTCCGCCGGTCCTGGCTGCCTGCGTGCGCGCGCCGGCGACCCGGCCGCGCTGCCGCGCAGCCAGGCCAGCATCGCCGCCTCCGCCGATGGCGAGCACTGGCTGCTCGTGAATGCGAGCCCCGACCTTCGCCAGCAGATCGCCGCGACACCGGCCCTGCATCCGCGCAGGCATCCGCTGCGGAACTCGCCCATTGGCGCGGTGCTGCTGACGGGGGCGGAGGTGGATGCCGTGGCCGGCCTGCTGCATCTGCGTGAACGCCAGGCCTTCGAATTGCTGGCCGCGGCGCCGACGCTGGAGGTGCTGGCCGCCAACCCGATCTTCGGCGCGCTCAACCCCGAATTCGTGCAACGCCGCGGCATCACGCTGGAGCAGGCCTTCAGCGTGCTGGGGATCAACGTCACCGCCTATGCGGTGCCGGGCAAGGTGCCGCTTTTCGCCGAATGCGAAGGCGATCCCGGTGTCGCGGAGGGTGGCGAGGCGGTGGGGATCGCGCTGTCAGCCGGTGGCGGCACGCTGCACTATATCCCCGGCTGCGCCATGATGACGGATGCGCTGCGGGCCCGGCTGCGCGGTGCGGATTGCGTGCTGTTCGACGGCACGCTGTTCACCGATGACGAGATGATCCGCCAGGGCGCCGGGCCAAAGACCGCACGGCGCATGGGCCATATGCCGATGATGGGGCCAGGCTCCACGCTCGACGCCTTCGCGGATCTCGCGGTGGCCCGCCGCATCTTCGTGCACATCAACAACACGAATCCCGCCCTGCTGTCCGACAGCCCCGAACGCGCCCGCCTCCTCGCGGCGGGCTGGGAAGTGGGCGAGGATGGGATGGAGATCCGCCTGTGAGCCTGCTTTCGCCTGAAGCCCTGGAAGATGCCCTGCGCGCCATCGGGGCGGAGCGCTACCACGTGCTGCACCCGTTCCATCACCTGCTGCATGGCGGCAAGCTGGATCGCGGGCAGATCCAGGCCTGGGCGTTGAACCGCTACTACTACCAGGCCAGCATCCCGGCCAAGGATGCCTCCCTGCTGGCACGCCTGCCGACACCCGATCTCCGCCGTGAATGGCGCCGGCGCCTGGTGGACCATGATGGCGATGGCACGCATCCCGGCGGCGTGGAGCGCTGGCTGGCGCTGACTGATGGTCTCGGACTGGACCGCGCCTATGTCGTTTCCCTCCAGGGGCTGTTGCCGGCGACGCGTTTCGCGGTGGATGCCTATGTGCGCTTCGTCCGCGAGAAGTCGCTGCTGGAGGCCATTGCATCCTCCCTGACCGAGATGTTCTCGCCCGACATCATCTCCCAGCGCGTTTCCGGCATGTTGCGGAACTACGATTTCGTCACGGCGGAGACGCTCGCCTATTTCACGCCGCGGTTGACCCAGGCGCCGCAGGATGTCGCTTTCGCGATGGATTATGTGAAGCGGCACGCGGATACAGCGGAAAAGCAGGATCAGGTGCTGGCCGCGCTGTGCTTCAAATGCGACCTGCTGTGGGCGCAACTCGATGCGCTGCACTTCGCCTATGTCGCGCCCGGCCTGCCGCCGCCGGGCGCCTTCCGCCCATCGGGCCGCCCATGATCCCCCGCTTTCCGCGCGGCGTGCGGCTGCACCACGACCAGGCGCGCGAGCGCTGGGTGGTGATGGCGCCGGAGCGCATGTTCGTGCCGGATGAGACGGCACTGGAAGTGCTGCGCCTGGTCGATGGCGCGCGCGACCTCGAGGACATCATCGATGCACTGGCCGCGAAATTCGATGCGCCGCGCGAGGTCATCGCCACCGATGTGCGCGCCATGGTCGATGACCTGGTGGCGCGCGGCGCGATCACGCCGTGAATGCGCCCCTCGCCCTGCTGGCGGAGCTGACGCATCGTTGCCCGCTGCGCTGCCCCTATTGCTCCAACCCGGTCGAGCTGACGCGCGCGAGCGGTGAGCTGACGACGCAGGAATGGGCCCGTGTGTTCCGCGAGGCCGCCGCCCTCGGCTGCCTGCAGGTGCATCTCTCGGGCGGCGAGCCCACGGTGCGGCGCGACATCGTGGAGATCACGCAGGCGGCGCATCACGCCGGCCTCTACACCAACCTGATCACCGCCGGCGTGCTGCTGGATGCGGCGCTGATGGCGCGCCTGGTCGATGCCGGGCTGGATCACGTGCAGCTTTCCGTGCAGGACGCGGACCCTGCGGGGGCGGAGCGCATCGGCGGCATGAAGGGCGCACCGGCCCGCAAGGAAATGGCTGCGCGGCTGGTGACGGAAGCCGGGTTGCCGCTGACGCTGAACGCCGTGGTGCACCGGCAGAACCTGCACAACCTGCCGCTGCTGATCGAGACGGCGTTGCACTGGGGCGCCGGGCGGCTGGAAGTGGCGCATGTGCAGTATTACGGCTGGGCGCTGATGAACCGCGACGCGCTGCTGCCGACGCGCGAACAGCTCGATGCCGCGACCCGCATCGTGGATGCGGCGCGGGAAGCGCATCAGGACCGGCTGCTGATCGATTATGTGGTGCCGGACTACCACGCGGCGCGGCCGAAATCCTGCATGGGCGGCTGGGGCAACCGCTTCCTCGGCGTCTCCCCCGCCGGGCGCGTGCTGCCCTGCCATGCGGCGGAATCCATCACCGGCCTCGACTTCCCCAATGTGCGCGACACATCCCTGCGCGCGGCGTGGGAGGATAGCGACGCCTTCAACCGCTTCCGCGGCACGGCCTGGATGCCGGAGCCCTGCCGTGGCTGCGACCGGAAGGAAAAGGACTGGGGCGGCTGCCGCTGCCAGGCTTTTGCCCTGACGGGCGATGCCGCCGCGACCGACCCGGCCTGCGCGCTGTCCCCCCAGCACGGCCTGCTGGCGGCCGCGGTGGCGCAGGCTGTCTCGCCCGATTTCCGGTATCGCGGCTTCGACTGAAGCGGCCGGTCCCATTGCGCGGCCGTTCATGATACGGCGTCGCAATGGGAAACGAACGGAGCCTGGCGGGCGGCGCGGTGCCGCCGCTTTGGAGCGCGGGCTTCGCCGGCATGCTGGTGCTGACCCTGCTGGGCTTCGCCAACCTGGCCGCCTTCTACGGCCTGGAGCCCTGGCTGCGCGGCCGTGGCCTCGGCCCGGCCCAGGCGGGGCTGGCGATCGCCGGTTTCACGCTGGTGGCGCTGCTGCTGATTCCGCCGCTTTCCGCCCGCATCACCCCGGCCACCGCCGGGCGCTGCATCGTGGCCGGCTTCGGCGTCACCCTGCTGGCGCTGCCGCTGTACCCGTTGGCCGAGGGCTTTCCGCAATTGCTGGCGCTGCGGTGCCTGCATGGGCTGGGCTTCGTGCTGACGCTGGTGGGCATCGTCGCGGGTTTCGTCGCCATGGTGCCCGCGGCGCAGGCGGGGCGCGCCTATGCGCTGTTCGGCGTGGCGGATCTGCTGCCCTTCGCGCTGTTGCCGCCGCTGATGGAAGCCACGCTGCCGGCCTTCGGCGGCGATGCGGGACGGCAATATGCGGCACTCGCGCTGTTGCAGGCGCCCGCGTTGCTGCTGGCGCTGTGGATCGCGCGCCGCCCGCTGGCCCACGCCCCGCCACCGGCCGCGGCGGCGGGCGGGCGCGCCAGCCGGCCGGTGCTGCTGCTGCTGGCGGTGAACAGCCTGGCCTTCCTGGCCCATGCCCTGCTGTTCAACCTGTTGAAGCCGCGCGCGCTGGAGTGGGAGGGCGGCGCGCTGATCGGCCTGTTCTTCGGCGTCCAGACCGCCACCATCATGGCGCTGCGCCTGCTGGCCGGCAGTGCCTTCGATCGGCTGGACCAGCGGCGCCTGGCGGCCATCGGGCTTGGCGCGGTGGGGCTGGCGCTCGGGCTACTGGCATTGCCCCTGCCCGCCTGGGCACTGATGCTGGTGGCGTTGCTGACCGGCCTCGGCTTCGGCGCGGCGCTGCCGCTGCTGAATGCGCTGATGCACCGACATTCCCCGCCCGAGCGGCGCGGCGCCAACCTCAACCTGATGATGCTGACCTTGCAACTGGGCTACCTGCTCGGCCCGCTGCTGGGTGGGCTGGTGGTGGGCGTTGCGGGCTATGCCGGCGCCTTCCTGCTGGCGGCCCTGTGCCTGGCGCCAGCCGCGCCAGCGCTGCTGCGCCTGCCGAAATAGGTTACCGCTCCGCCAGCACCGCCTCCAGCGCCTGGCCGAAGGCGGCCATGGCAGGGGCGCTGCCGAAGGACACGCGCAGCCAGCCGGGATAGCGAAAACTGGTCATCGCGCGCGCCATCACGCCGCGTGCCATCAGCCGCCGATGCACCACCGTATCCGGCATGGGCAGCCGCAGCATGGCGAAATTGCCGATGCCGCCCAGCATGGTCAGCCCCAGCCTTTCGGCCAGCGCCCCGAGCCCGGCGCGCGCCGCCCGCACCTGTGCGCGGCTGGCCGCGATATGCGCCTCGTCCCACACCGCCTCGCGTGCCGCCTCCAGCGCCAGCCGGTTCACGCTGTAGCTGATGGTGGTCTTCCGCACCGTGGCCGCCACCGCCGGCGCCGCCGCCATCCAGCCGATCCGCAGCCCGGCCAGCCCCCACATCTTGGAGAAGGTGCGGAACACGATGAGGTTCGGATGCCGCGCCATCAGCGCGAAACTGTCGGGGAAGTCCGGCGCCTCGGCGAATTCGGCATAGGCCTCGTCCACCACCACAATGGCGCGGCCCGCCACCGCGTCCAGGAAGCGCGCCAGCTTCGCGTGGTCCCACCAGCTTCCGGTCGGGTTGTTCGGGTTGCACAGGAACACCACGCGGCTGCGCGCATCGATCGCACGCAGCAGCGCCGCATCGTCGAAGCCGTGGTCGCGCAGCGGCACGAGCCGCGGTTCGATGCCGGAGAAACTGGCCAGCCATTCATAGACGGCGAAGGTGCGGTCGGCGGTGACGATGTTGTCCCCGGCCTCGCAGAATGCCTTGATGACGAAAGCGATCACCTCATTCGCGCCATTGCCGAGGATCACCTGCTCCGCATCCAGCCCGAAGCGACCGGCGATGGCGCGGCGCAGGTGCCAGCCATCGCCCTGCGGATACAGCGCCGCCTCCCGCTCGTCCCAGCGCGCCAGCACGGCGCGGGAGGCCGCGGGCGGGCCCAGCGGATTCTCGTTGTTGTTCAGCCGGTGCAGATGCGCCACGCCGAAGCGCCGCCGCAGCACATCATCGGGGGGCGAGGGCACATAGGCCTCGAAGGCCTGGACATGCGCCGGGACCAGCCGCTCCAGCGCGAAGCCGCTCATCCCGGGGTGGCCAGCAGCAGCAAGTCCCCGGCCGCATCCGGAATCAGCGCCGCAGGCGCCAGCCCGGCCTGCACCAGACCCTCGGCGAAGGCGGCGTGGCTGGGCTGGCCGAGATCCAGCACCGCGCGGAACTGGCCGAATCCCTGGGCGCGGAACAGCGCCACATTGCCCAGCGCCACCGCCGCCGCATCTGCCGCCGCCAGCAGCGGCCGCAGCGTGACGCGGCTGGCGGCGCGGTCCGTCTCCGCCGCCATGGCGGCGCCGGTGGCGCGGGCGGGTGGCGGCGGCGCCTCGATATCCCGGCCGAGGCCGAGGCGGCGCACCGTTCCCGCCACCCAGCCGCGCAGCATATCCGGCACCCAGGCGATGCCGCCCGGGTCTTCCTCCAGCGCGCGGAACAGCACGGGGTGGCGGCCGCCGGCGGCATCCGGCAGGTGGCCCACCACCTCGAAGGCCTCCGCCGGCATGTCCGGTGCCGCCTCCAGCACCACCAGCCCCTGGATGCTGCCGCGCGCCAGCCGGGCCAGTGCGGCGTGCAGCAGGGCGGTGGCGAGTGCGGCGCGGCCCGCGCCACCCGGCAGCAACAGGGCGGGGCCGGACAGCGCCATCAGGCGGCGGCCGAAGGATTGCCAGAACAGCCCGCCCAGCGGCCGGCGCCGCGCATCCAGCGCCACCAGCGCCGCAAGCTCCCCGGCCGCGCGCTGGTCCAGCACGCGCGCGGGGGTGCGGAAGGCGGTGCCGCCGGCGCCGCTGGCCTCCGCCCATTCCACCAGCAGCGCCAGCGTCGCATCATCCGGCTCCACCGGCACGCCCTGCACTGGGCCGAGGCCCGGGGGTGGCGGCTGCGCCCGTCGCGGCGGATAGCTGCGCGCGACATCGAAATCCAACCGCAGCCCGCCCGCCCCGGCCGGATGCGTGGTGAGCTGGTCTGCCAGCCGGGCCGCCAGGTACAGCCCGACCTCCGCCAGATCCTCCACATCCCGACGCCGCGCCTGGTCCAGCCCGGCGAGGTCCAGATCCGCGGTGGTGAAGCCAAGTTCCAGCCGCATGGCGTGGCGCCGGTCGCGCAGCGCCAGGCTGACCGGGCCGGAGCCGGGCGGGCTGGCCGCCAGCACCTCCTCCGCAATCAGCGCCAGGCGGTCGCCGCGATGCGGCTCCGCGCCGAGGATCGCGGCGGCCCCGCGCACGAATTCCGCCCCCACCGCCGCGAAGCGCGGCCCGGGCGGCAGATTGAGGCACGGTGCGGCGTCATCCCCGGTCATGCAACCTGGCGCTCCCCCTTGGCCGCGCCTCGCGACCGGGCGGACCTTACCACCTACCGAATGTTTCGAAAGCATGAAGGGCGGCCGCAAGTCCCGATTTAGGTTGCAGCTTGCTCATGCAGGGCGCATATGGGTTGGGTCAGCCTTGCGCGGTTCGGCCTGCTCTCCCTGCTCGATCGAGCGCCGAGCCTAGTGTCCGTTTCGCCCCCAAGTCTGATCCGCCCTGCAATGTCGTGGGTCGGTCTTTTGTTACGAAGCGGATACCTTCCATGCCGATCGGCACCGTCAAGTGGTTCAACGCAACCAAGGGCTATGGCTTCATCCAGCCGGAAGACGGCTCCAAGGACGTGTTCCTGCACATCTCCGATGTGCAGCGTTCCGGCCTGCAGGAGCCGCGCGAGGGCGACAAGCTGGAGTATGAGCTGCAGCATGGCCAGCAGGGCAAGACCTCTGCCGGCAACCTGAAGCAGGCCTGAACCGAACGGGGTGGCCCAGGGCCGCCCCGACGGATTACCGGATGGATGAACGGGGGCTTCGGCGCCCGTTCTTCCGTCATCCCACCGCCGCCACAACCTGTGCGGCATACCGCCCTGTCGCGTCCCTGGCGCGCCCGGCAATAGACCAAAGCATCCGCAGCACGGTGGCACCGCCGCCGGGGACTGCCCAAAGGACCACGTGCACACCTACGACGAACGCTACCCGACCCAGTTCTACGCGAACGGGTCCATCCTTCCGGCCCAGCCGAAACTCCAGGCCGGCAGCGAGCCCGCCATTTCCAGCCTCACGCGCGACGAAATCCGCCGCATCGTGATGGACCTGATCGGCTGAACCAAGGACTTCACGGCGCGCGGGCGGCCTGGTCGTCCTGCCCCTCCGGCGCAATGCCAGGGGCTGCCCCGACCCGTGAGGATCGCCACATGCCTCCGCATCACCGCTACACCGTGGGCCAGCGCATCGAATTCATGCCGGGCCGCTATGACGGCTCCGCGCCGTCGGGCGCCTATACCATCGTGCGGCAATTGCCGAATGATGCGCAGGACCGCGAATACCGCGTGAAGAACAGCCGCGACGGGCATGAGCGCATCATCCGCGAAAGCCAGATGCGCCAGGGCGTGCTCGGCTGACACCCGCTTTCCGGCGACGGCACCGCCGCCGCCGGACCCGCTTCCCTTGCGGCTTCTCCTATCGCCGCTTCAGCGACGCCAGATCCCGCACCGCGCCCCGCGCGGCACTCGTCGCCATCGCCGCATAGGCCTGCAGCGCCGTCGAGACCTGGCGCTTTCGCGGGCTGGCAGGCTGCCATGCGGCATCACCCTTGGCTTCCATCGCGGCCCGGCGGCGCGCCATCTCCGCCTCCTCCACCTTCAGTTCGATGCGGCGGTTCGGGATGTCGATCTCGATGATGTCGCCATCCTCGACCAGCCCGATCGGCCCGCCCTCCGCGGCTTCCGGTGACAGATGGCCGATGGACAGGCCGGAGGATCCGCCGGAGAAGCGGCCATCCGTCACCAGGGCGCAGACCTTCCCGAGGCCCTTCGATTTCAGGTAGCTGGTCGGGTACAGCATTTCCTGCATGCCAGGGCCCCCGCGCGGCCCCTCATACCGCACCACCACCACATCGCCCGCCACGACCTTGCCGCCGAGGATTTCGTCCACAGCGGCGTCCTGACTCTCGAACACCTTGGCCGGGCCGGTGAAGGTCAGGATCGAGGCATCGACGCCGGCGGTCTTCACGATGCAGCCATCCACCGCGATATTGCCCGCCAGCACGGCGAGGCCACCATCGGCGGAGAACGCCGAATCCTTCGACCGGATCACGCCCGTGGCGCGATCCGTGTCCAGGCTGTCCCAGCGCTCCGCCTGGCTGAACGCCACCTGCGTCGGCACGCCACCCGGCGCGGCCTTGAAGAAATCCAGCACACCGGCATCAGCGGTCTGCGTCACATCCCATTGCTGCAACGCCTCGGCCAGCGTCGGTGCATCCACGCGGCTGACGGAGGTATCGATCAGCCCGGCACGATCGAGCTCGCCCAGAATGCCGAAGATGCCGCCGGCGCGGTGCACGTCTTCCACATGCACATTGGCGACGGAGGGGGCGACCTTGCACAGCACCGGCACGCGGCGGGACAGGCGGTCGATGTCCGTCATGGTGAAGTCCACGCCACCCTCATGCGCCGCGGCCAGCAGATGCAGCACCGTGTTGGTGGAACCGCCCATGGCGATGTCCAGCGTCATCGCATTCTCGAAGGCGGTACGCGTCGCGATGTTGCGCGGCAGGACGGAGAAATCATCGGTCTCGTAGTGCCGGCGCGTGATCTCGACGATGCGGCGCCCGGCTTCCAGGAACAGCCGCTTGCGGTCGGCGTGGGTGGCGACGACGGTGCCGTTGCCGGGCAGCGCCAGGCCCAGCGCTTCCGTCAGGCAGTTCATCGAATTGGCGGTGAACATGCCGGAACAGGACCCGCAGGTCGGGCAGGCGGAACGCTCGATGACGGCGACTTCCTCATCCGTCACGGTGGGGTCGGCGGCGGCGATCATGGCATCGATCAGGTCGACGCTGCGCTTCTGGCCGCGATGCACCACCTTGCCGGCCTCCATCGGCCCACCGGAGACGAAGATGGTCGGCACGTTCAGGCGCATCGACGCCATCAGCATGCCGGGCGTGATCTTGTCGCAGTTCGAGATGCAGACCATCGCATCGGCGCAATGCGCGTTGACCATGTACTCCACGCTGTCGGCGATCAGGTCGCGCGACGGCAGGCTGTAGAGCATGCCGTCATGCCCCATCGCGATGCCGTCATCCACCGCGATGGTGTTGAATTCCTTGGCGACGCCACCCGCCGCCTCAATCTCCCGCGCCACCATCTGGCCGAGGTCCTTGAGATGGACGTGGCCGGGGACGAACTGGGTGAAGCTGTTGACCACGGCGATGATCGGCTTGCCGAAATCGCCATCCTTCATGCCGGTGGCGCGCCACAGCCCCCTCGCGCCGGCCATGTTGCGGCCATGGGTGGTGGTGCGGCTGCGATACTGCGGCATGGCTTCAACGTCCTGGCTTGCGTTCCTCGGCCCTGCGGCGCTTTGCCACAGACCCGGCCGGTTGTTACCCGGCCGGCGGTTCTAGCGGGATCGGCGGGGCGCGGCCAGACGGGTGGACGATGGGCCGGCTGAGTCGCGCACGGCCAGCCCTGCCGCCGCCATCTGCCGGGCGAGGATCTGCGCGCCGCGCAGCGCCGCGGCCAGATTGTCCGGCTCCAGCCATTCGGACAGGCCCCCGATGGCGGATAGCGCATCGCCCCGCTGCAGCGCCGCCACCAGTTCCAGCAGCATCGCCTCATCGCCACTCAGCGCGGCGCCCGCACCAGGCGCCACCTCCAGCTTCCGCCGCGCGCCGCGCGCCAGGACGGAAAGCAGCAGCCCGAAGCCCAGCACGCCGGCCGGGCGGATGCCGGCCTGCGCCAGAATCCCCAGGCAATCGCGTTGGCTACCCCCTGGCGCCATCCCGGCGCGCAGCGCCGCTACCAGAAGCCGCTCGGGCGTCGCCCGGCCGTCGTCAAATCCATCCGGCATGCGCCCGGCCTCCCTCACCCTGTCGCGCCGAGCATGGCGCCGGGACGGCGTGCAGGGAAGTGTGATTGCGAGTCATTCTCAGATGTGCGATGCACCGGGCGGATGAAGGATACGAAGCATGGCCCCCGCGCCGCCCATCGCGTCGCCGTTCCCGCTGCTGTGGAAATGCCTGATCCTGGCAAGCCTGGCGCTGGCTCCCTTGCTGGCCGCCCCGGCCCAGGCGCAGCCCGCCTTGCCGCTGGAGCTGAACCGGCTGGAGCCGGTGACGGCGCCCGCCGAGGGCTGCCGGATCTGGATGATGCTGGCCAATGACGCCCCGGATTCCGCCGCCATCAACGCGCTGCGGTTGGACCTGGTGGTGTTCGGCGCCGACGGGCAGATCGCCCGCCGCGCCGCGGTGGAACTCGCCCCGATCGGCGCAGGCCGCACCGCGGTTCGCCTGTTCGACCTGGCCGGCCTGCCCTGCGACCGCATCAGCCGGCTGCTGGTGAATGACGTGCTGGCCTGCCGCATCGGCGGGACGGAGGTGGCGGATTGCGCCGATCGGCTGCGCCCCACCAGCCGCGCCGGCATCCGCTTCGGGCTGTAGGAGAGCTGGACATGGAGACCGCCGCAATCGGTGCCGCGCACGACCTGTCGCCGCTCGGCCTTTTCCTCGCCGCCGATTGGGTGGTGCGGACGGTGATGGTGATGCTGGTGCTGGCCTCGATCTGGGTCTGGGCCCTGGCGCTGGACCGCGCGCTGCGCTTCCGCCGCCTGGCCCGCGATGCCCGCGCGCTGCGCCGCTTCGCCGAGGATGGATCCCCGCCCGCGCACGACAATGCCTGGGCCGAGGTACTGGTCGCCGCCGAACATGCCGCGCGGGAGGTGGTGGGCGAGCCCGCCGCGGAACGCCGCCACCACATCGCCAGCGCTGCCCGGCTGGCCGTGGTGGAACGCACGGCACGCGCCCGGCACGGCCTGCCGGTGCTGGCCAGCATCGCCTCCACCGCGCCCTTCATCGGGCTGTTCGGCACGGTCTGGGGGATCATGAACGCCTTCACCGCCATCGCCCGCAGCGGCAATACCAGCCTGTCCGCTGTGGCGCCGGGCATTGCCGAGGCGCTGTTCGCCACCGCGCTCGGCCTGGTCGCGGCAATTCCCGCGGCGCTGGCCTACAACCGGCTGTCCGCCATGCTGGGCGAGGCGCGCGGCGCCGCCAGCGGGGCGGCGGAACGCCTGGCGCGGCGGCTCGGCCTCGCCGGGTCCAGCCGCGCCCGCATGGCGGCCGAGTGATGGCCTTCCACAACCTGGATGACAGCGGCAGGGATGAGGAGGGCATGCTCTCCGAGATCAACGTCACGCCCTTCGTCGATGTGATGCTGGTGCTGCTGATCGTCTTCATGGTGGCGGCGCCGATGATGATGGCCGGCGTGCCGGTGGACCTGCCGCGCGCCACCAACGCCCCGGTGCCGCAGGTGACGGAGCCGCTGGTGCTGACGCTGGACCGCCAGGGCCGCGTCTTCATCGAGGACGCGGAGACGGAACCGTCCACCCTGGTCGCCACCCTCGCCCCGATGGCCGCCGCGGCACCGGACCGCCCGGTGTTCCTGCGCGCCGATCGCAACCAGCCTTATGGCGAGGTGATGCGCGTGCTGGCCGCGCTGGCCGCCTCGGGCTTCGGCCGTGCCTCCCTGATCGGCGAGGCGGCGCCCTGAACCGCCATGGATCTGTCGCAGCGCTTCCGTCCGCCACTGCCTGGTTCCGGCCTGATGTCCTTCGCCTCGGCTGATTCGCCGCGGGATGGGCGCGGCCTGCATCCCGCCGCCTGGGGCGTGGCGTTGGCGCTGCATCTGGGCCTGGCCGCCGTGCTGCTGCGGCCCGCCCATCAGCCGCTGCTGGCCGGCGGTGGCGGCGGACTGCAGGTTGGCCTGTCGAGCGCGCTGGGTGGAGGTGCGGCCGGCGGCATCGCGGCGGCGCAGCCGGAGGATCTGCTGAACGCCGCGCCGGCGGAGAGCCTGGATGCGGCCGTAGCCTCGCCTGCGGAGTTGCCACGCCCACCCGTGCCGCAGACAGCGGAGCCATCCCCGCCCCTGCTGGCACAGCCGCCACCCCCGGAGGCCGCGCCACCACCACCGCCGCAAATCGCGCAGGCCCTGCCACCGCCGACCATCCAGCCTGCCCCACCGCAGACCGCGCAGACCCTGCCGGAGCCGCTCACCGCCGAGCCACCGCCGCCGGAGGCGCTGGTCGCCACGGCCCCGGACCTGGCACCACCGCCACCGCCCGCACCGGCCCAGGTCCGCGAGCCGCTTGCGGCCACGCCCCCACCGCCGCTGCCCCTCGAGGCCGCAGAACCGCCGGAGACACTTGTGGCCGAGGCACAGGAACCCCTGCCGCCCCCGCCCCCCCAGGCACCGCCGGAGCCCGTGCGCCAGCAGGCGCAACCCGAACCCGTGCGCCAGCAGGCGGAACCCGCACCACGTCGCGCCGCGCCCACGCCGCGCCCCACCGCGCGCGCGGAGGCGCCCCGCAGCGCGCTCGCCGGCAATCCCGGCCCCGCCAGCGCGATGGATTCAGGCCCGGCAGGCCCCACAACCTCCTCTGGCCCGGCGGGCGGTGGCCAGGGCGCGGTGGCGGCGAGCCCCGGTCAGGGCGCCGGTGAGGGTGCCGGCGCACGGCAATTGCCCGCGGCCTACACCGCCGCCCTGGTCCGCATCCTGCAACGCAACCTGCGCTACCCGCCCGCTGCCCGCGCCCAGGGCTTCGAGGGCACGGCGACGGTGCGCTTCGTCATCGCCCGGGACGGCACGGTGCAGGCGAGCCAGCTGGTGCGCGGCACCGGCTCCGTCCTGCTGGACCATGAGGCGATGGCGCTGATCCGCCGCGTCTCCCCCCTGCCCCGCCTGCCTGACGATTTTCCGGATGCACAGGCGGTGGTGCTAGCGCCGATCGGCTTCTCGATCCGCTGAGGGGTCTGGCCGGCGTCAGGGCAGCCCGCCGACTCCCGGGCTTTCCTCCCCCGGGGCAGCCGCGCGGGCGGTGGCGAAGGCGGCGGAGAGCGCGTTGCGCAGCACCACCACCTCATGGCCGATGCACAGGCAACGGAAGCCGGCGCGCAGTGCCGCCGCAGCCTCCGCGCCATCGCCCGCCACCCAGCCCAGCGGCTTGCCCGCGGCCTGCGCCGCGGCACGCAGATCCGCCGCGGCACGCCGGTAGCGCGGATCGGCAAAGCCGCCCGGGATGCCCAGGCTGTCGGACAGGTCGAAATGGCCAAGCCACAGCATGTCCAGCCCCGGTACCGCCGCGATCTCCTCTGCCGCCGCCACGCCGGCCTCGCTTTCGACCAGCGCGATGGTCAGCACCGCCGCATTGGCCGCCGCCATCTTCGCCGCCGGATCACCGCCGGCATAGGCATCATGCGCCACGGAGAAGGCGAGGCCGCGATGCCCCTCCGGCCGGTAGCGGCAGGCGGCGACCAGCGCCCGTGCCTGCGCCGCGCTTTCGACCAGCGGCATCATGATGCCGAGCGCGCCGGCATCCAGCACCGGCGGCACCAGCGAGGCCTGCGCGGCCGGGATGCGGACCATCGGCACGATGCCGGCGGCGCGGGCGAAGGCGCATTGCGCCTTCACACCTTCGATCCCCAGCCCCGAATGCTCCATGTCCAGCAGAATGAATTCGGCGCCGGCGGCGGCCAGGGTGGGCGCCAGGCCGGGGGTGAAGAATTCGAAGGCCATGACGCCGAAACTGGCCTCGCCGCGCCGCAGCTTCTCGCGCACCGGGTTCGCGATCATCCCGCATCCTCCACCTGTGCGCCCATGGTGATCCCGCTGCCGTGATGCCGGCAAGCTTGCAACGCGCCCACGACCTGAATATGGTTAACTTCATGGTTAACCAAACAGCGCCCTCAGGCCCCGACCTCGACCGCATCTTCTCGGCCCTCGCCGACCCCACCCGCCGCGCATTGCTGCAAAGGCTGGATGCGGAGGATGGAATCTCGGTCAGTGAATTGGCGCGGCCGCTGTCGATGTCGCTGCCCGCGGTGATGAAGCACCTGGATGTGCTGGAAGGCGCCGGACTGATCGCGCGGCAGAAGACGGGCCGCACCGTCGCCTGCCGGCTGACGGCGGCGCCGATGGAGGACGCGATGGGATGGCTCGCCCGCTACCAGCGCTTCTGGACCGAGAGCCTCGATCGCCTGGCCGCCGCCCTGGAGAAATCGCCATGACGACGACGATCCCGAGCCTGACCCTTGTGCGCCGCATCGCCGCCCCGCCAGCCCGGGTCTTCGCCGCCTGGACCCAGCCGGAGATGATGGCCCGGTGGTTCGGCCCGCACCACACGCGGGTGGACCAGGCCGAGGTCGATGCGCGCATCGACGGCGCCTTCCGCATCCACATGACCGAGGACAATGGCGACCGCCACGAGGTCGGCGGCCGCTATCTGGAGATCGAGCCGGAACGCCTGCTGGTCTTCACCTGGGCCTGGGCCAGCATGCCGGAACGCGAAAGCCGCGTCACCGTGCGCTTCCGACCGCTGGAGGATGGCACCGAGATCACCCTGACGCATGACCGCTTCGCCGATGCGGCCACCGCGACGCGCCATCGCCGCGGCTGGACCGAATCCTTCGAACGCCTGATCGCCCTGCACCTGAGCAATCTGGAGGAAGCACGATGATGGATCTGACCGTCACCGCGGAACACCGCTGGCTGCACCGCCTGGTCGGCGAATGGACCAGCGAGGCCGAATGCGTCATGGGCCCCGGCCAGCCCGCCGCCACCATGCGGGGGCGAGAGTCGGTTGCGGCGCTCGGCGATGTCTGGGTCATCGGCCGGGGCGAGGGCGAGATGCCGGGCGGCGGAACCGGCCACACCGTCATCACGCTTGGCTACGATCCCGCCAAGGGGCGCTTCGTCGGCAATTTCGTCGGTTCCATGATGAACATGATGTGGCTGTACGAAGGCGCGCTGGATGCCGAAGGCCGGGTGCTGACGCTGGACAGCCACGGGCCGGATTTCGGCAAGCCGGGGCGCATGGCGCTGTACCAGGACATCATCGAGCTGCAATCAGCGGATGCGCGCAGCATGACATCCCGCATGCAGGATGCGGATGGCGCCTGGCACCATGTGATGACCGCGCGCTACCGGCGGGTGGGCTGAGCCATGGCCGCGCGGATCCTGCTGCTGGTCGGCACCAAGAAGGGCGCCTTCATCCTGGAATCAGATGCGGCGCGCGCCGAATGGTCCCTGCGCGGGCCGTTCTGCGAGACCTGGCCGGTCAACCACATCATCGCCGACCCGGCCACCGGCCGCCTCCATGCCGGCGGCGGCAATGAGTGGTTCGGCCCGGCGGTCTGGACCTCGCCCGATCTCGGCGCAAGCTGGACGCATTCCAGCCAGGGCCTCGCCTATGAAGCGGGCGAGACGCCGATCAAGACGGTGTGGAGCCTGTCCGTCGCGCATGGCGTGCTGCATGCGGGGGTGGAACCCGCCGGGCTGTTCCGCAGCACGGATGGCGGGCAGCGCTTCACCCATGTGAACGGGCTGCGCGACCATCCCTCGCGCCCCGAATGGCAGCCGGGCGGCGGCGGGCTGATCCTGCATGGGCTGCTGCCGCATCCCAGCGACCCGGCGCAGTTCTGGGTGGCGATCTCGACCGGCGGCGTGTTCCACACGGCCGATGGCGGGCAAAGCTGGGCGCCGCGCAACCGCGGCACGCGGCAGGATTACGCGCCGGAGGATCAGCGCTACCCGGAACACGGCCAATGCGTGCATTGCCTGGTGATGGCGCCGGGCGAGCCGGAGCTGCTGTACCAGCAGAACCATTGCGGCATGTACCGCAGCGCGGATGGCGGGCGCAGCTGGACCAGTATCGAGCAGGGGCTGCCTTCCTCCTTCGGCTTTCCCGCCGCGACGCATCCGCGCGACCCGGGCACGCTGTTCCTGCTGCCGCTGAATGGCGACCAGGCCGGGCGCTACATGCCCGATGCCAAGGCCGCCGTCTGGCGCACCCGCGATGGCGGCACCACCTGGCAGGCGCTGCGCGATGGGCTGCCGCAGCAGGACGCCTTCTTCGGCGTGCTGCGCCAGGCCATGGCGACCGATAGGCTGGAGCGCGCCGGGGTCTATTTCGGCACCAGCGGCGGCGAGCTTTATGCCAGCGCCGATGAAGGCGAGAGCTGGCGCTGCATCGCCCGGCATTTGCCCACCATCTCCTCCGTCGAGACCTTGGTGCTGGAGGACTGAGCCGTGGAGCGGGTGCTGCTGCCGGCCGCCCTGGCGCGCCTGTTTCCCGGCGCGCCACGGCAGGTCGATCTGGAGGCCACCAGCGTGGCGCAGGCGATTGCCGGGCTGGAGGCGCGCTGGCCCGGCATGGCGGACCGCATCTGTGATTCGACCCCCGCCATCCGCCGCCACCTCCGCATCTTTGTCGATGGGGAGCCTGCGACGCTGCACGCCCCGCTGCGGCCGGGGGCGGAGATGCTGGTGATGACGGCGATGAGCGGCGGCTAGCGCGGCTCATCCGCGGCCACGGCGCTCTCACGCACACGTCAAATCGCCGGCACGAATTGGGCCACAATTGGCCTGTGTGATCCCGCCATGGACACACGCCCCCAGATCGCGGCGGTCCGCTTCGGCACGGCACCGCGCCCCGAAGCGCCGCTGCCGGAGGACCCGGTTGCCTGGCTCGACCAGCAGACCCGCGCCGCGCCCCCGCCCTTGCCGCCGCCCCCCGGGCGGGATGCGCCGGCCTCGCTGGAGGAAGGCTACTCCGCCTGGATCGCGCATGACGCAACGCCACCGCCCGCCGGCCAGGCCAGCGTGCCGACGCAGATGTTCCGCGCCGAGCAGCAGGCCTGGGTGCGCCACCTGCTGACCAGCGATGCGCCCTTCCACGACCGGCTGACGAACTTCTGGCTGAACCACTTCACCGTCGCCGAACGCGGCGGCTTCGGCATGACCACGGGTTTTCCGCATTTCCTGCGCCAGGCGATCCGCCCGCACGTCACAGGCCGCTTCGTGGACATGCTGGTCGCCGCCTCCAGGGCGCCCGCCATGCTGTTCTACCTCGACCAGGTCGCCTCGGTCGGGCCGAACAGCAACTTCGGCAAGCGCAGCGGCCGTGGGCTGAACGAAAACCTGGCACGCGAAATCCTGGAACTGCACAGCGTCTCCCCCGCCGCCGGATACAGCCAGGCGGATGTGACGGAATTCGCGCGGATCATGACCGGCTGGGGGGTGGAGCGCCTGCGCCCGCCCTTCGACCTGGTCTTCCGCCCCGGCAACCACGAACCCGGTGCCAAGACCCTGCTCGGCAAACACTATGCGGAGGGGCCGGAGGCCTATGAGGCGGCTTTGCGCGACCTCGCCGCCCATCCCGCCACGCATCGCTTCCTCGCCGGGCGGCTGGTGCGCCATTTCGTCGCCGATACGCCGCCGCCGGATGCCGTGGCGCGGATCGAGGGCGTGCTGCGGGACACGCAGGGCGATCTGGGCGAGGCCGCCCGCGCCCTGGTCCGCCTGCCCGGGGCCTGGGGCCCGCCGCTGACCAAGCTGCGCGCGCCGCTGGATTATGTGGTGGCGATGCACCGCGCCGCCGGCGCCACCGATCCCGGCCCGGTGCTCGGCGCGCTGTCCGCGCTCGGCCAGCCGCTGTGGAACGCGCCGCAGCCGAATGGCTGGCCGGACATCGCTGCCGGATGGGCGGCGCCGGAGCCGATGATGCAGCGCCTGGACATCGCCTATGAGACCGCCGGCCGCCATGCGCGGCTGGACCCGCGACAGGTGCTGGAGACGGCGCTGGGCCCGCTGGCGCGGGAGGAAACGCGCATTGCGGTCGGCCGCGCCGGCAGCACGCGGGATGCCATCACGCTGGTCTTCGCCAGCCCGGAGATGCAACGCCGATGAGCCAGACCCATTTGCCGCGCATCGGCCGCCGCGGCGTCCTGCTCGGGCTGACCGCCCTTGCCGCCGCCGGCCCCGCCCGCCTGGCGGTGGCGGATGTGGCCGCGCCCGCCGCGCAGATCATGGACCGGCGCCTGGTGGTGATCCTGCTGCGCGGCGCCATGGATGGGCTGCATGCCGTGGTGCCCTATGGCGACCCGGATTACGCCACGCTGCGCGGCGCGCTGGCGCTGGCGGAGCCGGGCGCGGAAGGCGGCGTGCTGGACCTTGGCGGCAGCTTCGGCCTGCATCCGAAGCTCACCGAGTTGCACGCCCTGTATGCGCGCGGCGAGTTGCTGCCGGTGCATGCCGTGGCCGGCCCCTACCGCACCCGCAGCCATTTCGACGGGCAGGATCTGATGGAGGGCGGCGGCGAGCAGCGGCTGGAATCCGGCTGGCTGAACCGCGCGCTGACCCACATTCCGGAATCCGCCGGCCAGCCCGCTCGCACCGGCCTGGCGCTCGGCCTCGACCTGCCGCTGCTGATGCGCGGCGAGGCGCCGGTCGGCATGTGGGCGCCACCGCGCGCGACACGGCCGGAACCCGACCTCTATGCCCGGATGGCGGATCTGCTGCATGCGGACCCGGTGATCGGCCCCAGCGTGACGGAGGGCATGCGCGGCCGCGGCTACGCGACCGGCGCGCTGTCCGCCGGCGCGCCGATCCCGGGCAACCAGGGCGGCTTCACCCGGCTGGCGCATGCGGCCGGGCGGATGCTGGCGCGCGTGGATGGGCCGCGCGTGGCGGCGCTGGAACTCGGCGGCTGGGACACGCATGCGGGCCAGGCCCAGCGCATCGACCCGGTGCTGGTGCAACTCGATCGCGGCATCGCCGCGCTGCGTGTGCAGCTGGGGGAGGCCTGGTCGCGCACCGCGGTGCTGGCAATCACGGAATTCGGCCGGACCGCGCGCGCCAATGGCAATCTCGGGACGGACCATGGGACGGGCGGGGCCGCCTTCCTGGCCGGCGGCGCCGTGCAGGGCGGCCGGGTCCTGGCAAACTGGCCCGGCCTGAAGCGCGACGCGCTGTTCGAGAACCGGGATCTACAGCCGACGCGTGACCTGCGCGGATTGGCCAAGGCCCTGCTGCGCGACCATCTGCGCCTGCCGGAGAACGCGGTCGACGCCGCCTTCCCGGGCAGCGCTGCGGTGGCACCGGAGGGGGGGCTGCTGCGGGCCTGAAGCGCACCGCCATTGCCCCCCCGCTGCCCGGCCGACATCCTGTGTCGTCGAGGAGACCCGGCGGATCGCCTAGCGGGTCGAATCCGGGCCACCCGCCAAGCCCGGCCATCAATCCGTGACCGGGCTCCGTGACTCGGAGCGATCAGCGCGGCGGGCCGCCGCCGCTGTCGCCGCCCATGCCCGCCCCGGGGCTGCCGGTCGCGGTGCCACCCGGCGCGGCCGGATCCAGGCCCGGCGTGGTTGTCACGCCGGTCGCCGTGCCGGTGCCGGGCGGCAGTGGCGTCGCGGCGCCGATCGGCGCGGTTCCGCTGGCGCCGGGCGCGCTCATCGTCGCGCTATCCGTCGTCCCGGTGCCCGCGGCGGTGGGGGCGGCGGTGCCGCCGGACTGGCCGGTGCGTGTGTCCGTCGCCCCGGCCGGGGTCTCCGAGGTGGTGGTGGTGTCGTCGCAGGCAACGAGACCCAGTGCCAGGAAGCCAGTCAGGGCCGGGACAATGAGGGATCGGGTCATGCGGGGCATCCTTCTGTGCATGCCCCTATCAGCGCCTGAGGCTTGCGCTGGTTGCCCGCCCGCCGCGGATTACGCTCAGCGATAGGTGCGCAACGCGCCCCAGCCCTCGGCACGGCCAAACTCCTCGAGGTTGCCGGCGTCGTAGCGCGGCAGTTGCTCGAGCTGGTCCCGCGTCAGATCCATCTGCGCGCGCTCATTTGTCGCGCCGAAGGTGATCTGGTCGATCGGCACCACGGCACGGCGTGCGCCGATGCCCAGGAACCCGCCCCACTGCACGACGGCGGCACGGACCTGCCCGCCGCTGTCGATCAGCAGGTTCTCGATCTCACCCGCGTCGCGGCCGGTGCTGGAGACGACGTTGGTGCCCACCAGATGCGTCGCGCGCGACAGCTCCACACCACCTGGTGCGCGCGCTGCCGCCTGCTGGCCCATGCCACCCGACTGGCCCGGCGCCATGGTGGCGTTGGCGCCTGTCGCCGGCGCGCCTTCCTGCACCGCGGCCAGGACAGGCGGCAGTGCGGCCAGCACCTCGTCGATGGCGAGGCGCGCCTGCAACGCGTTGGGCGATTCAGCGGCGAGAAGCTGCCGCGCCTGATCCACCCTTTGCTGCAGCGCCTGGGTCGCGCCCTGCGTCATGCGTTCCGGCGCTGCCAGATCGACGCTGCGGCTGATGCCCTCCAGCGCCAGGCGTGCGCGTTCAAGCGCCTGCGGCGAAATATCCTGTTGCGCCGTGCCCATCTGCTGATGCGCGACACGCAGTTCCTGCTCCGCCTCGGCCAGTGAGCCAGGCATGGCGCGGGGCTGCTCCGCGGACTGGGGCGCCGGAACCTGTCCAGCGGGGGCTTGTCCAGCAGGGGCTTGTGCGGCGGGGGCTTGTCCAGCGGGGGCTTGTGCGGCGGGGGCCTGTGAGGCGGGGGACGGTGATGCCGGGACCGGCACGCCCTGCCCCTGGGCGCCGCCGGCGAATGCGAAGGCGAGAACCGCAGCGGCCGCCGTCGTCGTGAGCAGGCTCGGCCGGGCTGAAACCAAATCCTGGGCCATCCTATCCTCCTTTTGTTCAACGCAGCACGCCGCGCCGCGAGCGAATGCTCGCCGGCGCGGCGCGGCAATGGTCCGGTGGCTGTCTGGTTCAGTCGCTGGCTTCGCGGGCCTTGTCCTTGGCGCCGCCGACCGCGTTCTGGACCTTGCCCTCCGCCTTGTCGGCCTTGCCCTCAACCTGCATGGAGGTGTCGCCGGTCATCTTGCCGACGCCTTCCTTCACGGAGCCCTTGGCCTGCTTGCCGGCGCCTGCGATGCGATCCTTGTCCATCCTGTCGGTTCCTTCCGATATGGTGGCGCCCTTCGATGGATTTCGAAGGGCGCCTGTCTGATTAACGGCTCCCGCCCGCTTCAGTTGCGCAGCGGGTTGCGCGTGCCGCGGCTCAGTTGCTGGCCATCTGCTGCGTCACCACGCCGGTCTCGGCATCGATGCGCAGGCGAACCTCGCGGTCGTTCTGCTTCGCCTTGGCCGTGATCGTGTCGTCATCGCGGCTCACGTCGCTGATCTCGGAATAGCCGCGACTCTCGAGCAGCTTCCTGGCCTGGTCCTCGGTCAGCCGCGCCTCGTCCTGCACGCGACCGGTGCGGGCATCGACGCGGAGATCCTCGACCTCCTTGCCGTAGCGCTCGGCGGAGGCGATGCGGAAGGTGTCGCCGTCACGCTCCATGTTCTCGAAATCGGAATAGCCGCGGGCGCCGAGCAGGGTGCGGATCTGCTCCTCGTTCATGCGCGTTGCCTGGGTGGCGCCGGCGCTCCCCTGGGTCTGCGCGCCCGGCTGGGTCATGCCGCTGCCCTGCTGGCCCATACCGGTGGCATGCGGTGCCGTGCCGCTGCCCTGGGCGAATGCGACGCCGTAGCCGCCGAGAACCAGGGTGGCGGCAAGGGCGGTGGTGTTCAGGATGTTCTTCATGAGGCTGGCCTCCAGTTGGAAGATGTGCTGCATGTCGACCTACCCCGTACCGCCTCCGGACAGTATTTAATCAGCGGGGGTATGATGTACTGCAGCACTTTCAAGGATTGCTGTCCGGCTGTGAGAAAGAACACATGAACCGGCCGGGCGTTCGATCCCTTTCCGCCTCCCCAAGGACCTATTTTTGCCGTAATTACCGCGGTTTGTCATTTTCCTTCTGCATCTTCCTGCTCGCCCGGCACCTCCGTCGGTTGGCCCAGCGTCTCGCGGACATACAGCTTCTTCACCAGCACGAAGGCCACGACGGTAATCGGCGCCGCCAGGATGATGCCCGGCACACCGAACAGCAGCCCGACGCCGACCACGGAAAACAGCAGCAGCGCCGGCGGCATGCTGACCATGTGCTTTTCGACGAGCGGCAGGATCATGTTGGATTCAAGCTGCTGGATCGCGATGAACAGCAGCCCGGTCCACAGCACCGCATTGCCGCCCTCGGCCAGCGCCAGGAACAGCGCCGGCACCGCACCGGCGAAGGCGCCGATCAGAGGGACGAAGTTCATCAGCCCCGCGAACAACCCGAGCGCCAGCGGCGAAGGCAGCCCGAGGAACCAGGTCCCAAGCCAGGCCAGCCCGCCGACCAGGACCATCGAGATGAACTGCGCGCCGAGCCAGAGCCGCAGCGCATTGCCGCTTGCCACCAGGGCCTCATCCGCCACGATGTGCTGCGACCGTGGCAGCAGCTTCAGGATGCCGCGCCGGTACATTCCGGGATCGACCGCCAGGAAGAATCCGCCCACCACCGCCACCACCAGCGCCGTGCCCGCGCCGATCACCAGGCTGCCCAGCGTCGCCGCGTGACCCGCCAGGGTGCCGAGCATCGAGGTATCGACGGCGCCGCCGGCCACCGCCTCCTCCACCCCCGGCAAGGCGATCCGGAAGCGGTCCTCGAAGGCCGCCACCGCCTCCGGCAGGCGGTTCCAGAGCTGGGCGAACTGCGCCACCACCTCGTTGCCGACCAGCATGCCCGCCAGGCCGATGCCGAGCGCGAGCAGCACCCCCACCAGCAGCAGGGACCAGCTTCGCGACAGGCCCAGATAGCGCTCCGCCGGTTGCGCCGCGGCCAGCAGCAACACCGCCACCACCACCCCGGCGAAGGCAATCAGCAGCGCCATCCGCACCTGCCAAAGCAGCAGCGCCAGGACCACCACCGCCGCGACGATCAGCACCCGGCGCAGGAAGGCCACCTCGCCCGCCCCGCCAGCCCGCCCTGAAATACCCCGCTCCATGCCGCCATCCTCCACCAACGTGGCCGGAAAAGCGGTCTGGCTGCGGAAGGGTTGCATCACGAAGCACCCGAAACAAAGCTTGCTGGCCGTGTCACCCGCCGGCAATCTTCATAAATCTGACGTCGATACGCCCAGGAGTGTCCCATAGAAGGCACCCGGTTCTGGACCACAGGGAGTTCTCGCCATGCTGCGCCGCCTTCTCGCAACCAGTGTACTGGCCACCTCGGCCCTGGCCTTCGGCCTGTTGGCCGGGCAGCCGCGCCAGGCCGCCGCCCAGGATTGCCCGCGCGGCACGCTCGATGCCCGCTACTGCGACCGTGACGGGGACCTGGTGGCCGATACGCCGACCAATCCGCGCGAGCTGGTCGACCCCGCGACGCTGATCTTCGCCTACACCCCGGTCGAGGACCCGGCCGTCTATCGCACCGTCTGGCAGCCCTTCATGGACCATCTGGCGCGTGAGACCGGCAAGCGCGTGCAGTTCTTCACGGTGCAGTCCAATGCCGCGCAGATCGAGGCGATGCGCGCCGGCCGCCTGCACATCGCGGGCTTCAACACCGGATCCAACCCGCTTGCCGTGAACTGCGCCGGCTTCGTGCCCTTCGCCATGATGGCCAGCAACAACGGTGCCTTCGGCTACGAAATGGAGATCATCGTCCCCGCCTCCTCCACCGCGCAGCGGATCGAGGATCTGCGCGGCCGGACCATCGCCTTCACCGCGGAGACCTCCAATTCCGGCTTCAAGGCGCCGTCCGCCCTGCTCGCCAGCCAGTTCAACATGCGCGCCGGCCGCGACTTCACCGCAGCCTTCTCCGGCCGCCACGACAATTCGATCCTGGGCGTCGCCAACCGCGACTACGACGCGGCGGCGATCGCCAATTCGGTGCTGACCCGCATGGTGGCGCGCAACGTCGTCCGGCAGGACCAGATCCGCAACATCTACCGCAGCGAATCCTTCCCGACGACCGGCTACGGCCACGCCCACAACCTGACGCCGGCCTTGGCGGAGAAGATCCGCGGCGCCTTCTTCAACTTCAACTGGGAAGGCACCGCGCTGCAGGCAGAATTCGCGAAGAGCGAGCCGCCGGCAGAGAAGTTCATCCCGATCACCTACCGCGAGCATTGGGGCGTGGTGCGGCAGATCGACGCTGCGATGGATGTCTCCTACGCCTGCCGCTGAGGACAGAAATACAGTGCTGCTGAAAATCGAGGGGCTGACCAAGCGCTACCCGACCGGGGATCTCGCGCTCGACAATGTCGATCTGCTGATCCCGGCGGGGCAGGTGATGGCGCTGATCGGCCCCTCGGGTGCCGGCAAATCCACGCTGATCCGCTGCGTCAACCGCTTGGTGGAGCCCACCACCGGGCGAGTGATGCTGGATGGCGAAGACCTCACCGCGCTCGGCTCCGGCGCGCTGCGCCGGGCGCGGCGGCGGATGGGCATGATCTTCCAGGAATACGCCCTGGTCGAGCGCCTGACCGTCATGGAGAACGTGCTGTCGGGCCGGCTCGGCTATGTCGGCTTCTGGTCCTCATGGTTCCGCCGCTTTCCGCGCAAGGACATCGAGGAAGCTTTTCGATTGTTGGACCGCGTCGGTTTGGCGCACATGGCGGATAAGCGCGCGGATGCGCTTTCGGGCGGCCAGCGCCAGCGGGTCGGCATCGTGCGTGCGCTGATGCAGGACCCGAAACTTCTGCTGGTGGACGAGCCCACCGCCAGCCTGGATCCGAAGACCAGCCGCCAGATCATGCGCCTGATCGTCGAGCTCTGCACCGAGCGCGGGCTTGCGGCGATCATCAACATCCATGACGTGGCACTCGCCCAGCAATTCGCCAAGCGCATCGTGGGACTCCGCGCCGGCCGCATCGTCTTCGACGGCCCGGCGGAGGAATTGCAGACCCAGGCGCTGACCGACATCTACGGCGAGGAGGATTGGTCACAGACCATCCGTAAGGCCGAGGATGAGGAAGATGTGGCCGAGGAAGTGGCATGAGTGCCACCACCTTCGACGCCGCCGCCGCCGCGCGTGCCTGGCGCCCGCCGCCGCTGATCGAAACACCCTGGCTGCGCTATGCCGTCTATCTCGGCGCGCTGGCCTATGCGCTGCTGGCCATTGGCACCATCGAGGTGAACTGGACCCGCGCGGCGGAAGGTATCGAACGCGCCGGGCGGTTCCTCAGCGGCTTCTTCCCGCCGGATTTCACCTCCAAGGGCGATGACATCCTGGAGGGTCTGCTGGAGAGCCTGACCATGACGGTGGTCTCCACCGCCGTCGGCATCGCGCTGTCCATCCCGGTGGCCCTCGGCGCCTCCCGCAACCTGGCGCCGCTGCCGATCTACCTGTTCTGCCGCGGCATCATCGCCGTCAGCCGGACCTTCCAGGAAATCATCATCGCCATCGTCTTCGTGGCCATGGTGGGTTTTGGGCCGCTGGCCGGCACGCTGACGCTGGCCTTTGCCACCATCGGCTTCATGGCCAAGCTCATCGCGGAGGATATCGAGGATATCCAGGCCAGCCAGGCCGAGGCGGTGCGCGCCACCGGTGGGTCCTGGTTCCAGCTTCTGGCCTGGGGCATTCTGCCGCAGGTCCGGCCGCGCATCATCGGGCTTTCCGCCTACCGGCTCGACATCAATTTCCGGGAGAGTGCGGTGCTCGGCCTGGTCGGCGCGGGTGGCATCGGCGACACGCTGAACACCTCCTTCGACCGTTATGAATTCGATACCGCGGCGGCGGTGCTGCTGGTGATCATCGCGATCGTGCTGTTCTGCGAATACAGCAGCGGCTGGATCCGCCGGAAGGTGCAGTAATGGCCATTCTCGCTCGTCCCGACGGCACGCCGGACTGGCGCCGCCGCACGCCGCGCGCCGACCTGCTGGTCTGGGGCGGCTGGTTCGCCGGCGTGGCGCTGTGCGTGTACTGCTTCAGCTTCATCTCGGACCGCACCATCTGGCCCTTCGTCTGGGATGCGCCGCGGCAGGGTGGCGACCTGATCGCGCGCATGTTCCCGCCGCGCTGGTCCTATGCCAGCCAGCTCTGGAAGCCGCTGTGGGACACCATCAACATCGCCACCATCGGCACCGCGCTGGCGGTACTGATCGGCGTGCCGCTGGCCTTCCTCGCCGCGCACAACACAACGCCGAGCCGGCTGTTCGTGCGGCCCGTCGTGCTGTTCATCATCGTTGCCAGCCGCTCCATCAATTCGCTGATCTGGGCGCTGATCCTGGTGATCATCCTGGGCCCGGGCATGCTGGCGGGCATCATGGCCATTGCGCTGCGCAGCGTCGGCTTCATTGCCAAGCTGCTGTATGAGGCGATCGAGGAAATCGACACGACGCAGGTGGAGGCGGTGACCGCGACGGGCGCCTCCCGCCCCCAGGTGCTGGGCTGGGCCATCGTGCCGCAGATCATGCCCGCCTTCGCCGGCCTCACGGTGTTCCGCTGGGACATCAACATCCGGGAGGCGACGGTGCTGGGCCTGGTGGGCGCGGGCGGCATCGGCATGCAGATGCAGGCCAGCATCAATGTGCTGGCCTGGCCGCAGGTGACGACGATCTTCGTGCTGATCCTCGGCACCGTGGTGGTCAGCGAATGGCTCTCCGCGCGGGTGCGGCACGCGGTGATCTAGACCGCGGGCTCCATCCCCAGCCCCGGCCCATGCGGCACCGCCACCATGCCATCCTTCGCCACCAGCGCCGGGTACACCGGCGTGGCGAGATCGGCGAAGTAGATCTCGATCGGCGCCGCCTGTTCCGCCGCCGCCAGAACATGCAGCGTGGCCAGCAGCCCCGGGCCGAAATAGGGGGAATGCGGCACCATCCGCACCCCCGCCTGCTGCGCCAGCGCGGCGATCTGCAACAGGCCGGAGACGCCGCCATGCTTGGTGGCACTCGGCTGCGCCACATCCACCGCGCCGGATGCGAAGAGCCGCGCGAAATCCTCGGCGCCGCCGAGGTTCTCGCCCGCCGAAATTGGTACCCCGGCCTCGCGCCGCACCTTCGCCATCCCGTCGAAATCCTCCGGCGGCCAGAGCGGTTCCTCGACCCAGCCGATATGCATCCCGCGCACCGCCGCGCAGAAATCCAGCGCCGGCGCCACGCCGTCCCAGGCGCAGTTGATGTCCAGCATCAGCGGCAGATCGCCCGCCGCGTCGCGCGCCGCGCGGATGCAGTCCAGGTCCACCTCATGCAGCTTGATCTCGCGGTAGCCGCGCCGCCGCGCCTCGGCCGCGTTGCGCGCCACATCCTCGGCCACGCCGTAGCGCAGCAGGCTGGCATAGGCCGGCACCTCCGCACGGCGGCCATTGCCGAGCAGCACATGCAGCGGCACCCCGGCCGCCTTGCCGGCAATGTCCCACAGCGCGATGTCGATGGCGGAGATGCCGAAGCCGACCGGCCCGTTGCGCCCGAAATTGTGGAAGCGCCGCGCCAGCATGCGTCCGATGCCGGCAATGTCGCGGGCATCCTGGCCGAGGCAGGCCGGGCCGATCAGCCGGTCCACCGCATCCTGCGTGGTCTGCGCCAGGGTGAAGCCGAAGCCCTCCCCCCATCCATGCAGACCGTTTTCCGTCTCCACCCGCACCAGCAGCGTGTCGATCCGCGCCAGGCGGAGGTTGCCGCCCCCGCCGGAGGCGCCGGCGCCATAGGTGAAGTCGCTGCGGTGCAGATGTGTCTCGACGCGGGTGATCTTCATGCCGCGGGGGCGGCGTCGATCTGGCGATCCAGATGCGCGACCAGCCCTTCCGGCAGCTTCAGCCGGTGCGCCAGCGCCTGGAGATAGGCACGCTCCGCCGGATGGTCCGGGTCCACGGCGAGGCGGGAGACCAGATAGAGCTCGCTGGCCTGTTCCTGGGTCTGCGCCGCGGCCGCCACCTCGCTGACGCCGATCGGGGAATCCAGCGCGTCGAAGACGAAGGCCTTGGCCTCGGCATCCATGCCGGCCTTTTCGACCTGGGCGAAAATGCGGGCGCGTTCCTCGGCGTCGATATGGCCATCGGCGCGGGCGGCGCCGATCATGGCGCGGATCAGCGCAAGCTCGAACGGCTCGCCACCCGCGGCGGGGGTGGCGCCGGGCAGGAAGCGCGGATCGACTGCGGCGGCATCCTGCGGGGTGGCGACGGGGGCGGTGGCGGCGGCCTGGCCGGCCTGCCAGTTCTGCCAGGCCCGATGCGCCAGCGCGCCGAGCACCGCGGCACCGCCATGGCTGATCAACCCACCGCCGCGCCGCATCCCCTTGCCGCCCAGCAGCAGGCCCAGGATGCCGCCCGCGGCCGCGCCACCGGCGAAGCCGCCCATGCCGGAGCCGCCCAGGCCACCGCCACCGGCGCGTTGCAGCGCCTGCCGCGCCATATCGGCCAGCCCGCCCGCCCCCTGCTGGGAAACGGCCGGCGGCTGGGTCTGGTTGGGATTGCCCCAGGGCGAGGGCGTGGCACCCTGGCTGGAGCCGAGGAAGCGGTCGAGGAGGGATTTGGCGTCGATCATGCCGGGGATGTTGCGATGCGCGATCGCCGCTGCAAGCGCCCGCCGGTCATCATCCCGTCAGCCAGCGCGACGGGCGGTGCAGCAGGCGCGGCGGCCGACCGGTCTGGGATTCGCGGGTGCTGGTCGCCAACCTGTCATCCCACCGCCCCCATTGCACCACCAGGTTGCGCCGCGCGGCGCCGGAGCGGTTGGGGGCACCGCCATGCAGCACGCGCGGATGGATCAGCACCATCGCCCCCTTGGGCACCCACGGCACCACCGCCGGCCGCCCCACGCCGCGATGCGAGCCAGGGCAAAAGCTGGTGCCGCCATTGCCGGGGGTCATGCCATCCAGGCAGATCATGGCGCGCAGGAAGCGGCTGGTGCGGGTCGGCATGTAGCGGTTCGCGGCGTCGCGGTGCCAGGCGATGCCGCTGCCGAAGCGCGCGGATTTCATGGTGACATTGGCGAAATGCAGCGCCAGCCGCCGCGTGCCCAGCGCCCGCGCCACCGCCGCCAGCACGCGCGGATGCGCGGCCACGGCAGCGAAGGCGGGGTGCAGGCGGGTGGGCTCGCCCAGGATGAACACCCCATCCTGCCCCGGCAGCAGCGGCCCGCCGCGTTGGCTTTCGCGCAGGGCCGATTCCAGGACGCAGCGCGACGCTTCCGCCGGGCTCAACCGCCGCCGCGCCAGCCGCCCGAGCACCGCACGCAGCCGGTCCTGCAAGGCCGCCGGTGGTCCGGGCCACACCGCAAAACCATCCCGCGCCAGCGACCGGCGCATCAACCGAAGCGGGCCAGGGCCGCCTCCGCCGCCGCATCCAGCGGCCGCAGCACCAGGCCGGTGGCCGCCCCCGCCGCATCCAGCGCCACCAACCCCGCAGCTTCCCGCCGGAAACCGGCGACGGAGCCGCCGCGCAGATGCAGATGGAAGTCAGGGCGTATGATGTTGGCGTAGCCCATCACGCCCTTCACCTCCTCGATCAGGCCGCGCCAGGCCTGGCTGGCGCCGGCTTCCCCGAAGCGGATCTCCACCTGGCCGCCGCTGTCGCGCAGCGCCTCCAGCGCCGCATTGCCGGCATCTGCCTCGGGCGGCTGTTCGGTGGGCGGCAGGTCGGGGCGGGGCAGCGCTTCCAGCTCGGCGCCGATATGCGCGCGCACGGCTTCGTCATACAGCTCCGGCCCATCCATCGCGATCACGGACAGCAGCGTGGTATCCGCCGCATCCTTGAACTCGAAGCGCGGATAGGATTTGCCGCGCATGGTGCTGCTGCGGTCGCCGATCACGCGCACAACGCGGGACAGCGCCAGTTCGGCATCATGCAGCGCCCCCTCTATACGCAGCGTCGCCACCGTGCAGGGCGCGGCCTCGATCACGCCGATGCGCTCATGCGTGGTGCCGCCGCCGCTGATGCCGACCATGGCGCGGCCGATGGCAGGCAGCAGCGCGGCGACCTCGGCCGGGGTGGCCTCCAGCAGGAAGCGTTGCGGCAGGGTCTCGGTCATGCGGGGATTTCCTTCAGAAGCGCGGGGCGGGGCAGCGCGCGGAAGCCGGCGATACGGCCGGCCTCCAGGCGCAATTCTTCATCGGCCAGGGCAGCGACCACGCGCGGGTCGTGCGTGACCAGGAGGCAGGCGAAGCCGCGCGCGGCCTGAAGCCGGGCGATCAGCGCCAGCACCTCCGCCTCCACGCTGCGGTCGAGCGCGGAGGTGGGTTCATCCAGGATCAGCACATCGGGCCCGGCGATCAGCGCCCGGGCGATGGCGACGCGCTGGCGCTGGCCGCCGGAGAGCGCGGCGGGGCGGCGGGTGACCAGCGCCGGGTCCAGCCCGACCTCCGCCAGCGCCGCCTTGACGCGCGCCGCGCGCAGACGCGGCGAGAGGTTGGGCAGGTGCAGGATCAACGGCTCGGCCAGGATGGCGCCGAGGGTCAGGCGCGGAGACAGGCTGCTTGCGGGGTTCTGGAACACCACCTGCACGCGGCGACGCCAGGCGCGGCCGGGCGGCAGAGGCCGGCCATCCAGCAGCACCTCGCCCTCCGCCGGCACCAGCCGCAGCAGCGCCAGCGCGAGGGAGGTCTTGCCGCAGCCGGAGGGGCCGACCACCGCCAGCGTGCGACCGGCATGCAGCGTCAGGTCCACCCCCTCCAGCACCTGCACCGCGCCGTGCCGCAGGCCCATGCCGCGCGCCGCCAGCACGGGCCGGTCGGGTGGCGGCGGGTTGCGTGGCGGGGCGCATTGCGGGCGCAGCAGGCGGCGCAGCGCCGGCTGCCGCGCCCGGTCCAGCTCCGCCACCGGCAGATCCGCCAGGATGCGGCCCTGGTCCATCACCGCGATGCGGTCCGCCACCGCGCGCGCCGCATCCACATCATGCGTGATCAGCAGCAGCGCCATGCCGAAGCGCCGGCGCAGCCCATCCAGCAATTCCAGCAGCGACCCGCGCAGCGCGGCATCAAGCGAGGCGGTGGGCTCATCCGCGATCAGCAGCACCGGGTCGCGCGCGATCGCCATGGCAATGACGGCGCGCTGCAACTGGCCGCCGGAGAATTGGTGCGGCAGCGCGCGTGGCCGCAACACGGGCTGTGGCAGGCCAACCAGCCGCAGCAGCTCCGCCGCACGCGCCTGCGCCGCGGTGGCGCCGAGGCCGGCGGTGGCGGCGGCCTCAACCACCTGGCGCAGCACCGGATGCAGCGGGTTGAAGGCGGCGCCGGGTTCCTGAAAGACCAGCCCGATGCGGTCGCGCAGCACGGCGCGACGCACAGCCTCCGGCACGCCCAGCATCTGTTGGCCGGCGAGGCGGATGCTGCCCGACAGGCGGCTGGCCTGCGGCGGCAACAGCCCGGCGATGGCCAGCCCGGTCACGGTCTTGCCGGAGCCGGATTCGCCCAGCAGCGCCACCGCCTGCCCGGCCTGGAGGGTGAGGTCCACGCCGCGCAGCGCGCGGGTCCCGCCGAAATCCAGTTCCAGCCCGCGCAGCTCCAGCAGCGCGCCGCCGCTCGGCACGTCCTGCGGCTGCAGGATGCGCCGGGCGGGGGCGAGGCGCGGGTCCATCACGTCGCGCAGCCTCTGCCCAACCAGCGTGACCAGCAGCAGCACGCCGCCCAGTGTGCCGACCGCCGCCGCGGCCAGCCAGGGCGCGTGCAGATTGTTGCGCGCCTGCGCCAGCAACTCCCCCAGCGAGGGCGTGCCCGGCGGCATGCCGAGGCCGAGCAGGTCGAGCCCCGCCAGCAGCGTCATGGCGCCAGCCGCCAGGAAGGGCGCGATGGACAAGGTCGGCGCCAGGGAATTGGGCAGGATGTGGTGCAGGATGATACGCGGCGGCGGCGCGCCCATGGCGACCGCGGCGCGCACGAAATCCTGCCCGCGCAGCCGCAAAAATTCCGCGCGCGTCAGGCCGGCGATGCCCATCCACATGAACAGCGACAGCACGCCGGCCAGCACCCAGAGATTGGGCGCGATGGCGCTGGCGACCATCATCAGCAGGAACAGCAGCGGCACGCCGCCCCAGATCTCGGTCAGGCGTTGCAGCACCAGATCGGTGACGCCGGCGAAATAGCCCTGGATGGCGCCGAGCGTGAGGCCGACGGCCAGGCTCAGCAGCGTGACGATGGCGGCGAAGCCGAGCGACAGGCGCAGCCCCCAGACCAGCCGCGCCAGCACGTCCCGGGACTGGTCATCGGTGCCCAGCCAATGCTGCGCGGAGGGCGGCGCGGGGGCGGCCTGCGGCACGCCGGGCGCCACCGTATACGGCGCGAAGCGGATCGGCGGCCAAAGCTGCCAGGCGCCGCGCGCTTCCAGAAGCCCCTGCACGGCGGGGTCGTGGAAATCCGCCGGGATCGGCAGCGCGCCGCCCAGCGCCCGCTCCGTCGGGCGTGACAGCGCGGGCGAGGAAACGGCGCCGTCCAGCACCAGCAGCACCGGCCGGTCATTGGCGACGAATTCCGCCGGCAGCACCAGCAGCACCACCAGCGCCAGCAGGCGGACGGGCCAGGCGCTTCTAGTTGCGGCGGCCATCGAAGCCGATCCGCGGGTCGATCGCGACATAAAGCAGGTCCGACACCAGATGCATCAGCAGGCCGAGCAGCGTGAACAGCCACAGCGTGCCGAAGATCACCGGGAAGTCGCGCGACAGCGCCGCGTCGATGCCGAGCAGGCCGAGGCCCTGCAGGCCGAACAGCGCCTCGATCATCACCGCGCCGCTCGACAATTCCATCAGCAGCGCGGCGGGCAGGCCGGCGGCGATGACCAGCATGGCGTTCCGGAAGAGATGGCCGAACAGCACGCGCCGCGGCGCCAGCCCCTTGGCCTGGGCCAGCAGCACATAGGTCTTGCCCAGCTCCTCCAGGAACAGGTTGCGCGTCATCAGCGCGAGGGAGGAGAAGCCGGCGATCACCATGGCGGCCACCGGCAGCACCAGATGCCACAGCCAGTCCAGCACCAAACGCGGCCAGGAAAAGCTGGCGGCATCGGCGGAAAGCAGGCCGCCGGCCGGAAACCACTGCCAGAAGCGCCCGCCGGCAAAGACCACCAGCAGCACCACGGCGATGACCATGCCGGGCAGCGCATGGGCGGCCACCGTCAGCGCCGTCGCCATGCGGTCGAAGCGGCTGCCGCGCCGCACCGCCAGCGCGATGCCGAGGGGCACGGCGATGAGGTAGGTGAGCAACATCGACCAGGCGCCAAGCGAGGCGGTGACCGGCAGCCTCTCGCACAGCAATTGCGCCACGGGCCGGTCGAGGAACAGCGAACGGCCGAGGTCGAAAGTCACCAGCCGTTGCAGCAGCAGCCAGAAGCGTTCCAGCGGCGGCTTGTCGAAGCCGAATTGCCGCTCGATCTCCGCCACCAGCCGCGGGTCCATGCCCTCGCTGCCGCGGTAGCGGAGCGCGGGTTCCATCGGCTCGTCGATCGCCTGGCCGCCGAGCACGCGCTCCGCCGCATCCTGCACATCGCCGGACAGGGTCGCGATCATGTGCTCCACCGG
>NZ_JAUYTS010000191.1 GCF_030695085.1 Falsiroseomonas sp. | reverse complement strand
GCGGTGGCGCGGGCTTCCCGCTGGCGGGCCTCGGCGCCGCGCGCTTCCTGCTCGGCGGCGGCGGCCTGGCTGCGGGCGGTGCTGGCGGCGCCGGCCTCGGCCTCGGCCTGGTCCAGCCGGGCGCTGGCGGCGCGCAGCGCGTTGCGCTGGGCGAGGCGGACGGCGCCGGGGGTGGGGATGCCGGGCAGCAGCCCCTGGCCATCCCAGCGCCACACCGCGCCATCCTCCGTCACCAGCGCCTGGCCGGGCTTCAGCAAGGGTTGCAGCGCGGCGCCGTCGCTGCCCTTGGGCAGCAGGCCGATCTGCGACAGGGCGCGGGACAGCGCATCCGGCGCCTCGACCAGACGGGCGAGCGGCGTGGCCCCGGCGGGCAGAGCGGGCATCGGGTCCAACGGCGGCAGGCTGCGCCAGTGGCGCGGCGCCTCCGGGTCCAGCGCCGCATCCAGCCCCTCCCCCATCGCCGCGCCGAGGGCGGCTTCGAGGCCGGGCGGCACGCCGATGCGGTCGAGCACGGATTCGGCACCGCTGCCCACTTCCCGCGCCCGCAGCACCTCGGCCAGCGCGGCGGCCTCCGCGGCGGCACGGGCGCGGCCGGCCTCGGCCTCGCTGGCGGCGGCGCGGGCGGCTTCGTGGCGGCATTGGGCGGCGGTGCGCGCCTTCTCGGCGGCGTCGAGCGCGGCGCGGGCTTCGGTGAGCGCAGCGGCGGCAGCAGCGGCCTCGGCACGGGCCGTGGCCATTTCGGCTTCGGGAACAGCGCCGGCGCGGGCGGCGTCGCGCTCCGCGGTCAGGCGGGATTGCTGTTCGGCGCCACGGCGGGCGGCGGTCTCGGCGGCCTGGAGTTCGCTGTTGGCGCGGGATTCGGTGGCTTCGGCCTCCGCCGCCAGCCGCCGCGCCGCCTCATGCGCGGACTGGGCGGCGGCGCGGGCGGCCTCCGTGGTCGTCAGCGTCGCCTCGGCCTCGGCCAAGGCGGCTTCGGCGGTGCTCGTGCGGGTCGCGGCCTCGGCCAAGGCCGCTTCCGGCACAACCGCCCGCTGCGCCGCCGTGTGATCGGCGGCAATTCGCAAAAATTGCTGGGAGAGTCGCTCGGCACGGCTGGCGGCCTCGCCCTCCGCGGTGGCCAGCGCATTGGCCTGGGCGGCGGCCTCGGCGGCGGCTTCGGTGGCGCGGTCGGCGGCGGCGGCGGCCTCGGCCACGGCGGCGATCGCCTCCGCCTCGGCGCGTTCCGCATCGGCGCTGCGGCCGGGCAGTTCGGCGGCAATGCGGGAAAGCTCCTCGGCCTCCGCCTGCAACCGGGCCTCGGCGGTGTCGGCATCGGATTCGACGCCGGCCGCGTGTTCCAGATCCCGCGCCAAGGCGGCGTGGCGGGATTGGGCGCCGGCCAGGGCTTCGCGGGCGCGGGCTTCCTCGGCGCCCAGCGTCTCCGCTTCCACGCGGCGGCGTTCCAGGGCGGTGCGGGCGGTGGCTTCCGCGGCGCGCGGCGCGGGCAGGCCCTGTTCGGCGGCGAAGGCGCGGCGCGCGGCGGCCTCGGCGGCGGCCTCGGCCTGGGATGTGGCGTGGCGGGCGGTGGCGAAGGCCTCCCGCGCCTGGGCCAGCGCGCCCTGGGCGCGGGCGCGCAGAATGGCGAGCCATTCCACCTCCGCCTCCCGCACCAGCCCCGAAAGGTTGCGGTAGCGCGCGGCCTGGCGGGCCTGGCGTTGCAGGTTCTGGCGCCCGGCCTCCATCTGGCCGATCAAATCCTCGGCCCGGCCCAGATTGTTCTCGGCCTGGCGCAGCTTCAGCTCCGCCTCATGCTTGCGGGCGCGGAGGCCAGCGATGCCGGCCGCTTCCTCCAGCACCGCGCGGCGTTCCTCCGGCCGCGCCGAGATCAGCGCGGCGACGCGGCCCTGGCTGACCATGGCGGAGGACCGGGCGCCGGAGCCGATATCGGCGAACATCGTCTGCACGTCCCGCGCACGCAGTTCCCGCCCGTTCACCCGGAAGGAGCTGCCCTCCCCGCGCGCAATTTTCCGGACTATTTCAAGATCCGGCGCCTCGGCATTGGGCGGTGGCGCCAGGCCCAGCGCCTCCTCCAGGGTCAGCGTCACCTCGGCGACGTTGCGGCCCGGGCGGGTGGAGGTGCCCGCAAAAATGATGTCGTCCATCTCGCCGCCGCGCATGGCGCGGGCGTTGGTCTCGCCCATCGCCCAGCGCAGCGCCTCGACCACATTGGACTTGCCGCAGCCATTCGGGCCGACGATGCCGGTCAGCCCCGGCATCACCTCCACCACCGTCGCCTCGGCGAAGGATTTGAAGCCGGCGATGCGCAGCCGGGTCAGCCGTGCATGGCGCGCGGCCTCCGCCTGGACGTCCGTGCGGGTCGGCTCGTCCGGGGCTTCGCCCGTCTCCTCGGCCGGCACGGATTCCATGGATCAGCGCGTCTCGGCGACCAGGGCGGCGAAGCGCGCGAAGGCCATGTTGCCCGGCACGGTGCGGGTGCCGAAGACGAAGCTGGGGGTGGAGGTGATGTTGTGCTCCTGCTGCCCGGCGACGCGGGCGGCCAGGATGGCGCGCGCCAGCGCCTGGTCGGCCAGCACCTCGTCGTATTTCGCGCGCGACATGCCGGCCAGCGCCGCCACCTTGAACAGCTCCTCCCGCGGGTCGCCGCCACGTGCGAAGGCCCAGCGGTCCTGGGTGGACATCAGGGTGGAGATGAAGGGCTCGTAGCGTTCCACCGGCAGGCTGCGGGCCACGGCGGAGGCGGCCAGGGCCAGCCCGTCCAGCGGGAAGTCGCGGAACACCATCCGCATGCGGCCGGTCTCCACCAGCTCCGACTTCACCCGCGGCCAGGTTTCGCGGTGGAAGGCGGCGCAATGGCCGCAGGTGAGGGAGAAATATTCGATCACGGTCACCGGCGCATCGGCGCGGCCGGCGCTGCGCTCCGCCATGCGCGGGTCATCGGCGGCCAGGGGCGGCGGGGCCGGCTGCGCCGGGGCGGCGCCCTGGGCCAGGGCAAGACCGGGGGCGAAGCTGGCGGCGAGCGTCAGGAGGAAACGGCGGTCGAGCATGCAGAAGGGCTCCCCGAAAGGACAGGTTCAACGCTTTCGATATACGCCGAGGGCCAGCTTTGCCAGGGCATCGCGCAATTCGCCCGCCGGCATCTCCGCCAGCCGGGCCTCCACCGGGGCGGGCAATTGCACCGGCTTCGGCTTCGGGGCGGGGCGCGCCGCGCCGGCAGGGGCCTGCTGCACGAAGCGCAGCCGCTCCACCGCCACGCGGCCGAAATGCGCGTTGATCCGGGCGATCAGCTCCGGCGCCAGATGCTGCAATTCCATCGCCACCGGGCCGGAACAGGCCAGCGTCAGCGTGCCGCTGGTCACCCGCAGCGGCTGGGTGGTGGCGGCCAGCGCGGGGCCGACGATGCCCGGCCAATCGGCCATGAGCTGCGCGCCGGCCGGGCTGCGCTTGCGGAAGGCGGGCCGGGTGAGGCGCGGAATCAGCGAGGACAGCGGCAGGGGGGCTGTCGGAAACCGTCGCTGATCGCCATCCTGTGCCACGCGTGAACCCTCCCCTTCCTCAACCTCAACTGCTGCTGGCCTGGTATGACCGCCATCGCCGGGTGCTGCCCTGGCGGGATGGCAGCCGGCCCGATCCCTACCGGGTCTGGCTGTCCGAGGTGATGCTGCAGCAAACCACGGTCGCCGCCGTCGGGCCCCGCTATACACGATTCCTCGCTCGTTTCCCCGATGTGGATGCGCTGGCCGGCGCAGAATGGGCGGAGGTGGCGGAGGAATGGGCGGGGCTCGGCTACTATGCCCGCGCGCGCAACCTGCATGCCGGCGCCAAGGCCCTGGCGGCGCAGGGTTTTCCGCGGGATGCGGCGGGGCTGCGCGCCATTCCGGGCATCGGCCCCTACACCGCCGCCGCCGTCGCCGCGATCGCCTTCGATGAGGCTGTGGTGCCGGCGGATGGCAATGTGGAACGGGTGGTGGCCCGGGTCTGCCGGGTGGAAACGCCGCTGCCGACGGCGAAGAAGCGGCTTTCGGACCTCGCCCAGGGCTGGATGGCGGCACCTTCCGCCCGCGCCCGGCCGGGCGATTTCGCCCAGGCGCTGTTCGACCTGGGCGCCACCATTTGCACCCCACGCAACCCGGCCTGCGCGCTATGCCCCTGGCACGGTGGCTGCGCCGCGCAGGCGGCGGGCGTGCAGGCCGAATTGCCGCGCAAGACGCCAAAGGCGGCGCGCCCCACCCGCCATGGCACGCATTTCCTGCTGCGGGATGCGCGCGGCCTGGTGCTGGTGCGGCGCCGGGCGGAGAAGGGGCTGCTCGGCGGCATGCTGGAGATCCCCGGCACGCCCTGGCGCGCGGAGGCCTGGGCGGAGGCCGAGGCGCTGGCCCATGCGCCGCTGTCCGGCCTGCGCTGGCGCCTGCTGGACGGCGAGGCGCGGCACGGCTTCACACATTTCGAGCTGCGCATGGCCCTGCTGGCCGCCCGCCTGCCCGGCACGGCCGAGATCCCCGGCCATGCCTGGATGGACCCCGCGGCCGCGCGTACGGCGATGCCGAGCGTGATGCACCGGCTGCTGACCCTGTGGGATGGTGCGGCTGGACAGGACGCGGCGCTGCGTGAGACAGGCGGCGCCGGAACGCAGGAACCCTCACCATGACGCAAACCTTGCCCCTCACCACCCGCAGCCGCGCCACCACGGCCGCGCGCTTCGCCGGGATGGCACTGCTTGGATCGTGGCTGCTGGCGGCCTCGGCGCAGGTCAGCCTGCCGATGTGGCCGGTGCCGGCGACCTTGCAGAGCCTGGTGGTGCTGCTGCTCGGCGCGCTGGGCGGCCCGGCGGCAGGTTTTGCCGCGGTCGCGGCCTATCTGGCGCAGGGCCTGGCCGGGCTGCCGGTCTTCGCCAATGGCGCGGCGGGGCCGGCGGCGCTGCTCGGGCCGACGGGCGGCTACCTGATCGGCTTCGCGCTCGCCGCCTGGCTGGCCGGCTTCGCGCGCGGCCAGGGTTTCGTGCGGCAGGCCGTGGTGCTGCTGGCGGCGCATCTGCTGCTGTTCGTGCCGGGGCTGGCCTGGCTGGCCGGCTATGTCGGCCCGGCGCGCGCCTTTGAGGTCGGCTTCCTGCTGTTCGTGCCGGGCACGCTGGTGAAGACCGCCCTGGCGCTGGCGCTGCTGCGGGCGCTGGCGCGGCGCTGATACGCGCCTCAGCCTCCCTGGGCTGCGATTTCCTGGCGGAACTCGTCGATCAGCCGCAGGCGGCCGTCGCGGGTCTCGATATGCCAGAATGTCCAGCCATTGCAGGATGGCGCCGCCTGTAGCGCGGCGCCGACCTTGTGGATGGACCCCGTCGCGGCGCCGCAGCGCAAAGTCGCATCGGCGCCCACCGTGGCGCGCCAGCGGCGGTTGCGGTCCACCAGCGTGCTGCCGGCCGGCACCAGGCCGCGTTCCACCAGCACCCCGAAGGCGATGCGCGGCTGTTCCCGCTTGCTCGGCAGGGACAGCGCCGCGCCCTCATCCATCGGCTCCACCAGCCTCAGCCGTTCCTCGGAGGCGGCCTTGTAGAGCGGGTCCTGCTCGATGCCGATGTAGCGCCGGCCGAGCCGCTTGGCCGCCGCCGCCGTGGTGCCAGTGCCGGAGAAGGGGTCCAGCACCACCTCCCCGGCCGTGGTGCAGGCCAGCAGCACGCGGTGCAGCAGGGCTTCCGGCTTCTGGGTCGGGTGCAGCTTGGCGCCATCCTCCCCGCGCAGGCGTTCGCCGCCGGTGCACAGCGGAAAATACCAGTCGCTGCGCATCTGCACGTCGTCGTTCAGCGACTTCATGGCGGCGTAGTTGAAGCGGTAGCGGGATTCCGGGCCGCGCGCCGCCCAGATCATCGTCTCATGCGCATTGGTGAAGCGGCGGCCCCGAAAGTTCGGCATCGGGTTGGCCTTGCGCCAGACCACGTCGTTCAGGATCCAGTAGCCGAGATCCTGCATCGCGGCGCCGAGACGGAACACGTTGTGGTAGCTGCCGATCACCCACATCGTGCCGTCCTTGCGCAGCACGCGGCGGCATTCAGCCATCCATTCGCGGGTGAAGGCATCATAGGCGGCGAAGCTGGCGAACTGGTCCCAGGCATCATCGACGCCATCCACCAGGCTGTCATCCGGCCGCCGCAGCTCGCCCTTGAGCTGCAGGTTGTAGGGCGGGTCGGCAAAGATCATGTGCACCGAGGCCGGCGGCAGGCGCTTGAGCGTGGCGATGCAATCGCCGAGCAGCACCTCGTCCAGCGGCAGGTCTAGTCCCGTCCCCATCGTTTCGTCACACACCCCGCCGAGTCGCAGCCGGCAACATGCGCGGCGCGGAGTCGCGGCGTCAACTGAGCCGAAGCGCGCAAGGCGCTGATACGACCAATCCCATTGATCGGAACCTGCGGCCGGATGGCCGCCGCCGCACGTGCGGCGAGCCAAGCGAAGCGCCGGCGCTCGAGGGCAGATCCGCCGCGATCTGCGGGATTTGGCATAATGGGAAGATCAGCCCGCGAGGGCCGGTTGCAGCGGCAGCCAGGCCTGGTCCACCGGCGCGAAGCCGCGGCGGTGATGCGGCGTCGGGCCGAGGCGGGCCAGGCAGGCGCGGTGCTCGGCCGTCGGGTAGCCCTGGTGACGCGCGAAGCCCCAGGCGGGGAAGCGGCGATCGAGCCGCGCCATCGCCCGGTCCCGCGTCACCTTCGCCAGGATCGAGGCGGCGGCGATCGACAGGCTCAGCGCATCACCGCCGATGATGCAGCGGAAGCCGCGCGCGGGCACCGGGCCCGGCAGGGCGGGCGCCATGTTGCCGTCGATCAGCGCCAGCTCGCAGGGCAGCCGCAGCCGCCACAGGGCACGCGCCATGGCCAGGTGGCTGGCGCGCAGGATGTTCAGCCGGGCGATCTCCGCCACGCTGGCGGCGGCGATCGCGCAATCCACCTGGCCGAGCCGCGTGGCCTCCATCAGCGCCAGATAGGCAAGGTCGCGGCGGGCGGCGTTCAGCTTCTTGCTGTCATCGAGCAGCGCCGCGAGGGCGGCGGAAGGCGGCGTGAGGAACACCACGGCCGCAGCCAGCACCGGGCCGGCGAGCGGGCCGCGGCCTGCCTCATCCACCCCGGCGACGCGCCCGCCCGCTTCCGATTCGATGCTGTAATCCGGCATGGCGACCGGCATAGCGCGACCGTGGCCGCGAGGGAATCTCGGCGCGGCAACCGCGTGGCCGGACCGGGCGTTCGGGAAGCTGAACCAGCGGAGAACCGACCATGCCGAAGGGCAGTTTGCAGGTGACGGTGGACCAGGTGGAGCCGACGCCGTTCCACATCCCTGGCGCGACGGGCGGCACCTTCCGCATCCAGATCCTGAACGAGAAGGCCGCTTCGGGCGTGGTGACGACCATTGTCCACATCCCGCCCGGCGGCCGGATTCCCGCGCATCGGCATCAGGCGGGGTCGGAGATGCACTTCCTGCTCGATGGCGACCTGACCGAGGCCGGCACGCCGGTGACAACCGGCACCTGCCTGACCCATGCCGCCGGCGTGGTGCATGGGCCGCATGAGAGCACAGGCGGCGCGCGGTTGCTGACGGTGCAGAGCTGGCAGTCGCAGCACGGCGATTTCGACTTCGAGCCCGCCGAGGGCGAAGCGGAACCAGAGGGTGAACCGGAGCCGGGGGGTGAAGCTGAGCCGGGGGGCGGGACGGACGGCGCGACGCAGCCGGTCGACCAGCAGGCGCAGGAGCAGGCGCGCGCCGAAGCCGCTTCCCCCGACCAGCGCGGCTACGGCTGACCTAGATGTTTAGTCCTGGCGTTTGGTGGAGCGGGTTGGCGTTGAACCGCTGTGGCTCTGCGGTCCACTGCTTGCAGATGAACTCGTAGGGCGTGAGTCCGCGCAGGGTCTTCAGTCGGCGGCCGAAGTTGTAG
>NZ_JAUYTS010000186.1 GCF_030695085.1 Falsiroseomonas sp. | reverse complement strand
CCACGCCGCGGCCGCGCCGCTCGCCGAACGCCACCTGCCCGATGGCACGGTGCTGCGGGATTTCGCGGATGCCACGCTCCGCATCCCGCCCGGCTGGCGCGCCACGCCGCGCGCCGATGGTGCGCTGCTGCTGGAGCCTGCGGCATGAACCTCGCCGAAGCCGCCGCTCGCGACATCCTGCGCCTGGCGCTGGAAGGCCTGGCGGACCGCATGCAGGACAGCCTGCTGGCCAGCGCGCTGTCCCCCGTTGCGCGTGAGGGCATGGATTGTGCCGCCGCGCTGTTCCTGCCGGATGGCCGCGTGCTGGCGCAGGCACGGTCGCTGCCTTTGCTGCTCGGCGGCATGATCCCGGCCATCGCCGCCCTGTCCCGCGCCTTCCCGCCGGAGACCCTGGCCGAGGGCGACGGGCTGCTGCTGAACGATCCCTGGTCCGGCGGCACGCATCTGCCGGATCTCATCGTGGCGCGCCCGGTCTTCGCGCAGGGCCGCGTGGTCGCCTTCGCCGCCACCATCCTGCACCACCAGGATATCGGCGGCATCGCCCCCGGCTCCGTGCCGCCGGATGCGCAAGACGTCTTCCAGGAAGGCCTGCGCCTGCCACCCGTGAAGTGGCGCCATGCGGGGGTGGAGGATGCGGGCATCGCCACCATCCTGGCCGCCAATACCCGCACACCCGCCATGCTGGCCGGCGACCTCGCCGCGCAATGGGCCGCCGTATCGCTGGCGGCGCGGGAGGTTGCGGCGCTCGCCACCACCATGGGCGCCGCGGCCTTCGCGCAAGGCTGCGCCGCCCTGCTGGCGGAGGCGCGCGACGCGCTGGCATCGGCGCTGGCCGCGCTGCCGGAAGCCGAGGCGATGGCGGAGGATGCGCTGGAAGGCGATGGTCGCAGCGCCGCGCCCGTGCCCATCCGCGTCACGCTGCGCCGCCTGGCCGGGCCGCGTCTCGTCGTGGATTTCACCGGATCGGCGCCGCAGACGGCGGGGCCGGTGAATGCCGCCCCTTCGGGCCTGCTCGCCGCCTGCTTCTGCCTGTTGCAGCGCCTGGCGCCGGAGGCGCCGGCCAATCACGGGCTGCTCGATCTGCTCGATCTGCATCTGCCGGAGGGCAGCGTGGTGAACCCGCGCTTTCCGGCCGCGGTGAATGCACGCACCGCCACGGTAAAGCTGGCCTGCAACGCGCTGTTCGCCGCCCTGGCGCGGCTTTCGCCGAAACCCGCTGCTGCGCCGAATGCCGGGGTTGCCGTGGTGCTGTCCATCGGCGGCACGGATGCCGCGGGCCGCAGCTGGATCTTCACGGAGATCGTCGCCGGTGGCTCCGGCGGCCGCCCGGATGGGCCGGGGCAGCCGGGGCTTTCCGCCGATGTCTCCAATGCCCGCAACCTGCCGGCCGAGATGCTGGAATCCGTGGCGCCGATCCGCGTCGAGGCGATTGAACGCCGTCGCGGCTCCGGCGGTGCCGGGCTGCATCCGGGCGGCGACGGCGTGCGGCGAATCTATCGCCTGCTGTCGGGCACGGCGGAAATCTCATACCGCGGCGAACGGCATCTGGCCGGCGCGCCGGGCGCGCAGGGTGGCGGGGCGGGGGCGCCGGCCACGGCGCGCATCCTCGCCGCCGATAGCTCCGTGCGGCACCTGCCCTCCAAGGCGCGCATCGCCTGGGCGGCGGGTGACCGTTTCATCCTGGAGACCGCAGGCGGGGGCGGCTGGGGCCCCGCACAACAAGAACAGGGAGACTTTGGATCATGACCCTCACCCGACGCAGCCTCGGCGCCATCCTCGGCGCGACGCTGGCGACACCCGCGCTGGCACAAGCCTGGCCGAGCCGCACGCTGCGCATCGTCGTGCCCTTCCCGCCCGGCGGCAGCACGGACACGCTGGCGCGGCGCCTGGCGGAGAAGCTGACGGCAGCCCTCGGCCAGACCGTCGTGGTGGAAAACCGCCCCGGCGCCGGCGGCACGGTGGGCGCCGACATGGTGGCGAAATCCCCGCCCGATGGGCACACGCTGCTGATGGGCGTCACCGGCAGCAATGCCATCGCCGGCAGCCTGTTCCGCAACCTGCCCTATGACCCGGCCACCGCCTTCGCGCCGCTGTCGCGCGTGGTCTCCGCGCCGCTGATCCTGGTGGTGAACAAGGACCAGCCGATCCAGGACCTGGCGGGCTATATCGCGGCCGCCAGGGCGGCGAATGGCGGGCTGACCTATGCGACGCCGGGCAACGGCACCTCCATGCACCTGACCGGCGTGATGTTCGGCCAGGCGGCGAAGGTGGAGCTGACCCATGTGCCCTATCGCGGTTCCGCCGCGGCGCTGACGGATCTGGTCGGCGGCCAGGTGCAATCCAGCTTCGCGGATTTCCTGGTCTCGCTGCCGCAGGTTCGCGCCGGGGCGATCCGGGCGATCGCCGTCACCTCCCCCGCCCGCCACCCGCTGCTGCCGGAGGTGCCGACGATGGATGAGTCCGGGCTGCCGGGCTTCGCCGCCACCTCCTGGCAGGGCCTGTTCGCACCCGCCGGCACCCCGGCCCCCATCATGGCCCGGCTGCATGCGGAGGTCGCCCGTGCCATGGCGGCGCCCGAGATCAAGGACAGCTTCGCCGCCCAGGGCTTCACCGTGGAGGCCACCACCCCCGCCGAATTCGACGCCTTCGTGCGGGCGGAGGTGGCGAAATGGGCCGTGGTGGTGCGCGAGGGCCGCATCTCCCTGGATTGAGACCCCCGGCTTGACGCGCCCCGCTTGACGCATGGGGGGCTGGAGCGTTCGCTGCCAGCCCCACCAGGACGAGGATCATCATGGGCGCCGCCGAGAACCTGCCGATCATCGACCTCGGCGCCCTGGGCACGGAGCAAGGCGACGCCGCCATCGCGCGGGCGCTGGATGCGGCCTTTGGCGGCATCGGCTTCGCCTATTTCGCCAATACCCCGATCAGCGTGTCGCAGCAGGCGGCGATCTTCCAAGCCTCACGCCGCTTCCACGCGCTGCCGGATGCGGCGAAGCGCGCCATCGACATGAACGGCTTCCACCGCGGCTACATGGCGCCGAAGACCAGCGTCATTCAGACATCCTCGGTCGCGCGGGTCACCAAGCCCAACTTCTCCGAATCCTTCATGTTCATGCATGAGGTGCCGGCGGACGACCCGCGCTTCGGCCTGCCGCTGCAGGGGCCGAACCAATGGCCCGCCGAGCTGCCCGAATTCCGCGCGGAAGTCCTGGCCTACCAGGCCGCGATGGAAGCCTTCTGCCGCCGCCTGCTGCGCCCGATCGCGCTGGCGCTGAAGCTGCCGGCGGATTTCCTGCTGAAGTGGTTCGAGACGCCCACCACCTTCCTGCGCCTGCTGCACTACCCGCCGCAGCCGCCCGATGCGGCGGAGGATGAATTCGGCTCCGCCCCGCATACCGATTACGGCTTCATCACCGTGCTGCTGCAGGACATGTCCGGCGGGCTGGAGGTACGCCGCGCCGATGGCGTCTGGCTGCAGGCCACGCCGATTCCCGGCAGCTTCGTGGTGAATGTCGGCGACATGCTGGCGCGCTGGACCAACGGCCGCTGGCAATCCACGCCGCACCGGGTGAAGAACCTGTCAGGGGGTGAGCGCTATTCCTGCCCGTATTTCTTCGACATGGACATGGCCAGCGAAGTGGCCTGCCTGCCGAGCTGCACGGATGCCGGAAACCCACCGCGCCACCCGCCCGTGCTGTATGGCGACTACCTGCTGGAACGGCTGAACAAGAACTATTCCTACCGCAGACCCGCCTGATCAGCCGGCCAGATGCGGCCGCCGCACCCAGCGCGCCAGCAGCCCATCCACCGGGCCGAAGATCACCGAAATCGCCCAGGCCACCCCCGCCGTCAGCACGATGGCGGGGCCGGAGGGCAGGTCGAGGTGATAGCTCGCCAGCAGCCCGAACAGCGCCGAGAGCATCGCCAGCCCGACCGACGCATAGGCCATGCCGGACAATTCCCGCGCCCAATGCCGCGCCGCGACAGCGGGCAGCATCATCAGCCCCACCGCCATCAGCGTACCCATGGCCTGGAAGGCGGCCAGCACGTTCAGCACCACAAGCACCAGGAACAGCCCGTGCCACAACCCGCCGCGCACGCCCTCCGCCGCGGCGAAGCCCGGGTCGAAGCATTCCAGCGCCAGCGGTCGCCAGGCCAGGGCCAGCACCGGCAGGGTCAGCGTGGCGACGCCGGCCATCAGCAGCAGCGCCGGGTCATCCACCCCCAGCACCTGGCCGAACAGCAGATGCGTCAGGTCCGCGGTGCTGCCACGCAGCGACACCAGCGTGACCCCGAGCGCCAGCGCGATCAGGTACAGCGCCGTCAGCGCCGCATCCTCCCGCCCCCCCGTGGCCCGCGACAGCGCCCCGGCGCCGACGGCCACCGCGAGGCCCGCGATCAGCCCACCGAGCGACATGGCCGGCACCGAAAGCCCGGCGATCAGGAACCCCGCCGCGATACCTGGCGTCACGCCATGCGCCAGCACTTCGGCCGTGAGGGAGGTGCGCCGCAGCATCAGGAACACGCCCAGCAAGGGTGCCGCCACGGCCAGCGCCAGGCAGCCCACCAAGGCGCGGCGCATGAAGCCGAATTCAATGAAGGGGCCGAACAGCCAGTCCATGGCCCTAGGCCCGCGGGCCGGTCTGCCGACCGGCCCAGGGCCGCGACTGCGGCAAGCCGCCTGTGCGGCGCATTCGAATCATGCCGCGCAGGCGGGGGCGGTCTCGTCCCAGGCCTCGGCCATCATGCGGGCGCGCAGGCGGTTATGGGCGGAGAGCACCTCCGCGGTCGGGCCGCAGGCAATCGCCTCCCGCGCCAGCAGCAGGCAATCGGGGAATTCGCGCTGCACGAGTTCCAGGTCGTGCAGCACGGCCAGCACGGTGCGGCCCTCGCCATGCCAGCGGCGCAGCACGGCCAGCAGATCGGCCGCGGTGCGGGCATCCACCGCGTTGAACGGCTCATCCAGCAGGATCAGATCGGCGTCCTGCACCAGCAGCCGCGCGAAGAGCAGCCGCTGGAACTGGCCGGCGGACATGGCGCCGACCGGCCGGCGCCCGAAACCGCCGAGCCCCACCGCCTCCAGCGCCTGCTGCGCCCGGTCCCGGTCCGCCGCGCTGGTGCCGCGAAAGGCACCCAGGCGGGACCACAGCCCCTGCAGCATCACATCGAGGCAAAGGATCGGAAAGGCGCGGTCCATGCCGGATTGCTGCGGCAGCAGCGCCACGCGCGGCTTGCGGCCGCTGAGTGTCACCCGCCCCTCATCCACCCGGTGCAGCCCGGCGATCGTCCGCAGCCGCGTGGTCTTGCCCGCGCCATTCGGCCCGACGATGGCCGCCAGCGACCCGGCGGCGAAGCGCGCGGAGACGTGATGCACCGCCGGATGCCGCTGATGCGTCGCCGTGAGGTTGGCGATTTCCACCGCCGGCCCGCGCCGCGGCTCCGGCTTTTCCGTCACCACCTGCATCATGCCGCCAGGGCCCAGACCACCGCGGCCCACAGCACCGCCAGCACGCTGGCCGCCAGCAGCAGGCGCGCGCCCGCGCTGGCCGAAAGCGCCAGGGGGTCCACGATACGGAGGGAGGGGAACAGGGCGCGCATGGTTACCTTATAACGTCACGCGCTCTATAGCCTTCAAGCCGCGCCTGGGAAAAGGCCCTGCGGTGGACTACCTCCGCTTGCGATGCAGGACAGCCCCCCGCCCCCCTCGCCCCTCCCCCTCACCGCCGATGCGGAGGATCAGCTCCGTCGCGACCTGACCCGTCACCGCCGCGCCGCCACCGGGCTGCTCGCCGGCATGGGCGGGCTGCTGGTCGGCAGCTATGCGCTGCCGCCCGGCTACGCCACGGATCTGTTGCAGGCCGCCGCCAAGGCCGGCGTGGTCGGCGGCATCGCCGACTGGTTTGCCGTGACGGCGCTGTTCCGCCACCCACTCGGCCTGCCGATACCGCACACCGCCATCATCCCGATGCAGAAGGAAAGGCTGGGCGCGGGGCTCGGCCGTTTCGTCGCCAATCACGTCTTCACCGAGGCCGAGGTCGCCCGCGTCCTGTCCAAGCTGGATCTGGCGCGGGTGCTGGGCGATTTCTTCTCCGACCCCGCCGCGGTGCAGCCCGCCGCCGGCGCGCTGGCCAAGGGGCTGCCGCGCATCCTGGCCAGCCTGGAGGATGGCCGCGCCCGCCGCCTGATGGGCCGGCTGCTGCCGCGCATCGCCGGGGGGCCGGCCGCCGCCCGGGTGCTCGCCCGCGCGCTGACCGCGCTGATCGAGGGCGGCCGGCACCAGGAGGTGTTCGACCTGGCGATCGGCCAGCTCAAGGCCGTGCTGGTGGCGAAGGAGGACCAGCTTCAGGCGGCCATCGCGGCGCGGGTACGGGCGGAGGGCGGTGCGCTGGTCGGCTGGATCGCCGGCGCGGGCATCGCGCGGCGCGTGCTGTCGGCCCTGAATGCCGAGCTGGACCGGGTGCAGCCCGGCGACAGCGACCTCCGCGCTGCCTTCGAGGCCTGGATCCGCGCCGAGATCACCAGGCTGGAGACCGACCCGGACCGCGCCGCGGCCGTCGGCCGTGCGCTGCGGGAGGCGCTGGCCCACCCCGCCGTCGCCGCCTGGCTTGGCGATATCTGGGGAAGGCTGCGCGCGGCGCTGGAGGCGGATGCGGCGAACCCGAATGGCCGCACCGTGCAGGCGCTGCAGGCGGCGCTCGGCAATCTCGGCACCATGCTGGCGGAAGATCCGGCGGCGCGGGAGCGTTTGAACAAGGGTGCCGAACGCGCATTGATCGCCCTGCTGCCGCGTGCCCGGACCAAGCTCTCGGATTTCATCGCCGGTGTGGTGCGGAACTGGGACACCGCGACGGTGACGGAGAAGATCGAGCTGCGCGTCGGCCGCGACCTGCAATATGTGCGGATGAACGGCACGCTGGTCGGCTTCCTGGTCGGCGGCGTGCTGTTCGCGGTGCTGACGGCGATCTTCGGGCGGGTGGCGGGATAGGCGCGGCCGGTTCGGGGGGAGGTCCGAACCGCCGCGCCTGGGTCCGGCCGTTCAGGCCAGCGCGGCGCGGCGCGCGGCGTGGCGGCGCACCATGCCGAGGCCGAGCAGCCCGGCGCCGAACAGCGCGAGGGAGGCCGGCTCCGGCACCGGCACCGCCGTCAGGGTCACGTTGGCGCCATTGGTGATCGAGCCATTGGTCGCGAAGTACATGTCACCGATATCGACCACGAAGGTGCCCCCAACGCCGAAATTGACGGTGACCGGCGCGAAGTCGATGAAGAAATCGGTGATGCGGACGCCGGGGATGTTCTCCAGGAAGTCATTGACGGGGCCGGTGAAGGCCCCGGTGGCGGCGACCACCTGCACCACCTGCGCCAGTGGGCTGGTGAAGGTGAGGCTGGCGACGACATCGAGGTTGTCCGTCTCATTCGTCAGCAGGCCGGCAAGGCCGCCGCAGAACAGAGACGGGTTGATGCAGGTCTCGTTCAGGGTAACCCGGCCGAACAGGAAGGACTGGGTCTGGCCGAGGCTCAGGCTGAAGGATTGCGGGGTCACCAGGTCGACGAAGGTGGCGTCGAGCTGCCCGACGCCGGTGCCGTAGCCCGAGCCGATGGTGAAGCCGCCAGAGACGATGTTGAAATTGACCGGCTGCGCCTGGGCGGCGGACACGCCCAGAAGGGCCATGGCGCCCACCGTCGCGCCAAGAATGTTCCTGAACATTTCGTATGGTCCTCATTGCCAGCGACATTGCTGCGCGAAGAGCAACAGCAACGAGCGTGCCAATTCGGTATGCTGCTGGAATCATTCCACAAGAAAGAATATTTACCCCCGCAATCGCAACGGCCGTCAAACGCGCCGACAGCGCCGCACCAGGCTGCGAGATTTCGGTCATTTCATGAGACATTTTAAGCCGGCGCTAGGGATCGCCACCGCATCATGCCTCCGCGACCAAGGAGGATCACACACCATGTTCCCGACGTCTCGCGACCCGCTTCTCGCCCTGATCGACAGCGTCTATTTCGCCATTCTGCGGCGGCTCCGGATCCTGCGGCGGGTGCCTCAATAGGCCACCCGGTCCGGCTTTCCGGTCCATTCGGCAAAGACCTCCAGCGCCTCTTCCGCCAGCAGGCGCTGCATCGGCAGGCTGCGCGCCGCGATCGGCTTCGGGATTTCCTGGTAGAGAAATTCATCGTCGAAGCCGATGCCCGCCGCCTGCACCCGGTTATTCGCATAGACCACGCGGTCGCAGCGCGACCAGTACAGCGCCGCCAGGCACATGGGGCAGGGCTCGCAGCTGGTGAACACCGTGGCGCCGCGCAGGTCGAAGCGGCCGAGTGCGGTGCAGGCGCGGCGGATGGCGACGATCTCGGCATGCGCCGTCGGGTCGAGGGTGCTGGTCACCTGGTTCCAGCCCTCCGCCACCACCCGGCCCTCCAGCACCACCACCGCGCCGAAGGGGCCACCCGCGCCGCCCGCCATGCCGCGGCGCGACAAGGCGATGGCGTGCCGCATGAAATCCTCGTCCGTCATCGGCCACCTCGACGTGCGGGGGCGCAGGCCCCAGGTTACGGCAACGGAGGGTCCATGATGCCGCTTGCGCTGTCCATTCTCGACCAATCGACCATCGCCTCCGGCCGCGGCGCCGATGACGCGATCCGGGAGACGCTGGCGCTCGCCCGGCTGGCGGATGAATGGGGCTATCGCCGCTACTGGCTGGCGGAACACCACAACAGCGCCTCCCACGCCGGCACGGCGCCGGAGGTGCTGGCGGCGGCGATCGCGGCGACCACCCGGCGCATCCGCATCGGCACCGCGGGCGTGATGCTGCCGCATTATTCCGCGCTGAAGGTGGCGGAACAGTTCCGCGTTCTGGAATCGATCGCCCCTGGCCGCATCGATCTCGGCGTCGGCCGCGCGCCGGGCTCGGATGGCCGCACCGCCTATGCGCTGAACCCGGATGCGGCCGCGGCGGCGGATCGTTTTCCGCAGCAGGTGCAGGATTTGATGGGCTGGCTCGGCGACGGGCTGCCGGAAAGCCATCCCTTCCGCATGGTCACCGCCAACCCGACCATCCCGACGCGGCCGGAGGTGTGGATTCTCGGCAGTTCGGATTTCGGCGCCCAGCTCGCCGCCTATTTCGGCCTGCCCTACTGTTTTGCTCACTTCATCACCGATGGCCGTGGCAGCGAGGAGGCGATGGCCCTGTACCATGAGGGCTTCCGGCCGCATCCCGGGGTACCGGGCCGGCTGGCCAAGCCGCAGGGTGTCGTTGCGGTTTACGCCCTGACCGCCGCCACGGAGGCGGAGGCGTTCCGCCACTTCCGGTCCCGCGCCATCTGGCGCCTTTCGCGCGACCGCGGCATCTACCCGCCCCTGCCATCCGTCGAGGAGGCCGAGGCCTACGCCCTGACCCCGGAGGAAGCCGCGAAGATCGAACGCATGCGCGCTCGCGCCCTGGTCGGCGCCCCGGAACAGGTCGCCGCCAGGCTGGCCGCGCTGGCCACGGCCCATGGGGTGGAGGAGATGGCGGTGCTCACGCCGTGCCACGACGCGAAGGCGCGGCAGGAGAGTTTCCGGTTGCTGGCGGAGGCGGTGGCGACCGTCAGCCTGTCCGAAGCCGCCTGATCACCCGCGCGGAAAATCCGGCGCCCGGCTGCGGTGCCGGCGCCGGGCGCGCTGCCGGGCCGCGGCCTCGGCCAAAGCCGGCAGGCCCAGCAGCGGCGCCGTCAGCACCGCCAGCAGCCCGAACCCCGCGCCCCATTTCGGCCCGCCCAGCACGAAGGCGGCGCCGGAGGCGGTCCAGGTCACCGCATTGATGGCAAGCCCGATGCCGAACAGCCAGCGCATTCGCCGAAGACGGGCGGCGGCCTCGGCCGGGTCGCCTTCGGTCCAGGGGGTGCCGCGGGGGGAAACCTCATAGAGCCGATCCGTCTCGATGCGGAACGGCGGGCGGCTCAGCGCCGCATCACGACGAAGACGGGCCGCCCCTGCTGACGGGCCCGGCGCAGGCGCCACCAGATGGACCCGGCGCCGATCAGCCCGGCCACCAGCAGCACCGGCAGGATCAGCCCGACGAACAGCACGGCGAGTGCCGCCAGCACCAGCCCGCCGGAGATCAGCGCCACCAGCAGCGCGACGCCGCCGACGCGCGCCAGGATACGATCCAGCAGGCCCGGCTGCGGCGGAGTCGGCGGCTGCCGGAATTCGCCCTCAGGCGTCATGTCCAGCACGGGCGGGTGGCGATGCGGTTCCATACGCCGTCATGTTGCCCGCCGGGCGCCCGGGTTCAAGGGCGGTCCTGTTACGGCCTGTGACGGATCAGGTGATCGGGCCTCAGGAGACCGGGCCTCAGGAGACCGGGGCCGCATCCACCACATGGAAGCTGGCGGTCACGCTGTCATTCCAGCTTTCGGCGCGCAGGTGGCCCGCCAGATGCAGTGAACCCCCTCCGAGCAGGGCCGCCGCCAGCGGGCCTTCCTTGGCGCGGAAGCAGATGGCCTTCAGGCGCCCACTGCCGCCCTCGCCTTCCAGGAAGGCGCGGATGGTGCCGCCTTCCTTGCCCACCCGGTCCGCGCGGACCACCCGGGCGCGGGACAGCACGAAAACCGGCTCGTCATTGCCGGCGCCGAAGGGGGCGAGGCGGGAGATCTGGCTGGCGACCTCGACCGTTGCGCCCGAAACGGCGATCGAGCCTTCCACCGCCAGGTCCGCGGCGCCCGGAAGTTCCGCGGCATGGGACAGGCGCTCATCCAGGAAGGAATGAAACTCCCCCTCGCGCGCCGCCAGGAATGAAAATCCCGCCGCCATGGCATGCCCGCCGCCGGTCTCCAGCAGCCCGGCCTGGCGCGCGGCGATGATGGCGGCGCCCAGATCCACCCCGGCGACGGACCGGCCCGATCCCTTGGCCAGCCCGTTGTTCAACCCGGCGACGCAGGCCGGGCGGTTGTACTTTTCCTTCATCCGGCCGGCGACGATGCCGACCACGCCGGGGTGCCAGCCCTCGCCGACCACCAGCAGCACCGGGTGGCCATGCAGCGCCTGACGCTCGGCCTCGGCCATGGCGGCTGTCAGCACATCGGCCTCCACCTCCTGCCGCCGCTTGTTCACCGCATCCAGCTTCTCCGCCATGGCGCGGGCCTCCAGCGGGTCGTCCTCCAGCAGCAGGCGCAGCCCGAGGTCGCTTTCGTCGATGCGGCCGGAGGCGTTGATGCGCGGGCCGAGCAGGAAGCCCAGCGTATGCGCGGTGGGCGCATCCTTCGCCATCGCCACGTCCAGCAGCGCCGAGAGCCCGGCGCGGCCGCGGCGGGCCATCACCTTCAGCCCCTGCGCCACCAGTGCGCGGTTCAGCCCGGTCAGCGGCATCACGTCACACACGGTGGCCAACGCCACCAGATCCAGCAATTCCAGCAGCTTCGGTTCGGGCCGGGTCGCGAAGGCGCCGCGCCGCCGCATCTCCCGCACCGTGGCCACGCCCGCCAGGAAGGCGACGCCTGCGGCACAAAGCATGCCGAGGCCGCTGGTGCAGTCCAGCCGGTTCGGATTGACCGCGGCGCGCACCCGGGGCACCGGGCCTTCTGCCTTGTGGTGGTCCAGGATCACCACATCCGCCCGGCCACGCGCCGCCTCCAGCGCCACCTCCGCCGCGATGCCGCAATCCACCGTGACGATCAGCGTGGCGCCGCGGTCGCACAGCGTGGCGATGGCGCGCGCATTGGGGCCGTAGCCCTCCGTGATCCGGTCCGGCACGTAATGGGTGACGCGGGCGCCGAGTTCGCGCAGCAGCCGCACGGTCAGCGCCCCGGAACAGGCGCCATCCACGTCATAGTCCCCGAACACCACCACCTGTTCCGCGGCCTGCGCCGCATCCGCCAGGCGGGACGCCGCCGCATCCATGTCCCGCAGGGTGGAGGGGTCCGGCATCAGGGCGCGGAGCGTCGGCTCCAGGAAATCCGCCGCCGCCTCCACCCCCACGCCGCGCGCCGCCAGCAGCCGCCCGACCAGTTCGGGCAGCGCCAGGCGCTGCGCGATGCCAAGCCCGGTGCGCGCATCGCCCTGCCGCCAGATCCAGCGCCGGCCGAGCGCACTGCGCGCCACACCCAACGCGACCTCTGCGCCAGGGGCGCCCAAAAGGGCGCCGGGGGCACCAGGGGCGCCCAAAAGGGCGGGACCCTCGTTCAACCGGCGAAGGCCGCGGGCTTCAGCGCGAAGTTGTGGTGACCCTCGACGTAGCGAACGGTGCCGGACTTCGAGCGCATGACGATGGAGTGGGTGATGGCCCCCTTCCCGAAGTCGCGCACGCCGCGCAGCATCGGGCCGGTGGTCACGCCGGTGGCGGCGAACATCACGTCGCCCTTGGCCATGTCTTCCATCGAATAGATCCGGCTGGCATCGGTGATGCCCATCTCCTTGGCGCGGATGATCTGGTCCTCGCTCTCGAAGATCAGCCGCCCCTGCATCTGCCCGCCGATGCAGCGCAGCGCCGCGGCCGCCAGCACACCCTCCGGCGCGCCACCGCTGCCGAGATAGATGTCCACGCCGGTATCAAGCTGGGACACCGCCACCACGCCCGAGACATCGCCATCCGGGATCATCATGATGCGCGCGCCGGCGGCCCGGCAGCGCTTCACGATTTCCTTGTGCCGGTCGCGGTCCAGCAGGCAGACGACCAGGTCGTTGATGCTGCGGCCCTTGGCCTTGGCCAGGTTGGCGAGGTTTTCCTCGACCGAGGCATCCAGATGCACCACGCCATCCGGCAGGCCGGGGCCGACCGCGATCTTGTCCATGTAGACATCCGGCGCGTGCAGGAAGCCGCCCTTCTGGGCGAGTGCCACGCAGGCCATGGCGTTGGGGCCGCCCTTGGCCGTGATGGTGGTGCCCTCCAGCGGGTCCACCGCGATATCCACCTCCGGGCCACCACCGGTCTTGGCGTAAAGCCCGACCTTCTCGCCGATATAGAGCATCGGCGCCTCGTCCATCTCACCCTCGCCGATCACCACGGTGCCGGAGATCGCGACGGTGTCAAAGGCGCGGCGCATGGCTTCCACGGCGGCGCCATCGGCGGCGTTCTTGTCGCCGCGGCCCATCCAGCGGCTGGCGGCCAGGCCCGCGGCCTCCGTCACCCGGACCAGTTCCAGGGCCAGGTTGCGATCGACATGGACCTGGCGGTCGGTTTGCGGCGTGGTCTCGGACAAGTTGGCATCCTCCGGCTCAAGGCGATAGGCAGTTGCCGCCCACCGGCCAAGCGGGAGTTGTGGCCCGGAACCGGGGGCGGCGGAAAGGGACTATACGCTAAAGCGCCTCGATGCGGATCATCGCCGGCGTCTCCAGCACGGCTTCCAGCGCCTCGATCCGGGCAATGGCGGCGCGCATCTGGGCTTCCTCGCAATCATGTGTGGTCACCACCACCGGCACCGCCTCGCCCGGCGCCCGGCCGCGCTGGAGCATGGATTCCAGGCTGATGTGGTGGTCGCGCAATGCCGCGGTGACATCGGCGATGACGCCGGGGCGGTCCACCACCATCAGCCGCAGGTAATAGGCGCCGACGCGCTGCGACATCGGCAGGCTGGGCGCGTGGGACAGGTCCCGCGCCGCCACGCCCCAGACCGGCGTGGTGCGGCCACGCGCCACATCGATCAGATCGGCGCAGATGGCGCTCGCCGTCGGCCCGGCCCCGGCGCCGCGGCCTTCCAGCACGATGCGGCCGACGAAATCGCCTTCCGCCACCACCGCGTTGAACACCCCATCGACCCGCGCGATCGGGTGCGCCACCGGCACCATGCAGGGGTGCATCCGCGTCTCGATCCCCGCTTCGGTGCGCCGGGCGATGCCGAGCAGCTTGATGCGGTAGCCCAGTTCCTCCGCCAGCTTGATATCCAGCGCGGAGATGGCGCGGATGCCCTCCACATGCACCGCGTCGAAATCCACCGGGCGGCCGAAGGCCAGTGCGGCCAGGATCGCCAGCTTGTGCGCGGCATCGATGCCATCCACGTCGAAGGCCGGGTCGGCTTCCGCGTATCCAAGCTTCTGCGCCTCGCTCAGCGCCTGGGCGAATTCGATGCCGCGCTCGCGCATCTGGGTCAGGATGTAGTTGCAGGTGCCGTTCAGGATGCCGAGCACGCGGGTGATGTCATTCGCCGCCAGCCCCTCCCGCAATGCCTTGATGGCCGGGATGCCGCCGGCCACCGCGGCCTCATAGGCCAGGGCGACGCCCTTCGATTCGGCGAGATCGGCCAGCTCCGCGCCATGGATGGCCAGCAGCGCCTTGTTGGCGGTGACCACCGGCTTGCCGGCGGCCAGCGCCGCGCGCACCAGATCCGCGCCCTGGCCTTCGGACCCGCCAATCGCCTCCACCACCACATCCACATTCGGATCATGGGCGAGCGCCACCGCGTCGTCGTACCAGCGCAGCCCGGCGATGGAGACGCCGCGATCGCGCGTGCGGTCGCGGGCGGAGACGGCGGTGACGGCAATCGGCCGCCCGGCGCGGGCCGTGATGGTCGCGGCATTGTCGCGCAGCAGCGTCAGCACGCCGGCGCCCACCGTGCCGAGGCCGGCGACCGCGACGGAAAGCGGCTTGGTCATGTCAGAATATCCAATCAGATTGTCAGGCCGCGTCGGGGGTCTCGATGGGGGTCTCGACCGGCCCGGCATTGTCGGCGGTCAGGAAGGTCTTGATGCCGCGCATCGCCTGGCGGATGCGCTGGCTGTTTTCCACCAGCGCGATGCGGACATGGCCATCGCCATGCTCACCGAAGCCGATGCCCGGCGCGACAGCGACCTTCGCCTTGGCCAGCAGCAGCTTGGCGAAATCGACCGAGCCCAGATGCTTGAAGCGGTCCGGGATCGGCGCCCAGAGGAACATCGACCCCTCCGGCGAGGGCACCTGCCAGCCGGCGGAAGCCAGGCCCTTCACCATCACGTCGCGGCGTTCGCGGTACAGGTCGCGCATCTCCTGCACGCAATCCTGCGGCCCGTTCAGCGCGGCGGCGGCGGCGATCTGGATCGGTGCGAAGGCGCCGTAATCCAGGTAGGACTTCACCCGCGTCAGCGCCGAGACCAGCCGCGGATTGCCGGCGGCGAAGCCCATGCGCCAGCCCGGCATGTTGTAGGTCTTGGACATGGAGGTGAATTCCACCGCCACATCCTTCGCCCCCGGCACTTCCAGGATGGAAGGCGGCACGTTGCTGCCGAAGTAGATTTCCGCGTAGGCGAGATCCGAAAGAATGAAAATCTCGTGCTTCCGCGCGAAATCGACGATCTGCTTGTAGAAATACAGGTCGGCCAGCATCGCCGTCGGGTTCGACGGGAAATTCACGATCAGCGCGGTGGGCTTCGGCACGGAATGCCGCACGGCACGGTCCAGCGCCGCCAGCATCTCATCATCCGGCGTGCAGGGGATGGACCGCACGGAGGCACCAGCCAGGACGAAGCCGAACTGGTGGATCGGATAGGACGGGTTCGGCACCAGGATGGTATCGCCCGGCGAGGTGATGGCGGCCGCCAGGTTCGCCAGGCCCTCCTTCGAGCCAAGCGTGGCCACCACCTCCGTCTCCGGGTCCAGCTTCACCTTGAAGCGGCGGTCGTAATAGCCCGCCAGCGCCTTGCGCAGCCCGGGGATGCCCTTCGACGCGCTGTAGCGATGGGTGCGCGGGTCGGCCACCGCCTCCACCAGCTTGGCCACGATATGCGGCGGCGTCGGGCTGTCCGGATTGCCCATGCCGAGATCCACGATGTCCTCGGCGGCTGCACGTGCCTTGGCCTTGGCCGAGTTCACCTCGGCAAAGACATAGGGCGGCAGGCGCCGGATGCGGTGGAACTCCTCGGTCATGTGCGTCGGGTCCGTGGCGTGAAGGGAAGCCGGGGGTTGTGAAGGGAAGCCGGGGGTGGAGGAAGGGCAGGATAGCGGAAGGGTTCAGTTGCCGCGAGGCGCCAGCAGATCCGCGCCCGGCGGCGGTGGCGGCGCCAGCAGGTCGCCCATCGGCGCCGGCGGCGGGCCGGACAGCGGCGGCGGAATGACCTGCGGCGAAGGCGCCGGGAGTCCGGGAACGGGCTGCGCGGCCGGCGCGGGCGTGGCGGAGACAGGCGGTGCCGCGACGGCGGGCGCTGCCGGCGCGGGCACCGGCTCCAGCCGGATCATCGGCATGGCGGCCAGGACCGGCGGTGCCGGCGGCCGGGTGCCCGTGGTCGCGGAGGCAGCCGGGCCGGTCCTCACGGTCAGCGAACCGTCACGATCCGCGGCCAGCGCGGCGGTCAGCGCCGCACGCTCCGCCGCGGTCGGCGGCACGGGACGGGCCGGCACGGTGGCCAGGTTGGGGTAGGGCGCATCGCGGCCCGGTGGCGGCTCCCGCCCCTCCAGATAGCCGCCGCTGACATTGCGCCACCAGAGGCGGGGGTCGAGATCCGGCGGCACGCCACCGCTGCAACCGGCCAGCAACGCGGCGCAGCCGGCCAGTATCAGGGTAACGGCGGGCACGCCTGCGGGCCGCGCTTGATCACCCGGCATCCGGCCTTTACCCTCGCAGTGTTTCCCGTGGCGTCCGACGCGCGGGTGCATGGCTTCCCAATCCTTCGCGCGCCGAGGGTTAGCCCGAACCACCTGCCGGCGAAAGCACCAAGGCGAGGGTTCGGCGGGAAGACTCACCCAAGCGGGCGACGGGCGGCGATTTCAGGGGAATGCGGGCGCATGGCGCAGGATTCGGGTGCGGGCGAAGCCAAGGCGGGCGCAGCCAAGGCGGGCGGGGCGAAGGGCGATGAAGGCACCGCCGGGGGCACCGCGGCGCGTGAGGCCGCGGGGCAGGCGCGGCCGAACGGCACCGATCCGGCCAGCTTCCGCCTGCCGGACCCCGCTTTGGTCAGCCGCACCATGGCGGATGTGGCGGAGCGCGGGCAGCGCATCGTCGGTGATTTCCTGAAGCGCCAGGCGGAGGGTGCACCCGCCAGCAGCCCGGACCCGCTGCATATCGGCTCCGCCTTCCTCGACATGACGACGCGGCTGATGGCCAACCCGGCCCGGCTGGTGCAGGCGCAGATCGGCTTCTGGCAGGACTACCTGACCCTCTGGCAGAACACCGCGCGCCGCATGATGGGCGCCCCCACCCCCCCGGTGATCGAGGAGACGAAGGGCGACAAGCGCTTCAAGGATGATGCGTGGCGGGAGAATGAGGTCTTCGACTTCATCCGCCAGTCCTACCTGCTCTCCGCCCGCTACTTCACCAATGTGGTGCAGGGCGCGGAGGGGCTGGACAACAAGACGGCGCAGAAGGTGGATTTCTACACCCGGCAATTCGTCGATGCGATGAGCCCGTCCAACTTCCTGATGACCAATCCGGAAGTGCTGCGCCGCACCGCGGAGACGGGCGGGGAGAACCTGCTGAAGGGTCTGTCCAACCTGCTGGCCGATCTGGAACGCGGCAAGGGCAACCTCCGCATCCGCATGACCGACGACAGCAAGTTCAAGGTCGGCGAGAATATCGCGGTCACGCCGGGCAAGGTGGTGCATCGCAACGCGCTGATGGAGCTGATCCAGTACACGCCCACCACGGACAAGGTGCTGAAGCGGCCGCTGCTGATCCTGCCGCCCTGGATCAACAAGTTCTACATCCTCGACCTGCGCCCCAAGAACAGTTTCATTCGCTGGGCTGTGGAGCAGGGGCATACGGTGTTCGTCGTCTCCTGGGTCAATCCGGACGAGCACCTCGCCGACAAGGGCTTCGAGGACTACATGCGCGAAGGCCCCTACGCGGCGCTGGATGCGATCGAGGCCGCGACGGGGGAGAAATCCGTCAACGCCATCGGCTACTGCCTGGGCGGCACGCTGCTGGCCTGCACCCTGGCCCATATGGCGGCGCGCAAGGATACGCGCATCAAATCCGCCACCTATTTCGTCACCATGACGGATTTCGAGGAAGCCGGCGAACTCGGCGTCTTCATCGATGAGGAACAGCTGCTCGGCATCGAGGAGAAGATGTCGAAGAAGGGCTTCCTCGAAGGGCGGGAGATGGCGACCACCTTCAACATGCTGCGCGCCAACGACCTGATCTGGTCCTTCGTGGTGAACAACTACCTGCTGGGGCAGGAGCCGTTTCCCTTCGACCTGCTCTACTGGAACGACGACAGCACCCGCATGCCGGCGAAGATGCACAGCTTCTACCTGCGCCGCATGTACCAGCAGAACGACCTGGTGAAGCCCGCCTTCGACCCCGGCGCGATCGAGCTGGACGGGGTGAAGATCGACCTGCGGAAGATCAAGGTACCGAGCTACCTGATCTCGACGCGGGAGGATCATATCGCGCCGTGGAAATCCACCTATCGCGCCACGCAGATCTATGGCGGCAAGACCCGCTTCGTCCTGGCCGCCTCCGGCCACATCGCCGGCGTGGTGAACTCGCCGGATTCGGGCAAGTACAGCCATTGGGTGAATACCAGCCTGCCGGCCGACCCGGATGAATGGTTCCAGGGGGCCACGGAACTCGCCGGGTCCTGGTGGCCGGATTGGCAGCGCTGGGTACTGGCGCTGGACAAGACCATGGTCCCCGCCCGCCCGCCCGCCGATCCCGGGCTCGGCGATGCGCCCGGCAGCTATGTGAAGGTCATAGCGAAGGACTGATATAGCTCCAACCGCCTCAAGCGCCGGCGCCCGCATCCGGGCGCAGGTTGCGATCCCGGGCTCTCAGCGCGGCCCGATCCCCAGGCCCCGCCCCGGCTCCGGGTTCACCCAGCCGGCCTGCGGGTCCAGCGCCCCGGTCAGGCCACCGACGCGGCTGCGCGCCAGGCGGTCCACCTCGTCACGCGCCAGCGACGTCGCGATGCGCCCCTGTGGCAACGGCCCGGGGCGGCTGAGGAAGGCCATCGTTCCCGCCCCGCCCGGCTCGAACAGCGCAGGGCTCAGGGCCGCTTCCGCCGCCTCCCGGTCGCCGCGCGCCAGCGCGACATGCGCGGCCGCCAGCGCCCGCACCACTTCATCCGGATCGGCCCCGGCGCGGATGCCGAGCGCGGCGCGGCCTTCCACCCGGGCGCCGCGCAGTTCGAACACCACGCCGGCGGGCAGCGGCGCCCAGCGCAGGTCGCGCATGAATTCCGCCGTCAGCATCTCCACCTGCGCCGCGGCGCGGGCCATGGCGGCCGGGTCGTTGTTGAGCGATCGCCCGCCATCGGCATAGGCCAGCGCCGCCTGTCCCACCGCATCGCGCAGCGGGTCCGCGCTGCCGGCGCCGAGCACGGCGGGAATCCGGGCGGCAGGCGGCGGCTGCCGCAGTTCCGCACAGCCAGCCAGTGCCAGGGCGAGAAGCGCGAACAGGGCAGGCCGCATGGCGGAAGTCTCCCGGCGTGTCATCGCGCGCATCCTACCCGGCTTTGTCCGGGCTGGCGAAGGCCGCCGCCAGCGCCTGGCCGAGCGGCACCAGATCCGCCTCCGCCAGCGCCGCCGGATGCACCACCAGCACGCCATCCCGCATCCGCCCCTGGTTCACATGCACCCGCCGCACCCGCAACGCCGCTTCCATCCGCGCGGCCGCGGTCGCGTCCTGGCAGCGCAGCAGCAGCAGGGGCGTCGGGCCATCCATGATCTCGGACGGCACTTCGCCCATCGCCGCCTGCACCGCCTGAAGCCGCGCCAGCATACGGGCCTGGCGGGCGGCATCGCCCTCCGCCACGAAGCGGCGCAGCGCCACCAGCAGCCCCACCACCTCCTCCTTCCCCGCCTTGCAGGACCGGCCGATGCCGTGCCGTGGCAGGAAGGGCAGCGCGGTGTTGCCGGCGAATTCCGGCGGCAGGCGGAACTGCTGGTCCGGCACATCCAGGTCCAGCATCTGCAGCAGCGCGCTGGCCACCAAAGGCCGCCGCCCGGCGAGGATGCCACTCGCCTGCGGCCCGCCAATCGCCTTGCCGCCGGAAAACGCGACCAGGTCCGCGCCCGCTTCCAGGAAGCCACGCAGATTGGCGAGGGGGGGAAGCTGCGCCGCGGCATCCACCAGCACCGGCACCCCGGCCGCATGCGCCACGCGCACCACCTCGGCCAGCGACGGCTCGGACCAGGGCTGCGCCACCCAGAACACCGCCGCGGTGCGCGGCCCGATCGCCGCCGCCATTTCCCCCACCGAGGCATCGCGCACCCCGGCACCGGAAAAGCGATCCGGGATGCCGACCTCGACAATCCGCCCGCCCGCCACCTCCAGCGCCCGGTCATACATGTTGCGCTGGCTGCGGCTGATGATGAATTCGCAGCGCGCGCCCGCCGCCGGCAGCGCGTTCATCGCCACCGGATCGAGCCCCGCGAGGCAGGCGGCCGCCCCCAGCAGCAGCGCGGCAGAGGCGCCGCCGGTGACGATGCCGGCCTCCGCCCCCGTGGCCGCGCCGATTGCCCGGCTGGCCGCGGCCTGCACCTCCAGCATGTCGAAGCAGGCGCCCGCGGCCTCCGCCATCGCGGCGCTGACCTCGTGCGCCAGGATGCCGCCCGAAAGCCGGGTGACGGTGCCGGCGGCGTTGATGACGGGCGCGAGGCCCAGCTCGGCCAGCACGCTCATGCCGTTTCCCTCATGTCAGCACGCGGCGCACCGCATCCTGCCAGCCGGCATGGCGCCGGTCGGCCTCGGCGCGCGGCATGGCGGGCTGGAAGCGGCGGTCCAGCCGCCAATGCGCGACGGCCGGGCCGGGCGGCGGCAGCAGCCCGGCCTGCAGGCCCGCGAGGTAGGCCGCACCAAGCGCCGTGGTCTCCTGCACCTCCGGCCGATCCACCGGCGCGCCGAGCAGGTCGGCCAGCGCCTGCATGGCGTAGTCAGATGCGGTCATGCCGCCATCCACGCGCAGCACCGTCTGGGCCTGATCGCCCCAATCCGCCTGCATCGCCTCCACCAGGTCGCGGGTCTGGAAGGCCACCGCTTCCAGCGCCGCGCGGCAGATCTCGGCCGGGCCGGTGTTGCGGGTCAGGCCGAAAATGGCGCCGCGCGCCGCCGCATCCCAATGCGGCGCGCCAAGGCCGGTGAAGGCCGGCACGAAGTACACCGCCTGCGCCGGGTCCGCCTGCGCCGCCAGCCGCCCGCTCTCGGCCGCGTCCTGGATGATGCCGAGCCCGTCCCGCAGCCATTGCACCGCCGCGCCGGCGATGAAGATGGCGCCTTCCAGCGCATAGGTGCGCTGCCCGCCCAGTTGCCAGGCCAGCGTCGTCAGCAGCCGGTTCTTCGAGGGCACCGCCACGTCCCCGGTGTTCAGCAGCAGAAAGCAGCCGGTGCCATAGGTGGATTTCACCATGCCTGGCGCGAAGCAGGCCTGGCCGAGCATCGCCGCATGCTGGTCCCCCGCCATGCCGCGCACCGGCACGGCGGCGCCGAGCAGGCCGGGTTCCGTGCTGCCGAATTCGGCCGCGTTGTCGCGCACCTCCGGCAGCACCGCCGCCGGAATGCCGAACAGCTTCAGCAAATCGTCATCCCAGCAGCCGCGCCGGATATCGAACAGCATGGTGCGCGCCGCATTGGTGGCGTCCGTCGCATGCACCCGCCCGCCGGTCAGCCGCCAGAGAAGGAAACTGTCCACCGTGCCGAAGGCGAGGTCGCCGCGTTCCGCCGCCGCCCGCGCGCCGCCCACATTGTCCAGCAGCCAGGCGAGCTTGGTGGCGGAGAAATACGGGTCCGGCAGCAGGCCGCTGCGTTCCGCGATCAGCCCGCCTGCGCCCTCCGCCGCCAGCCGGGCGCAATGCGGGGCGGTGCGGCGGTCCTGCCAGACGATGGCGCGATGAATGGCCCGCCCGCTGCGTCGGTCCCACAGAAGCGTCGTCTCGCGCTGGTTGGTGATGCCGATGCCGGCCAGATCCTTCGCCGTCGCGCCACCCTGGGCCTCCCCCTGGGCCAACGCATCGCGCATGGTGGCCAGCGTCGCCGTCCAGATGTCCTCCGGCTCATGCTCCACCCAGCCGGGCGCCGGAAAATGCTGCGGCAGCGCAAGCTGCGCGCTGGCGCGCGGCGCCAGGTCCGGCCCATGGAGGATGGACCGGGTGGAGGTGGTGCCCTGGTCGATCGCCAGCAGCAGATCCATCACGCTTCTCCCCGAGCCAGCAGCCAGAAGGCGAATCCGGTGGCCAGAACCGGCGCGGCCAGGGCGCCGAACGGTCCCAGCCCCGGCTGCACCAGCCCCAGCAGCGGCCCCAGCACAGCGGATAGTACGGCCAGCAGCAGCGCCGCCAAGACCGCGCCCAGCACCTGGCGCCCGAGCAACGCCGCCACCAGCGCGGCAAAGACCGGCAGGAAGCCGGCGCCGAGCAGCGCCAGGCGGTAATCCCCCAGCGCCTCCGCCGGCACCCATCCTGCCGCCGCCGGCGCCCCGCCGACCACCAGCCCCAGCGCCACCGCCAACGCCTGGAGGCCGAGCAACCCGGTGGCCAGCGCCAGCGGCGCCACCCCGCGGGAGGCCGCGAGCAGCAGCAGGCCGGGCAAGGCGGCGAGCAGCGCCAGCGTCACCACCATGACGGGCCCGTCCAGCAGATAGGCCGAGAACGGCCCGGCCAGCACCGCCAGCGCCAGCGCCAGCCCGGCCAGGGCCTGGATGGCCAGCGCCCGTGCCTCACACGGGCGCAGCCGCACCGGCACGGTGGCGGCCGGCATGGCAGCCAGGAAGCCGGCCAGCGCGGCGCCCAGCGCAAGCCCCCCGAACGCCCCCGCCACCCCGCCGATCAGCCAGGCCAGCACCACCCCCGCCAGCGCCCCCATCGCCAGCCCCGGCACCGGCGACAGGCCAAATCCGGCGGCAACCCCCAGCCCGACCCACAACAGCGCCAGCGCCGCGCTGGCCAGCGCGGCGGCCAGCGCCTGCGCCACCGGCAGCCCGTCCAGCCCATGGAACAGCGCGAATGCGGACAGGCCGGCACAGCCGGTGGCCAGGCCCAGCGGCCAGCCGACCAGGCCGCGCCGCGCCGCCAGCACCGCCGCCGGCGCGCCCGCCAGCAGGGACAGGGCCACGACGATGAGCAGGGTGAGGAATTCTCCCTGCACGCCCAGCAGCGCCAGCAGCGCCAGCCCGGCCAGCATCGCCAGCACCGGCCCCAGCCAGGCGCCCGCCACCAGCGCCTCCTCCGGCCCGATCCTTGGCGCGTCCGGGCCGGTCATCGTGGCGCCTCCGCCAGCCAGAGGCGCCAGGCGGCGGCATGCGGGCCGGTGACGGCGGCGCGGCGTGCCTCGGCTTCCAGCAGCGGGCGCCAGCGCAGCACCAGCGCCTCCAGCGCCGCGAAGTCGCGCGCCCGGAACAGGCATTCGGCCAGCCAGCCAATGGCGCAGGCCCCCGCCGCCCCGCGCGTCACTGCCGCCTCCAGCGCCCGCCTTGCCGATGGCAGGTCGCCGAGCGCCAGCAGATTCCGGCCGAGCGCCGCCTCGGCCTCGGCATCGCCGCCATTGGTCGCAGCCTCGGCCAGTGCCTGCCACAGCTCGGCCGCTTCCGCCCGGCAGGCCGCGGCGCGGGGTGGCTCCAGCAGGCCGGAGAAGGCGGCGCGGTCCAGCGCACGGGCCAGGGCGCGCTGCGCGGTGCGACCCGCGGCGCCGGACTGGCCGCGGGCGCCGGCGCGCAGCGCCTCCGCGGCATCCAGCAGCCGGCGTTCCACCTGCGGGCGCAGCAGCTCGGCGCGTGCCCGCACCGCCGGATCGGCATCGCTCAGCGCCAGCCGCAGCAGGGCAGCACCGCCGGAGCGGCCGGGCTCCGCCGCCAGTTCCAGCGCGCAGGCCTTCTGCCGTGCATGGCCCCAGCGCAGCACATCGCCGAGCGATTCCAGCAGCAGCCCCTCCGGCAACTCCCGCGCCTGGGCGATCGCCTCCAGCCGCGCATCCAGCGGGTCCTCCGGCTGGGCTGGCGCGACACGGCGCAGCCGGCGCGGCACGCCGAGCGCCAGCGCCGCCAGCGCCCCGAGCATGGCCAGCGGACCGAGCACCGGCAGGGTCGCCCCCAGCAGCCGCAGCACCGCGCCGGACCAGCCTGCCTCACCCAGCCGCGGCGCGGCGCGCAGCAGACCCGCCGGCGGCGCGGACCCCGGCAAACCCGGCCGCGGCGTGGGCCGCAGCAGCAGCGCCAGGCAGCAGCCGAGATGCAGGACCAGCGCCGCCAGCCACCAGCCCAGCGCCAGCGCCACCACCACCAGCGCCTGCCCCGCCGCCAATCCGGCCAGGATCAACGCCGCGCCTTCCGGCGCCAGCGCGTGCGGCTGGCGGCGGGGGCCGGCAACCGGGACTGGCGACGGCGGCACCGGGCTAGCCATGGGGGCGCACCACCTGCCAGCCACCGCCCTGCATGCCATGCAGCAGCGCCACCCCGACCACCACCTGGGTGGTGGCCGAGGGTGCGCGTTCCGCCAGCAATCCCCGCAGCCTGGCCGCCGCCGCTTCCGCCCCCGCCACCGCGGCGCCGGGCAGCAGGATGGACAGGCGGCGTTCCTCAAGCCGCGATTCCAGCAGCAGGTCCGATCCCCGGAACGCTTCCGCCATCGCCGCGCGCGTTGCCTCCAGCGCCGCGGCGCCACGCGGTCCGGCCGGAATCTCGGCCGAGAGCAGCGCCAGTTCGAAGCCCAGGCGGCGTGCCAGCCCGGTCATCACCGCAATGGCGCGGGAGGCTTCCTCGCCCGGCACCATCAGCCCGCCGGCGGCCACCATGCCGGCCGGGCTGCCAGCACCGCCCGAGGCCGCCTCCGCCGCCTCCCGCGCCCTTGCCTCGGCCAGCGCCGCGCCGATCCAGCCGGCAGCGGCCTCCAGCGCCGCGATGGTCTCGAGGCCGAGATCGTCGAAGCCGAGATCCTCGATCTTGACCATGCCGAGCACGAAACCGTCCCAGGGCGAGAGCACCGGCGCCGCCAGCAGCCCCTCCCCGCCCAAGGCCAGGCGATCGGCCAGGCGTGTCGCCACCAGCGCGCCGCGACCCTGGGCGATCGCATCGGTCAGCGGGCCGGGCAGGATGGTGTGCGCCAGGGGTGGGTCGGCATGCTGCGGCCAGCCCTCGGCGGCCACCAGGTGCAGCGTGCGGTCCTCGGCCAGCCAGAAGGAACAGGCGGTGCAGCCGGTGGCGGCGCGCAGCAGGCCGGTGGCGCCGCGGATCACACCCTCCGTCCCGCCACCCAGCATGCGCGCCGCCTCGAACACCGCCGTGGTCGCCTGCAGCCGGGCGCCGAGCCGCGCATCCAGCTCCAGCGCCCGCTCCGCCAGGCGCTGATTCGCCTCCGCGATGGCGGCGCGGTCCTGTTCGGCGGCGGCGACCGCATCCTCCGCCGCGCGCAGCCGGCGCAGATGCCATTCGCTGAAGCCGCCGACCAACGCGGCCAGCAGTGGCCAGAACAGCGGCAGCGCCCAGGCGCCCAGCGTCCAGAGGTCCGCGGAGACCGCGAGGCCGATGCGCAGCAGCCCGGCGGCCAGCGCCACGGCCACGCCCGGCACCAGCCCGTAGCGGGCGGCGACGTAGAGCACCGGCAGCATGAAGGGGGAGGCTGGGTAGTGCGCGAAGCCGTTGCCGCCGGTCAGCACCCGGTCCAGCGCCGCCAACAGCAGCAATCCGCCCAACCCCTCCACCAGCGGCCGCATCGGCACGCGCAGCGGCGGCAAGCCGCCGAAGGGCAGCCCGGAAGCCGCCGCGGCCGGGGTGGCCCCGGCGGGTGGGTCAAGGGGTGCCGGGTCGGGGCGTGCCGGGTTGGGGGGCGAAGCCTCCGGCTGGCCAAGCGCCCGCAGCCGCGCCACGGCGGCGTCTGCCGGGCGGCTGGCGCGCTGCCAGGGCCAGGGCCAGCGCCAGCGCCGGGCCAGCCGCAGGGCGGGTTGCCGCGGCTGCTGTGGCGGCGCGCCAGCGGGTGCGTCAGGCGGCGCCGTCCCCGCTGCCCAGGGATCGGACCAGGGGTCGGACTGGGGGTCGGATCGGGGGTCGGATCGCGTGTCGCCATCCGGTGGCAGCCCAGACGTGGCGGGCGTGGGCGGCGGCGGGGCGAAGCCGGGCCCGGCCGAGGGAATCGGCGCATCCGAGGGCGGCGGCACGGGACGACGCCCGGAAGCCGAGGGCATCTTCAAGCCAGCAATCCCGAACCGACCATCTTCCCCATCCGCCCGCCCCCGCAGCAATCCAAGCAATATCGGCAGCGGACCGGCCGCGCCAGGGCCGCTGCGGTCCGGCTCGGCCATTCCACCCCTGGCGGGCCCGGCAAGGCCCCGCTACCTGTTGGCCGGAGCATGTCCTTCACCGCCACCCCCGCCGCGCCCGGCCTGCCGCCTGGTCACCCGCTCGGACAGGTCCTGGGCGGGTTGCCGCCGGCGCGGCGCTTCGGCCTGGCCTTCGGCGCGGCGGTGCTGGCGGCGCTGGC
>NZ_JAUYTS010000176.1 GCF_030695085.1 Falsiroseomonas sp. | reverse complement strand
CGATCCCCTGGCTGCCGATATAGATCCAGGACCCGGCGGTCATCTGGCCGTACATCATCAGCCCCTTGCGATCGAGCTCGGAGAAATGCTCCCAATTCGCCCAGCGCGGCACCAGGTTGGAATTGGCGATCAGCACGCGCGGCGCATCGGCATGGGTGCGGAACACGCCGACGGGTTTCCCGGACTGGACCAACAATGTCTGGTCCTCCTCCAGCCGCTTCAGCGTGGCGATGATGCGCTCATAGCTGTCCCAGTCCCGCGCGGCGCGGCCGATGCCGCCATAGACCACCAGTTCGCCCGGCTTCTCGGCCACCTCGTCGTCCAGATTGTTCATCAGCATCCGCATCGCCGCTTCCGTGGTCCAGTGGCGGCAGCTCAGTTCCAGCCCGCGCGGGCTGCGGATGGCGGGGGCGTTGCGGCGGCGCGGATCGGTCATCGGTTCTCTCCGGGGCTTTCGTCCAGCATTGCGGCTTGGGCGTATTATGTCTAGACATAATCGCATGACCCGCCACGCCGCCATCCGTGCCCAGATCGAGGCGCGCATCCTCTCCGGCGCGCTGCGCCCCGGCGACCGCCTGCCATCGGAGGCGGAGCTGGTGGCGGAACATGGCGTGGCGCGAATGACGGCGAGCCGGGCGCTGGCGGATCTCGTCACCGCTGGCCTGGTGGTGCGCCGCCGCAAGGCCGGCAGCTTCGTGGCGGAGCCCCGCGCGGAGGAGACGCTGCTGGGCATCCCCGACCTCCGCGCCACCATCGGCCCCGGCCATCGCCACGCCGTGCTGTCCCGCACCCTGCGCGCCGCGACGGCGGAGGACCGCACCCGGCTCGGCGCGCTGCCGCGCGGCGCGCGGGTGCTGGCGCTCTCGGTGCGGCATGAGGCGGGCGGCATCGCCGCGGCGCTGGAGGACCGGCTGATCAGCCTGCACGCCGTGCCGGAAGCCCGCGCCGAGCCCTTCGACGCGCTGCCCCCTGGATCCTGGCTGCTGGACCGCGTGCCCTGGACGGAGGCCGAGCATCGCATCCGCGCCGTCCCGGCCGATGCCGCCACCGCCTCCCTGCTCGGCATCGCCGAGGGCGCCGCCTGCCTGGTGCTGGACCGTCGAAGCTGGCGCGGCGCGGATGCGGTGACCGCCGTGCGCCTGACCTATCCGGGCGACCGCCACGCCTTCACCGGCCGGTCCCGCCCATTGCGCGAGGCGCCGCAACAGGGCATGCGAGACGCATGACGCGATCCTTTCTCGCCACCACCGCGCTGCTGCCGCAAGGCTGGGCGCGGGATGTGCTGATCGAGGCCGATGCCGCCGGCTTCATCACCGCCGTGACGCCCGGCGCGACCCCACGCGGCAGCACGCGCCGCCTGGCGGGCGCCGTGCTGCCCGGCATGCCGAACCTGCACTCCCACGCCTTCCAGCGCGCCATGGCCGGCGGCGCGGAACGGCGCAGCCCGCAAGGCCAGGACAGTTTCTGGACCTGGCGGGAGACGATGTATCGCTTCGTCGGCCGTTTTTCGCCCGAGGATGCGGAGGCCGTCGCCGCGCAACTGCACGTCGAACTGCTGGAGCACGGCTTCACGGGTCTCTGCGAATTCCACTACCTGCACCACCAGCCGGACGGCACGCCCTATGCCAACCGTGCCGAGATGGCGCTGCGCAACATCGCGGCGGCGCGGCGCACGGGCATCGGGCTGACCATGCTGCCCAGCCTGTACCGCCATGGCGGCATCTTCGGCGTGCCGCCACATGAGGGGCAGCGGCGCTTCCTGAACGACCTCGACGGCTTCCTCGCCATTGCGGAGGCGACGCGCGCCGCGATCGGCGATGACCCGCAGATGGCGCTTGGCCTCGCGCCGCATTCGCTGCGCGCGGTGACGCCCGAATTGCTGCGCGGCGTGCAGGATTTCGCCGGCCCCATCCATATCCACGCCGCCGAACAGCCGAAGGAGGTGGCGGAGTGCCTGGCCGCCACCGGCGCGCGCCCGGTGCGCTGGCTGCTGGACAATGCGCCGCTCGACCCGCGCTGGGTGCTGATTCATGCGACGCATATGGACGCTTCCGAAATTGCCGACCTCGCGGGTTCCGGCGCCGTGGCCGGGCTGTGCCCGAGCACCGAGGCCTCGCTCGGCGATGGCACCTTCGCGCTGCCCGGCTACCTGGCTGCCGGCGGCCGCTTCGGCATCGGCACGGACAGCCATGTCGGCACCGCGCCCCGCGATGAGCTGCGCCAGTTGGAGACCAGCCAGCGCCTGCGCGACTTTTCCCGAGCTGTCGCCACGGTTGATCAAAACCCGCATCCCGGCCGCGCGCTCTACGACGCCGCGCTCGCCGGTGGCGCCCAGGCCAGCGGCCGGCGCCTCGGTGCCATCGCGCCCGGGATGCGCGCGGATTTTGTGGAACTTGATACGCGCCATCCGACACTCACCGGCCGGGACGGTGACGCGCTGCTGGATGCCTGGGTGTTCAGCGGCCAGTCCAACCCGGTGAAGACCACGGTAGTCGGCGGGCGTGCGGTGGTGGAGGCGGGGCGGCACATCCACAGCCTCGCCATCGCGGAGGAGTTCAGCGCGGCGATGCGGAGGCTTCTGGCATGAGCGGTCAATTGGCAGGCCAGGTGGCCATCATCACCGGCGGCAGCCGCGGCATCGGCCGCGCCATCGCGCTGCTGTTCGCGCGGGAGGGCGCCGACATCGCCTTCTGCCATCTGGACGATGCCGAGGGCGCCAACCCCGTCGTCGCGGAGATCGAGGCTTTGGGCCGCCGTGCCCTGGCCGCCCCCGTCGATGTCGCGGACCTGCCCGCCTTGCGCGACTTCATCGCGGAGGCGGAGGCCAAGCTCGGCCCCTGCGACATCCTGGTGAACAATGCCGGGCTGAACAGCCGCGGCGCGATCAGCACGATCACGGAGGAGATGTTCGACCGGGTGATGAACGTCCACGTCAAGGCGAGCTTCTTCGCCGCCCAGGCGGTGTGGGACGGCATGGCGGCGCGTGGCCGCGGCCGAATCATCACCACCGCCAGCCAGCTCGGGCTGAAGGGCGCGCCCAACATCGTGCCCTATTGCATGGCCAAAGCGGCACTGATCGGCTTCACCCGCGCGCTCGGGTATGAGGGCGCGCCGAAGGGAATTCTGGTGAACGCCATCGCACCCGGCCCGGTCGCCACCGACCTCACCGCGCAGCTCGGCCCCGAATGGGCGGCGCGCATCGGCGCGGCGCTGCCGATCGGCCGGGTCGGACAGCCGGAGGAGATCGCGGCGGCGGCGCTGCTGCTGGCCTCCTCGCCCGGCGGCGATTTCTTCGTCGGCGCGACGCTGTCGCCCAATGGCGGGGACATCATGCACTGACATGGCGCGCCTGATCACATTGAGCGCGGCGCAGGCCGCGACCGCCGTGGAATGGGCCGCGGCCGAGGGCTGGAACCCGGGCCTCGCGGACCTGCCCTGCTTCCTGGCGCAGGATGCCGGGCTGTTCCTGGCCATGGAGGAAGACGGCGCGCTGCTCAGCGTGATCGCCGCCACGCGCTACGGCGCCGATTTCGGCTTCATAGGCTTCTATATCGCGCGACCCGATCTGCGCGGGCAGGGGCATGGCATGGCGGTGTGGCGCGCCGGCATGGCGCAGCTTGCGGGCCGGCTGGTCGGGCTGGATGGCGTGGTGGCGCAGCAGGCGAATTACCGGAAGTCGGGCTTCGTCCTGGCGTGGAACAACATTCGCTTCGGCGGCGTGCCGCTGCGCCCGCCCGCCCCGGCCCAGGGCATCCTGCCTGCCGCCGATGTGCCCTTCGCGGCGCTCGCGGCACTCGACCGCAGCGTGTTTCCGGCGGCGCGGGAGGGTTTCCTGCGCGCCTGGATCGCCCAGCCCGGCCATGTGGCGCTGGCCCGTGTGACGGATGGCACCGTCACCGGCTTCGGCGTGATCCGCCCGGCGCGGGAGGGGCATAAACTCGGCCCGCTCGTCGCCGAAAGCCCTGCGGTGGCACAGGCGCTGGCCGCCGCGCTGCTGGCGCGGGTGCCGGAAGGCCCGGTCTTCCTCGATGTGCCGGAGCCGCATCGCGCCGCCGTGGCGCTGGCCGAATCGCTCGGCCTGACGCCCGGTTTCGAGACGGCGCGCATGTACACCGGCGCCGCGCCCGAAATCCGCGCGGACCGTCTGTTCGGCGTTACCAGCTTCGAGCTGGGGTAGCCCGCGCCCCGGCCCGGGCGGTTTCCAGCATCAGCATCTCGCCCAGGTTTTCATGGGTCAGCACGCCGATCAGCCGGCCCGCCGCATCCACCACACCGATCGGACCGGCGGCTTCCTGCATCACGCGCAACGCGTCCTCCAGCGGCGCGCGATGCGCCACCACCGGCACCTCGCGCTGCATCGCCTCCAGCACCGGCGCATCCGGGCCAGCCTGCTGCAAGGCGCGCACCAGGTCGCTGCGGGTCAGGATGCCGCGCAGCCTTCCGCCGCCATCGACCACGGGGAAATCGGTCTGCGCCGTGCGGATCAGCAGCTCCGCCGCATCGGCGATGCGGGCGCTGACAGGCAGGCTCTCGAAGCGGGTGATCATGGCATCCTCGGCCCGCATGCCGCGCGACAGCTCCCGCATCTGCACCGATTGTGCCTCCGCCTGCGCGCCGAGCCAGACGAACAGCGCCACGAACACCACCAGCGGTGCGCCATTCAGCAGCCCGATCAGCCCCAGCGCGAAGGCCAGCGCCTGGCCGATTCCGGCGGCGAGATCCGTCGCCCGCCGGCTGCCGAGGCGCATCGACAGCAGGGCCCGCAGCACCCGCCCGCCATCCATCGGGAAGGCGGGCAGCAGGTTGAACACGGCGAGCGTCACATTCACCCAGAACAGGCGTGCCAGCAGGCCATGCGCCGGATTCTCCAGGCTCGCCATGGCCGCCACCGCGGGCACACCGCCCAGCACGAGGAACAGCAGCAGCGCGATCACCACATTCACCGCCGGCCCGGCCAGCGCCACCACCAGCTCCTCGGATGGTTTCTCCGGCATGCGTTCCAGCCGGGCGACACCGCCGATCGGCAGCAGCGTGATGTCGGGCGTGCGCACGCCATAGCGGCGGGCGGCGGCGACATGGCCGAATTCATGCAGCACCACGCAGCCGAACAGCAGGCAGATGAAGACAATGCCCTGGACTGCCGCCGCCATGCCGCCCTGCAGGCCATGCGCCACCCCGATCCAGGCCAGCAGCAGCAGGAAGGTCAGATGCAGCCTTATCTCGGTGCCGGCGATGCGACCGAGCGGGATGGACCAGGACATGAAGGCTACTCCTGCGGCGTGGGGCGCAGCCGGCTGATTTCGAACCCCTGCCCGGCGGCGGTGATCACCGCTTCGGCATAATCACCCGGCGCCAGTTCCGGCCGGCGGGCCAGCACCCACAGATAGTCCCGACCGGGGGCGCCCACCACCGCCCAACGATAGGAAGGATCCAGCCCGATCACCCAGTAATCGCCATAGAAGGGCCAGAAGAAGGTCACGCGCAGCTTCGCATTGCCGCTTTCCGGCACGACATAGGCGCTGCCCTCGGCCACCCGGGCGGAGCCATCCGCGCCGCGGCAGCGATTGACCACGCCGATCGTGCCATCCGGCCGCGGCGTATAGGTGGCGGTGGTGTGGGTGCAACCGCGCGCGCTGTCCTGGAAGCTGTTGGGAAAGCGCGCGATTTCGAACCAGGTGCCGGCGTAGCGGGCGAGGTCCACCTGCGGCACGGTGGCGACCGGCGGGCGCGCCGGGGTGGTGGCGCAGGCGCCGAGCAGCAGCACCGCCAGCAGCAGGAAGCGCCTCATGCCACCCACTCCGAACCCGGCACCACGCCGGGCGGCAGGGCGGCCACATGGTCGTGGATGGCACCGGCGGTGGTGATCCAGATGGCGTCGCGGTGCTGCGCGATCCCGGCCAGTGCGCGGCGCAGATGCCGCATCCGGTGCGGCTGGCCGATGATGTAGGGGTGCAGCGCGATGCCCATCACCTGCGCCATGCCGTCCTGCGTCTGGTGCAGGCGTTCGTGGAAATCATCCAGGATCATGTCGGCGAAGGCCGCCGCGCCATCCTTGCGGGCGACCACGGCGGGAATGTCGTTCACCTCCTGCGGGTAGGGCATGGCAAGCAGCCTTCCGGCGCGGGTCTGCATCCAGATCGGCGCGTCATCGGCGCACCAGTTCATGGTGTAGGCATAGCCCGCTTCCGCCAGCAGGTCCGGCGTCACGCGGCTTTCGGCGATCCAGGGGCTGAGCCAGCCACGCGGCGGGGCGCCTTCATGCCGGGTGATGGCGGCGGTCGAGTCGGCGATCAGCGTCGCCTCGTCGGCCTCGGGCAGGGTGGATTGGCGTTCGGAATTGGTGCGGCCATGGCCGGCCATTTCATCGCCCCGGGCGCGATGCGCGGCCAGCAGTTCCGGCGCGAAGTCATACATGGCGCTGTTCAGCAGCACCGTGGCGGGCAGGCGCAACTCGTCCAGCAATTCCAGCAGGCGCCAGGCGCCGACGCGGTTGCCGTAGTCCCGCCAGGCGAAGTTCAGCACATCGGGCGGCGGCCCACCTGGTGCCAACTCCGCGCCCAGCCCCTCGCCAAAGGCGAAATGCTCCAGGTTGACGCCGAGATACACCGCCAGCGTCGCCCCCCCGGGCCAGGCATAGGGCGTGCGGCCCGGCCAGGCGGCGTATTCATAGCGTCCGTGGGTGGGCAGCATGGTGGGACTCTCCGGCCTCGCATTCCGGCAGGTTGGGGATTTCGCACCACAGGGCAAGCCTGAAGCGCCGGAGAAGCGACCAAGGGGTGATGACCCGCCGCACGGCCTGTCCTATCCTTCGTGCCGACATGCCAAGGGCGAGACAGGGGGGAGATGCGGCGTCCGCGCTGCTGCAGCGCGAGGCGCGGGCGGCACGCGGCCGATTGCGCGTGCCGCTGGGCCTCGGTGTCGCCCAGGTGGTGGTGGGGATTGCCCAGGCTTGGCTGATCGCCGGGCTGATCGCCACCCTGCTGGGCTTCGGCGCGGCCGGCTGGCCGGCACTGGGTGCCGTGGCGGCGCTGGCGGTGCTGTCGGCCAGCCTCGGCATGGCCCAGGAACGCACCCTGCTGGCGGCGGGGGAGGCGGCGAAGGCCCGGCTGCGCGCCGCCGCCTTCGAACGCCTGCTCGCCCAGGGCGCGGAGGATGGCCGCGGCGTCGGCGACCGGGCCGCGCTGGTGGTGGACCGGATCGAGGCGCTGGAAGGTTTTCTCACGCGCTGGCTGCCGGCCGCCGCCATGGCGATCGCCGGGCCGCTGCTGGTGGCGGGCGCCGCCTTCATGGTGGATGCGACCAGCGGCGCCATCCTGCTGCTGGCGGCCCTGCTGGTGCCGGTTGCCATGGCCGTCACCGGCATCGGCGCGGCGCAGGCCAGCAAGCGGCAATTCGCGGCCCTCGATTCGCTCTCCGGCCGGTTCCTGGACCGCATGCGCGGCCTGCCCACCCTGGTGCTGTTCCGGCAGCAGGAGGCAGAGGCTAAGGCGCTGGGCGTGGCGGCGGAGGATCTGCGCCAGCGCACAATGCGCGTGCTGCGCGTGGCCTTCCTGTCCTCCGCCTCGATGGAGGCGCTGGCCGCCGGCGCCATCGCCTGCCTCGCCATCCGCCACGGCGCCATCCTCGGCCTGAACCACCCGGACCCGGCTGGCGCGATCTTCTGCCTGCTGCTGGTGCCGGCGCTGTTCACCCCGCTGCGCACCTTCTCCCAGGCCTATCATGAGCGCATGGCCGCGCGCGGCGCCGCCGCCGAACTCGCCCCGCTGCTGGAGGCGGAGGTGCCGGGCGGGCTGAAGCTGGAGGAGATGCCGGCGCGCCTGGTGGTCAGCTTCCAGGATGTGCGGCTGAGCTACGACCCGACCCGCCCGCCGGCCCTGGATGGGCTGAGTTTCCGCGCCTTGCCGGGGGAGACGGTGGTGCTGGCGGGGCCGTCGGGTGCCGGCAAATCCTCCATCCTGCGGCTGCTGATGGGATTCCGGCGGCCGGATTCGGGCCGCATTTCGCTGAACGGCCAGGATGCGACCAAGCTCGCCCCGGCCGAATTGCGCCGGCTGTCTTCCTATGTCGGCCAGCGGGCGCATCTGTTCCGCGGGACCATCCGGGAGAATATCGCGCTCGCCCGGCCCGGCGCTACGCCGGCCGAGGTCGAGGCCGCCGCCACCGCCGCGCGCGTGACCGACTTCGCCAAGGCGCTGCCGCAGGGGCTCGAGACGCTGGTGGGGGAGGGCGGCTTCGGCCTGTCCGGCGGCCAGGCGCAGCGGGTGGCCATCGCCCGCGCCTTCCTGCGCGACACGCCGCTGGTGCTGCTGGATGAGCCGACCGCGCATCTCGACCCGGGCACGGAGGCCGAGGTGCTGGACAGCCTGCGCCGCCTCTGCACCGGGCGCACCGCCATCATCGCGAGCCATTCCCGCGCCGCGCATCGGCTCGGACGGGTACTGGAGATCGAGGCCGGGCGGGTGCCCGGGCCTCGGATGGCGGGCGAATGACCCCGTCCGATAACCAGCGCGGGGGCGTACCTGGAGATGTGAATCGGCCCGGCATGGCCGCCGACCTTCTGCGCGTTCTCCGCCTGTGGCATGGCCGCGCCGGCTGGCTTCTGGCTGGCCTCGCCATGGCCTGTGCGGCGGCGCTTGCAGGGCTGGCGCTGCTCGGTCTCGCCGGGCGTGGCGTGGCGGAGGGGGTAACCCAGGCGGCGGTCTTTGCCGGTGGCGGCGCGGCGCTGATCTGGTTGCGGCCGGTCATCATCCTGCGGCCCATCTTCCGCTACCTGGAACGGCTGGTGACGCATGCCGCCACCTTCCGCGCTTTGGCCGATACCCGCATCTGGTTCTTCCGCAGGCTGGCCGAACGGCTGCCCGCCGGGCTTGGCTTCCGCCGCGCGGGGGATCTGCTGGGGCGGCTGGTGTCCGACATCGATGCGCTGGACCGCGTGTATCTCGGCGCCGTGGTGCCGGGGGTGGCGGGGGTTTCCGCGGTTCTGGCGATCGCGCTGGTGCTCGGCGCGCTGGACCCGGCGCTGGCCGCGCTGGTGGCGTTGCCGCTGGCGCTCGCGCTGCTGCTGCCGCCGCTGCTGGCGCCCGGGGCCGCTGCCGCGGGGCAGCGCGTGGCGGAAAGCCAGGGCGCGCTGCGGGCCGCCGTGGTCGATCCGCTGACCGGCATCGAGGATACGCTGGC
>NZ_JAUYTS010000167.1 GCF_030695085.1 Falsiroseomonas sp. | reverse complement strand
AGCACCACGCCCTCCACCGCCTCCACCTGCACCGGCGTGCCGAGCGGCGGGGTCGCCGCGCCGGCCACCAGCCGGGCCGGCCATTCGCTATCCCCGAGCCGGACCCGCAGCGCATTGTCCGGCCCGTGCAGCAGGATGGCGCGCCGCCCGGCCAGGCCCGAATCGGGGGTATTCACCCGCTGCGCCGTGCGGCTGCGGAAGCGCCGCGTGGCGAGCGAGGCGGCCACGCCACCGGCCAGCAGGGCCAGGAACACCACCACATCGACCCCGAAGCCAGGATCGCCGGCGAGCAGCATCACCAGCCCGGTCCCGATCGCGGCAAGGCCCGCCCACAGGATATAGACGCCCGGCAGCAGCAGTTCCGCGCCCAGCGCCACCAGCCCGACCAGGATCCAGATCAGGCCCGGTTCCACGGACGATCCCCCGGCAAAAGCCCGCCGCCCGGCGGCGAAGCCGGCCCAGCGGGCGGCGCACCGGAGGCGCCACCGGGCGCCGTGCCGCGCAGCAATTCCATCGCCTGGGCAATGCCGCCGGCCAGCGCGGCGCTTTCCATCGGCACGATGACGAGGCGGGAGGACGGGTTGGCCGCCATGGCCTCGAAGGCTTTCACATATTGTTGGGCGATGAAGTAGCGCAGCGCATCGGCACCGGCGCCGGCGGCGGCTTCCGCCACCATCCGCGTGGCATTCGCCTCCGCCATGGCCAGCGCCTCGCGCGCCTCGGCATCGCGCAAGGCGGAGTCGCGGCGGCCTTCGGCCTGCAGCACCAGCGCCTGTTTCTCCCCCTCCGCCTTGGCGACGCTGGCGCGGCGTTCACGCTCCGCCGTCATCTGCAGGTTCATGGCGCGAATCAGCGTCTCCGGCGGCTCGATCTTGCGGATCTCGACGCGGCTGACCTTGGCGCCCCAGGGGTCCGTGGCACCGTCCAGGATGTTGAGCAGCGAGGTGTTGATCCGGTCGCGCGAGGACAGCGTCTGGTCCAGATCCATCTCGCCGATCACGGCGCGGATGTTGGTCATCGCCATGGCGACCAGCGCCTGGGTCAGGTCCTGCACCGCATAGGCGGCCTTGGCCGGGTCCATCACGCGGTAATAGACGATGCCATCCACCGCCACCGTCGCATTGTCCTTGGTGATGACGGACTGCTCCGGGATGTCCAGCACCACTTCCTGCACGTTCAGCTTGTGGCCGATCTTGTCCACGAAGGGGATGATGATGTTCAGGCCCGGGGACAACAGGCGGGTGAAGGCGCCGAAGCGTTCCACGGTCCACATCTGCCCCTGCGGCACGGTGCGAACACCCTGCGCGACGGTGAACACCGCCAGCAGCAGCAGCACGATCAGCACGATGGTGGGTAGCGATAGCTCCGGCATGTCTGGCCCCTTGTGCTTCTCGGCGCCCAGCGGGGCCGGCCTGGGGCGCCATTCTGGCGCGGGCTGCGGGGCGCCATCCTGGCGCAGCGCCGGGGTCATCCTGCTGCCGCAACCCGCTCCTTATGCCCCGGATCGGCAAATCTTGCCAGATCCCTAACGAGGCGACCGGCTAACGCAGATCATTGTCCCGCACGGAGTGCCGTCCCTTGTGGTCGGTGCGCGACGCCAGCGCCGTGTCCAGCTTGCCGTTCATCGCAATCGGCACGGTGGCCGCCTGGTGGCTGACCGCGATCGGCGCCTTGCCGTTCGGGCCGGCCTCGACCAGGCAGCGCTTGTCGCGTGCGCCGCCCTTTCCCGCGTTCACATCGCCGAGATGCACCTCGACCCGCGTCAGGTGCGCCTCGAACCGCCCGACCGCCCCTGCCACCGCCTGTTCCACGCTGGCGATAAGGTCGGCGCCGCCGGCGCCCTCCGGCGTATTCACCTGGATCTGTATGCCGCATTCCCTTCCGGTTGGCCGGGGATCAACGCGGCCCGGGCGGCGGAGTTGGGCGGCCACGCTGGCCGCCCGGCCCGATCCGGGCGATACTCCGGCTTTCGCGAAGGAGCCTCTCATGCAGAATTCGGAACAGATCTGGCAGCTCGTCGACCAGCGTCGGGAGCCTTATGTCGAGCTGGCGGACAAGATCTGGGGCATGCCGGAGCTCTGCTACGACGAGCACCGCAGCAGCGCCGAGCACAAGGCGATGCTGGAGGCCGAGGGGTTCAAGGTCACCACCAACGTCGCCGGCATCCCGACCGCCGTCATGGGCGAAGCGGGCGAGGGCGGTCCCATCATCGCCATCCTCGGTGAATACGACGCGCTGCCGGGCCTGTCCCAGGAAGCCGGCGTGACCGAACCGCGCCCGGTTCCGGGCGAGACCCGCGGCCATGGCTGCGGCCACAACCTGCTCGGCTCCGCCAGCCTGATGGCCGCCGCCGCGGTGAAGGACTGGCTGAAGGCCAACGGCCTGCCGGGCCGCGTGCGCTACTACGGCTGCCCGGCCGAGGAAGGCGGTGCCGCCAAGGGCTTCATGGTGCGCGACGGCGCCTTCGATGATGTGGACATCGCCATCACCTGGCACCCGGCCAGCTTCGCCGGCGTCGATGACGCGATTTCGCTGGCCAACACCCGGATCGACTTCTCGTTCGTTGGCCGCGCGTCGCACGCCGCCGCGGCGCCGCATCTCGGCCGCTCCGCGCTGGATGCGGTGGAGCTAATGAATGTCGGCGTGAACTACATGCGCGAGCACATGCCCTCCGACGCGCGGGTCCACTACGCCTATCTCGATGCCGGCGGCATTGCGCCCAATGTGGTGCAGTCGACGGCGAAGATCCGCTACCTGATCCGCGCCCGCAACGTGACCGAGCTGAACGCGCTCGTCACCCGCGTGCGCAAGATCGCCGATGGCGCGGCGCTGATGACGGAATGCACCGTCTCCACCCGCGTCGTCTCCGCGGTTTCGAACCTGCTCGGCAACACCGCGCTGGAGAAGGCGATGCACGCCAACCTGGCCCGCATCGGCGCGCCGGAATGGGATGATGCGGACCGCGCCAAGGCGGCCGAATTCCAGGCCACCCTGTCCGAGGAGGATATCCTCTCCGCCTGGCGCCGGGTCGGAGTCGAGCCGCGCCCGGGTGAGGTGCTGTGCGAACAGGTGGTGCCGGAGAATGCCAAGGGCGTGCCGATGATCGGCTCCACCGATGTCGGCGACGTCTCATGGAAGGTGCCCACCGTGCAGGCCCGCGGCGCTACCTGCGCCATCGGCACGCCCTTCCATTCCTGGCAGCTCACCGGTCAGGGCAAGCTGCCGGCGGCGCATAAGGGCATGGTGCATGTGGCGAAGGTGATGGCGGGCACCGCCATCGACGCGCTGCTGAGCCCGAACCTGATCGCCGAAGCCAAGGCCGACCACGCCAAGCGCACCGGCGGCAAGCCCTATGAAAGCCCGCTGCCGGCCGATGCGAAGCCGGCGCTGGATATGAGCCTGTAGATGCGCCTTGCGGCGCCGGCTACGCAGTGCCCAGGGCGCAATCGCGGAGCGTGAGCGCCTGCCATGACGACGCTTCTCCTGGATAACGGTCACTCCGTCATCCGACACCACCGCACGTCACACGGCAGTTGTGGCGTGCTGGTCGTGACTTTCGCCGAGATGTACCAGAACGACCCGTCAAAGCCGGGCTTCGGCCAGGATTTCCTGCTGACAGCCGGCTTCGATGTGGTGACGGTGCAGAAGCGTAGCGAGCTTTGGTACCAGGACCTCTCGCCGGAGAGCTTTCGCGCCGCGGTGGCACCCGTTGCCTCGCAGTACAGCCGGGTAGTGACCTACGGTGTGAGCATGGGTGCCTTTGCCGCTCTGCTTTATGCCGGTGCCATTGGTGCCTCGGCACTTGCGCTGTCGCCAATGGTCTCCATCCACCCCCATCTGCCCGGAGCTCAGCTTGTCGAGTTGCGCGGCAAGGTAGAGCTTCGGCACATATATCTGACCGACGCGCCACGCGGCGACGGCACAATCGTCGTGATCTACGATCCACTCATGTCGCATGATCAGCTCTACGTTGAGCGCGAGGTGATGCCGGCCTTTCCGGACGCCAAGATCGTCAGGCTTCCCCGGGGCGATCACCCAGTGGCCCGGGCCCTATGGGAGATGGGTATCCTGCAGTCGCTCGTTGTCGGCTTCCTGCGGGAAGGGCAGGTTCCCGCAGCGCGATTCGAGCGTCCCCACCGCGGCCAATCCTCAGTCTACCTTGCCAACCTCGCCACTCATTGTGCCCGACGCGGTCGTGTCGCGCTCGGCTTGCGGCTGTTCGATCGTGCAATTGACCTGGCCCAGGACTGGGCGAAGCCAGCGCTGGAGCGCCGGCGTTCTGCCTTCGCCCGCAGGCGCGGCACCGGCGACTGATGACGGCCCTACAAATCCCCGAATAGCCGCGGCAGGAACAGCGCCAGATCAGGGATGAAGGCGACGAGCATCAGGGCGCTCAGCATCGCCAGCACGAACCAGATCACCCAGGGGATCGTCGATTCCATCGAGGCGCCGGCGATCTTGCAGGTGATCATCAGGTTCACCGCCATCGGTGGCGTGAAGGCGCCAATGGCGACGTTCATGGTCAGCAGGATGCCGAACCAGGTCAGGTCCCATTCGAAGGCGCGCGCGATGGGCAGCAGGATGGGCAGGAAGACCAGGAAGATCGAGATGGCGTCGATCAGCATGCCCGCCACCAGCACCAGCGCGGTGATCATCAGCAGCATGATGGTCTCGTTGGCGGTGATATTCACCAGGGTCTGCGCCAGCGCGTCGAAGGCGCCGACGGTGCTGCCGGCATGGGCGAAGATGCTGGCGAGCGCGATGATCATCAGCACCACGGCGCTGATTTCCGCGCTGTCCCGCAGCACCGCATAGAGGTCCGGCCAGCGCAGCACGCGGTAGATGAACAGCCCGACGAACAACCCGTAGAACACGGCGACAACGGCCGCCTCGGTCGGCGTGAAGGCGCCGGAGCGCAGCCCACCGAGGATGACGAGCGGCGCCAGCAGCCCCCAGATCGCATCCTTGAATGAGGCCCAGAGCGGCGGGCGCACTTCCTCCACCGGCGGCAGGCCGAAGCCGTAGATGCGCGCCAGCAGTACGGCCGGCACCAGCAGCGCGAGGCCCGCCAGCAGGCCGGGAATGACGCCGCCGAGGAACAGCGCGGGCACGGAAACCCCCGGCACCAGCACCGCATAGACGATGAAGGGAATGGAGGGCGGGATCAGCACGGCGGTGGACCCCGCCGCCGCGATCAGGCTGGCGGAATAGGCGCGCGGATAGCCCTGCTTGATCATCGCCGGCAGCATCACCGCCGCCACGGCGGCCGAATCCGCCGCGCCCGAGCCGCTGATGCCACCCAGCACCAGGCAGACCATGACGGCGACGATCGCCAGCGCCCCGCGCCGCGGCCCGACCAGCGCCTGGGCGAAGATCACCAGCCGGGCGGCGACGCCGGCGCGTTCGAACACCATCCCGGCGAGCACGAACATCGGCAGCGCCAGCAGCGGATACTTGGCGATGCCGGTCCAGATGTTGGTGGGCAGGGCCATGATGCCCAGCCCCTCGATCGCGATCACCAGGAAGCCCGCCAGGCCGAGCGAGACGCCGATCGGCACGCCGAGGAACAGCAGCGCGAAGAACACGCCGAGCAGGATCAGGGAGCCTTCGAGCACCATGTCCTCAGGCCTGGCTTGGTGGCAAAGCGCGCCCCGCGCGCAACACGCGCCACATGCGCCCCAGGATGCGGAGGCAAATCACGCCGGACAGCAGCGGCATCCAGATGGTGTAGTACCAGGATGGCACGCCGAGGCCCGGCGACAGCACCTCGAAGCGGTATTCGTCCCAGGTGTACCAGGCGCCGTACCAGGCGATGCAGCCGAAGATGAACAGGCAGGCCAGCAGCACCACCTGTTCGACCAGCCGGGCCAGATGCACCGGCAGGCGCTCGGTGAAGAAGGTCATGCGGATGTGGCGGTCATTGCCGAAGGCGGCGGCGGCACCGACGAAGGCCATCACCACCATCAGCGCCACCGAATATTCCTCGGTGAAGGCGAAGGAGACGTTGGTGAAGTAGCGCACCAGCACATTGCCGAAGGTGATCAGCGCGAGGATGCCCATGATGGCGGCGCCGATCGCACCCTCGATGGTCACCGGAATGCGCGGCGGCGCTTCCCCCAGCTTCAGCCCAGGGGCCTGGATATCGGCGTGCTCGGTCATCGGGGCATCCCGCAGGCGGGCGCGGGGAGGCTGTGCCCCCCGCGCCGGCAGTCACTCAGACCCGCGCGCCGGAGACGGCGGCCTCGGCGCGGCGCACCAGGTCGGCGCCCACCGTCTGGGCGTATTTGTCATAGACGCCGCGGGTGGCGCGGGCGAAGGCCTGCTTCTCGGCATCCGACAGGATGGTCACCGTCACGTTGCGCCGCGCCAGCTCATCCAGCGAGGAACGGTCGCCATCGGCGCCGAGGCCCTTGCGGCTGGCCACGATCTGCTCCTGCGCCGCTTCCTGGGCGCAGGCCCGCACCAGCGCCTGGTCCTCGGCCGAGAAGCTGGCGAGCACCGGCTTGGTCAGCAGGAAGATCCCGGCATCGGCCACGTAGTTCCAGATGGTCAGGTGGCGCTGCGCCAGCGTGTCCATGCGGAAGCCGAGGAACAGGTTCACCGGGTTTTCCTGCCCATCCACCGCGCCGGTGGACAGCGCCGGCTGCAGATCCGCGAAGGACATCTGCACCGGGTTGGCGCCGAGTGCGGTGAAGATCTCGGCGAAGATGGCCCCCGCCGCGAAGCGGATCTTCATGCCGCGCAGATCCTCCGGCGTGCGGATCGCCTTCTTGCTGTTGGAGATCTCGCGGAAACCATTCTCGCCCCAGGCCACCGGCTGCACGTCGCGCTGCTCCAGCGTGCGGAACAGCTCGGCGCCGATCGGGCCCTTGATGATCGCATCGAAGCCGCGGCTGTCCTGCAGCAGGAAGGGCAGGGAGAACAGGTTCATCTCCCGGATCTGCGGCGAGATGTTGATGGTGGAGAACACCGCGAAGTCGATCACGCCCTGGCGCATCGCCACCAGTTCGCGTGTCTGGTCGCCGCCGACCAGCTGGCTGCCCGGATAGACCTTCACATTGATCCGTCCGCCGGAGCGTTCGGTCACCAGCTCGGCCCAGCGGAAGGCGCCATCGGCCAGCGGGATGGTGCGGTTGCCGACGACCGACAGCTTGTATTCGGATTTGTAGCGCGTCTGCGCGCGGGCGACATGCGGCGCGGCCAGCGTAGCGGCAGCGGCGGCCAGCGCGATGCGCCGGGTGATCAGGCTGGTCATGCAAACCCCTCCCATTCTCCGCCGCGCCTTGCCGGGCGGCTTTTCGTGGCGGGCAGAATGCGGGCCGCGGCACCCGTTCCGCAAGGGGGAGGATTCAGGCGGCGGGCGCATCGGCGGTGATGGCATGGAACCAGCTGGCGGCGGCGTCGAAGGGGGCCGGGTCCAGGCCAGGCTCGGCGGGCGCGCGGCGCAGCTCGGCATAGACGCGCTTGATCGGGCCGGGGACGGTGGCATCGCGCAGCAGCGCGTCCGTGCTGGCCTCATGGTGGCGCAGGCTGGCGGAGAGGAAGGCGTCCGTCTCCAGCGCCGTCTCCCGCCGGAATGGCAGGCCAAGCCGCGCCAGCTGGCCGCGCCAGTTGGCGAGCAGGTCATCATAGTGCAGCACGGCACGGGGAAGATGGCGGCTGTCACGCTCCGCCGCCAGGACATGGCCGAGCCACAGCAGCAGGCCCTGCGCCGTGCTGATCCGGTTGCGGACCAGCAGGGATTGCGCGACCTCCAGCGGGTTGCGTATCGGCAGCAGCACGCGGGGCGCGGCGCCGAGCCGCTCCAGTGCCGGCAGCCAGATCGGCAGCAGGCGGCAGATCCGCGGTTCCTTCAGGATGAAGGGGGTATCGCCGGGAAACGCCTCCGCCAGCGCCGCGGCAGCCTCTGCGATGATGGGCTCGCGCGCCTCGACCGGCAGAAGCGCCCATTGCGGCGGCCGTGGGTCGTCATAGCGCCGCCCAAGCCGGGCGAGCAGCCGTTGGTTCACATCGACCACCGCCTGCGATTCCCAGAACCCCAGCGGGTTGTCCTGGCCGGGCTTCACCATCCGCTCCGGCAGCGCGAGGCCATGCAGGGCCAGGACCCGGGTGAGGGCCGAGGTGCCGGAGCGGTGCATGCCGAGCACCAGAACCGCGGGACGGGCAGGGCGCGGATCCGGATCCATGGTCAGGCTCTCCAACGGCTCAGGGCTCCGCTCCTACCGTCGAATCCAGCCAGGCGGCCGCGACCTCGAAGGGGGCCGGGTCCAGGCTGGTCTCGGCGCTGGCGCCGCGCAACTCGGCATAGACGCGCTTGATCGGGGCGGGCACGGCGGGATCGCGCAGCAGGTCGTCGGTGCTGATGTCGTGGTGGCGCAGCCTGGCGGAGAGGAAGGCCACCGTCTCCAGCTCCGTCTCCTCCCGGACCGGCATGCCGAGCTGCGCCAGCAGGCCACGCCAGTCGGCCAGCAACTCGTCGTAATGCACCACCGCGCGACGCAGATGGCGGGTGTCGCGCTCCGCCGCCAGCACATGGCCAAGCCAGAGCCGCAGGCTTTCCGCCATCCCCAGCCCCTCGCGCTCCGCCAGGGAACGGGCGACCTCAAGCGGGTTGCGCACCGGCATCACAACCCTGGGACTGACACCGAATTCCCGCAGCACAGGCTCCCAGAACCACATCAGGCGGCAGATGCGCGGATCCTTCAGGACGAAGGGTGCCTCGCCCGGCAGTTCCTCACGCAGGATGTTCAGCGCCTGTGCGGCGAAACGCTGGTGCTGGTCCTGTGTCAGCAGGCCGGCGACGGGGGCGCGCGGGTCGCTCCAGCTGCGGCCGGCGGCCTTCAGGATGCGGTCATCCAGCAGGGTCACGGCGCGGGATTCCCAGTAGCCCCGTGGGTTGGAGGGCTGCGCCACCAGCAGCTTGCTGGGCAGCGCCAGCCCATGCAGCGCCAGCACGCGGGTGAAGGCGGAGGTGCCGGAACGATGCATGCCCAGCACCAGCACGGCGGGACGGGAGGGGGCTTCGGCGATCATGGCGCATCTCTGCCACGCTGCGGCCCGACCCTGCAAAGGGCGCTGGCGCGTGCAGGGGTGGCCTTGACGCGGTGGCGTCGCCGACGCGTTCTTCCGGTCCGCCCAAGGAGTTACCGATGCCCCAGCCGATGACCAAGCCGAAGCCCCAGCCATTTTCCCCGCACGCGACCGCACACCGTCCGCTGCAAGTGGTCGCCCTGGGTGGCGACGGCATCGGGCCGGAGGTCACCGCCCAGGCGCTGCGCGTGCTGCGCCACATGCAGGGCAAGCACAGCCTGCCGATGGACATCGAGGAACAGCCCTACGGTAACGCCACCTGGCGCGAAACCGGCAGCCTGATGCCCGCCGCGACCCATGCGGCGGTGGAGCGCGCCGATGCCGTGCTGTTCGGCGCGGTGGATAGCCTGGACCGAGCCGGGATGCCGGCCGAGGAACGCGCCCGCGGCAGCCTGCTGACGCTGCGCCGCCGGCTGGGCCTGTTCGCCAACCTCCGCCCGGTGCGGACCGAGCGCGCGCTGGACGAGGTCTCGCCGTTCAAGCCGCGCACCCTGGCGGGCGTCGATCTGGTCTTCGTGCGGGAGCTTTCGGGCGGGGTCTATTACGGCGAACCGCGTGGCATCGAGCGGGATGCGGATGGCAGGCGGCGGGGCATCAACACCCATATCTACGATGAGGACCAGATCATCCGCGCCGCCCGCTTCGCCTTCGCGCTCGCCCGCGGCCGGCGCGGCGTGCTGACCTCCGTGGACAAGGCCAATGTGATGGAGGCCGGGGCGCTTTGGCGGCAGGTGGTGACGGCGCTGCACCATGATGAATTCCGCGATGTGAAGCTGGAGCACATGCTGGCCGATACCTGCGGGTTGATGCTGAACCGGGACCCGAAGCGCTTCGACGTGATCCTGACCGACAACCTGTTCGGCGATGTGCTCTCGGATGCCGCCGCCGGGCTGGCCGGCAGCCTCGGCATGCTGCCCAGCGCCAGCCTTTCCGCACCGCAGCCGGATGGCAGGCGGCGGGCGCTGTATGAGCCGGTGCATGGCTCGGCGCCGGATATCGCGGGGAAGGGCGTCGCCAACCCGCTGGCCGCCATCCTGTCCGTGGCGCTGCTGCTGCGCTGGTCGGCCGGGGCGGAAGACGCGGCGCGGGAGGTGGAGGCGGCCGTGACGGCGGCGCTGGCGGCCGGCGCGCGCTGCGCCGACATCGCGCTGCCGGGCGAGGCCGTGCTGGGCACGGCAGGGATGGGTGACGCGGTGATGGAAAGGCTTTGAGGGATGCGCCTGCATGGCATGACCGGTTCGGGCAATTGCTGGAAGCCCGCGCAGATGCTTCGGCTGCTCGGCCGGGATTTCGACTGGGTGGAGGTCGATACCAATGGCGGCGAGACCCGCCGCCCGCCTTTCCTCGCGCTGAACCCCGCCGGCAAGGTTCCGGTGCTGGAGCTGGATGACGGCACGGTGCTGACCGAGAGCAACGCCATCCTGCTGCACCTGGCGGAGGGCTCGCCCTGGCTGCCGCCGCCCGGCCTGGCGCGGACGCGGATCTATCAGTGGCTGTTCTTCGAGCAGTACAGCCACGAGCCCTATATCGCCGTCGCCCGCAACCTGATGGCCTGGAAACGGGAGGCGCATCTGCACCGCGAGCGTCTGACCGATTGCGCGACGCGCGGAGCGGCGGCGCTGGATGTGATGGAACGGGCGCTGGCTGCCGCGCCCTTCCTGGCCGGCGACACGCCCAGCGTCGCCGACCTGGCCCTGTTCGCCTACACCCACCGGGCCGATGAGGGCGGCTTCGATCTGGCGCGTTGGCCGGCCGTGCAGGGCTGGGTGGACCGCGTGGCGGCGCTGCCCGGCAT
>NZ_JAUYTS010000157.1 GCF_030695085.1 Falsiroseomonas sp. | reverse complement strand
CCGCGCGGGGCCCGCGGCCGGAGCGGGCACCCCGCCCCGACGGCCCGCGCCCGGTCTATTTCGGCCCGCCCATCCCGGCCGAACTGCGCCCGGCCCGGCCGGACGGCCCGCGGCGCGATGGTCCGCGGCGGGAGCGGGTGGATCATGGCCCGCGCCGCGACTGGCGCGTGGATGGCCTGCCGCCCGGCGTGTCTCCGCCGCCCGAGGTTGCGGCCGACGCACCCCGCCAGGATCGCCCCCGCCAGGATGGCCCGCGCCGCGGCCCGCCGCGCGGACCGAATGACCGCCCGCGCAGCGATGCGCCTCGGCCCGAGGGTGCGCCGCAGGAAGCGCGCCGTGACGATCGCGGCCCGCGCCCGAACCGTGGCCCCGATCGTGGCCCTGGCGGCAAGCCGGGTGGTGGCGACCGTTACCCGCGCCAGGATCGCGACCGCGATCGCGGCGGGGACCGCGGTGGCGACCGCAGCGCGCCGCGCGAATGGTCCTCCGGCCCCAAGCCGGATTCGCCCTTCGCGGTGCTGGCGCAGCTGAAGCTCCGCAAGGACTGAGGCATGGCGCCGGAGGCTGAGACCGCCTGGCAGCGGCTCGACCTCTGGCTCTGGTGCGCGCGCACGGCCAAGACGCGGACGGAATGCGCCCGGCAGGTTGCCGCCGGGCGCGTGCGCATCAACAGCCAGCGCACCGACAAGCCCCATTTCAAGCTGCGCCCGGGCGATGTGCTGACCTTCGGCATGGGCAGCGATGTGCGGGTGTGGCGGGTGCTGGCGCTCGCCTCCCGCCGCGGGCCGGCGAGCGAGGCGCGCGGGCTGTATGAAGACCTCTCGGACCCCGCGCCGCCCTGATGTTGCAGTGCGGGTTCTTGCCTTGTGCGGGTTGCTGGGCCATTTGAGGGCTGCCGCAGCCCTGCCGGGGTGCGGCGGTGGGACCGCCGATGGGCGCGGCCCCGCATTTTCGCCGGAGGCGCAGTTGACCTACGTCGTCACCGAGAGCTGCATCAAGTGCAAATACATGGACTGCGTGGAAGTCTGTCCGGTGGACTGCTTCTATGTCGGCGAGAACATGCTGGTCATCCACCCGGATGAATGCATCGATTGCGGCGTCTGCGAGCCGGAATGCCCGGCCGAGGCCATCCTGCCCGACAGTGACGACAAGGCAACGCCCTGGGTGGAACTGAACCGCACCTACGCCACGCAATGGCCGAACATCACCCGTAAGGGCGAAGCGCCGGAAGATGCGGATGAGTGGAAGGACAAGCCGGGCAAGATGGAGCTTTTCGACCCGGCCCCCGGCAAGGCCTGACCGACCGCCTGCCCGAATCCCACGGGATTCCGCCCGGGGTGGAAATCCGCCCCGGTTTGTATTATATTATCAATGGGATCGGGAAACCCGGGCGAAGCGCGCAGGTTTTCCGCCCATCGGGTCCATGACATGCCCAAGACCGGGCCGCCCCCCAGCCAGTGGCAAGGGGGCCGGCTTTGGTATGGGATGCAGAATCGGGTCGCCACATGAAGCAAACCGCCCAGGCGAAAACCGGCGATACATCTGCAAAGACCGAATCTGAAAAGCCTGAGGCTGAGAAGTCTGAGGCTGGACGCCCGGCCAAGGACGTCGCCAAGCCGGAGAAGGCGCCGGTGAAGTTCGGCACGCCGCAGACGCCGCCGCGCCAGGACAGCCCCCCGCCGCCGCACCGCCCGCCGCCGCGCCCTGGCTCCATGGCCGCCAATTCGCCGCGCCCTTCCATGTTCTCCCAGCGCGGCGCGCCGCGAGGCGGGGTGGAGGACCCGGAGGATGGCACGCCGCTGCCGCCGCCGCGCCCCAAGGGCCCGCCGCCCGAATTCAAGCCGGGCGACCATGTGGTCTACCCGACCCATGGCGTCGGCCAGGTGCAGGGCATCGAGGAAATGCCGGTGGCCGGCATGTCCCTCAAGGTGATCATCGTCACCTTCGAGGAAAACCGCATGACCCTGCGGGTGCCGGTGAACAAGGCCGCCTCCTCCGGCCTGCGCAAGCTGGCCACCGATGACCACATGGCGGAGGCGCTGGAAGTGCTGCGCGGCCGCGCGCGCATAAAGCGCACAATGTGGTCCCGCCGCGCCCAGGAATATGAGGCGAAGATCAACTCCGGCGATCCGCTGGCCATCGCGGAAGTGGTGCGCGACCTGCACCGCAATGCCGGCCAGCCGGACCAGTCCTTCTCCGAACGGCAGATCTACGAACAGGCGCTGGACCGCCTGGCCGCGGAACTCGCCGCCATCGACCGCACCGACAAGGCCGCGGCATCGGAGAAGCTGCTGACCTTTTTGAAGGCGGCCTGACTGGCCGCGGGCCTCAAGGCGGCCTGAAGGCAGCCTGACGGGGTTCCTGCGCGGGCGCTTGCGTGTCATCTGACAGGCGGCGCCCACCGCAGCGGAGACGCAACGAACCATGGCCACCGCAACCGCCCATCGCCTGACGCCGCATCTCCGGCGGCTGGAGGCGGAGGCCATCGGCATCCTCCGCGAGACCGCGGCCAGCTTCCGCAACCCGGTGCTGCTGTACTCCATCGGCAAGGACAGCTCGGTGGTGCTGCAGCTTGCGATGAAGGCCTTCGCGCCGGGCAAGCCGCCCTTCCGCCTGCTGCACATCGCGACGGGCTGGGATTTCAAGGCGATGCTGGAGTTCCGGGACCGGCGCATGGCCGAACTGGGCCTGGAGTGCATCGTCCATACCAACCCGGACGGCCTGGCCCGCGGCATCGGCCCCCTCACCCATGGCTCACAGCTGCACATGTCCGTCATGGGAACGGACGCGCTGAAACAGGCGCTCGACGCGCATGGCTTCGATGCCGCCATCGGCGGCGCCCGCCGGGATGAGGAAAAGGCCCGCGCCAAGGAACGCGTGTTTTCCTTCCGCGCGCCCGGCCATGTCTGGGACCCGCGCGGCCAGCGGCCCGAGCTATGGGGCCTGTACAATACCCGCATGAACCCCGGCGAAGGCATGCGCGTCTTCCCGCTGTCCAACTGGACCGAATTCGACGTCTGGGACTACATCGCCGCGGAATCCATCCCCGTGGTGCCGCTGTACTTCGCCGCCCCGCGCCCGGTGGTCCGCCGCAGCGGCGCGCTGATCATGCGCGATGATGCCCGCATGCCCCTGGAGCCGGGCGAGCAGGAGGAAACCCTCTGGGTCCGCTTCCGCACCATGGGCGATTGGCCTCTGACCGGCGCACATGAAAGCCGCGCCGAAACCCTGGACCAGATGCTGGCCGAAATCCGCGACAGCCGCACCAGCGAACGCCAGGGCCGCCTGATCGACACCGACCAGGACGCCTCCATGGAACGCAAAAAACGCGAAGGGTATTTTTGACAGGCTGCCGCTGCAGGGTTGCGAAGCGGGGCGCCTGGGACGGCGTGAGGTTGGCCAGCTTTCAGCTCAGCTCGTATTCCACCTCCGGCACGTAATGCGCGGCCTCCTTGCCCAGATAGGACGAGAACAGCACGAAGTTGTCGATCGGCACCGGGGGCGACCGGAACAGGCTATGGGCGTGGATGAAGCCGATCAGCCGGTGCGTCTCCGCCTTGTCGGTCCGCGCCAGCGTCACATGCGGGGCGAAGCGGCGGCGGTCCGGCTCCAGCCCGACGCGCTGCAAGGCCGTCTCCACCTTGGACTGCAAGCGGGTCAGCGCCTCGCTGCGTTCCGCCGTGATGTGGATGGACTGGATGCGGCCGCCCTTCTCGAAGGTGCCGATCCCGGCCAGGGCCAGCTCGAAGCGCGGCGCGCGGATGGCGGCGAGGGCCGCATCCACTTCCTCCGCCTGCCAGCTCTCGATCTCGCCGATGAAGCGGAGCGTCAGATGGTAGTTCTCCGGCGGCACCCAGCGGGCACCGGGAATGCCGCCGGCCAGGGCGGCAAGCTGAGCCTTCACCTGGTCGGGCAAGGCCAGGGCAACGAACAGGCGAACCATGGGCGTGCGCTCCGCGACTCCGGGGCTGCCTCACCCTGCGGGAGAACTGGCCACGCGGTCCAGTAGCGTTTCGATGGCAGGTAGCAGCCGCTCCGCCAGGACCTGCGCGCCGCGCGGGTTGGGGTGGATGCGGTCGGGCTGATTCAGCGTCGGTTCGCCGGCCACGCCCTCCAGCAGGAAGGGGTAGAACACAATCTGCGGCCGTGCCGCGGCCAGCTCGGAAAACACCGCGGCGAATTCCCGGCCATATTCCGCGCCGAGATTGGGCGGGGCGATCATGCCGGCCAGCAGCGTCGGGATGTTCCGCGCCGCCAGCCCGTCCAGGATCGCGGTCAGATTGGTCCGCATCTGCGCCGGCGTCAGGCCGCGCAGCGCGTCATTGCCGCCGAGCGCGACGATCACCGCATCAGGCCGGTCGGCCAGCGCCCATTCCAGCCTGGCACGGCCGCCAGCCGTGGTATCGCCGGAGACACCCGCATCCAGCAGCCGCACATTGCGGCCCTTCTCCCGCAGCAGCGCCTCGATCCGCGCCGGTGGGCCTTCGCCGCGCGCCAGGCCGTAGCCGGCGGTGATGGAATCGCCCAGCATCAGCAGGCGCAGCTCCCGGCCCTGGGCGCGCGCGCCCGTTGTTCCGGCCAGCAATACTCCGATACCGAGCGCCGCCTTTTGCAGCGCAGCACGCCGCCCATATGGCATGACATCGCCGTAACAGGATTTTTCGCCCGTGATCCCACCCGCATCACCGCTGATCGCCGCCACCGGCCTGGTTTTCACCGCCAAGGCGGCCTCCGGCCCGGTGCATGTGCTGCGCGGCGTCGACCTCTCGGTCGCGGCCGGGGAGGCGGTGGGCATCGTGGGGCCTTCGGGCTCGGGCAAGACGTCGCTCCTCATGCTGCTGGCCGGCCTCGAGACGCCGAGTGCGGGGCGCCTTTCCGTGGCCGGGCGGGATATGGGGGCGCTGGACGAGGATGCGCTGGCCCGGTTCCGTCGCGACGAGGTGGGGATCGTCTTCCAGGCTTTCCACCTGATCCCGACCATGACGGCGCTGGAGAATGTCGCCATGCCGCTGGAATTCGCCGGCAGGCGGGACGCCTTCGACAAGGCGGCGGAGGCGCTGAAGGGCGTCGGCCTCGGCCATCGGCTGGACCATTACCCCGGGCAGATGTCGGGCGGCGAGCAGCAGCGCGTGGCACTCGCCCGCGCCGTGGTGGCGGAGCCCCGCCTGATCCTGGCCGACGAGCCCACCGGCAATCTGGACCGCGCCACCGGCACGGTGGTGATGGACCTGCTGTTCGGCCTGCGCGCCCGGCTCGGCACCACCCTGCTGCTGATAACCCATGACCCGGCGCTGGCCGATCGTTGCGAAAGGCAGGTGCGGATGGAGGATGGGCGCATCGTCTCCGACACCGCCGGCCTCAAGCTGGCGGCGGAGTAAAGCGCCATGATGCAGCATCTGGTGCTCGGCGCGCGGCTGGCGCGGCGGGAATTGCGCGGCGGCGTGCGGCAGTTGCGGCTGGTGCTGGCCTGCCTGGCGCTCGGCGTGGCCAGCATCGCGGCCGTCGGCACGCTGCAAAGCGCCACCAAGGCCGGGCTGCTGGCCGATGGCGCCAGGCTGCTCGGCGGCGATGTCGAGGTGCGGGTGAACTACCAGCCCTTGCCCGATGTGGCGCTGGACTGGGCGCGGCAGCGCGGTGCCGTGACCTCTGGGATCATCGAGATGCGCGCGATGGCCGTCGCCCCTTCCGGCGAACGTGCCCTGGTCGAGCTGAAATCCGTCGATGCCGCCTATCCGCTGTATGGTGAGCTGCGCCTTGACCCGCCCGAGGCGACGCTGGCCGCCCCCGATGGCCAGCACCGCGTGGCGCTGGAAGCCTCGGTGGTGGAGCGCCTGGGCGTCAGGCCGGGCGACCGGGTCCGCATCGGCGAGGCCAGCCTGGTCTTCGCCGGCACCATCGCGCAGGAACCGGACCGGGTGGCGAGCCCGGCCGTGCTCGGCCCGCGCGCCCTGATCCTGGCAGCCGCCCTGCCCTCCACCGCGCTGATCCAGCCGGGCAGCCTGGTGTCCTACGACACCCGCCTGCGCCTGCCGGAAGGTACCGATGTCCGCGCCTTCGCGGCCCAGTTCCGGGCTGCGGTGGGCGATGGCGGCTGGCGGGTGCGGACGGCGGACCAGGCGGAGCCGGGGGTGAACCGCTTCCTCGACCGCGCCACCGCCTTCCTGGTGCTGGCCGGCTTCACCGCACTGCTGGTCGGCGGCATCGGCGTCGCCACCGGCGTGCGCGCCTGGCTTGAAGCGCGCGGCCGCACCATCGCCACGCTGCGCTGCCTCGGCGCGCCTTCGGGCACCATCCTGGCCACCTACCTGATCCAGGTGATGGTGCTGGCGGGGATCGGGATTGGCATCGGCCTGGTCTCCGGCTTCGCACTGACCTGGCTGGGCGCGCAGGCGCTGGCCGGTGCGCTGCCGGTGCCGCCGCGCTTCGGCATCTACTGGGCGCCGTTGGGGCTGGCGGCGCTGTATGGGCTGCTGACGGCGCTGACCTTCTCGCTCTGGCCGCTCGGCCGCGCGCAGCGGATTCCGGGCGCGGCGCTGTTCCGGGACCTGGTGACCGCGAATCCGGGCTGGCCTTCCCGCGGCATCCTGCTGGCCAATGCGGCGACCGCGCTGGCGCTGGTGGCGCTGGTGGTGGGCACGGCGGAACAGCCGCGCTTCGCGCTGGGCTTCTGTGCCGGCGCGGCGCTGACCCTGCTGCTGTTCCGGCTGGGGGCTTCCGGGCTGATGGCACTGGCGCGCAGCCTGCGCGGCATCCGCCGGCCGACCCTGCGGCTGGGCCTTGCCAATTTATACCGCCCCGGCGCGCCGACGCCGACCATGCTGGTGGCGCTCGGCATCGGCCTGACCACGCTGGCGGCGATCGCCACCATCGAGGGCAATCTGCGCCGCCAGCTTTCGGACCAGATGCCGAATGCGGCACCGAGCTTCTTCTTCATCGACATCCAGAACGAGCAGTCGGCCCAGTTCAACGCCCTGGCCGCCGCGCAGCCCGGCGTGTCGGAGGTCCGCTCCGTGCCCTCGCTGCGCGCCCGCATCGTCGCGGTGGACGGCACGCCTTCGGAGCAGGTGCAGGCGACCGAGGATACGCGCTGGGCGCTGCGCGGGGATCGTGGCCTGACCTATTCGGCCACCCCGCCGGATGGCACGCGTCTGGTCGAGGGGAATTGGTGGCCGGCGGATTACAGCGGCCCGCCGCTGGTGTCCTTCGACGCCAACCTTGCCCGCGGCTGGGGCATGGGGGTGGGGTCCACGGTCACCGTCAATGTGCTCGGTCGTGACATCGACCTGCGCGTCGCCTCCCTCCGCGAGATCCAGTGGCGCGGGCTTGGCATCAACTACGTCATGGTCGCCTCCCCCGGGCTGCTGGCCGCGGCGCCGCACACGCATATCGCCACCGTCCGCAGCACCGAACAGGTGGAACCGGCGGTGCTGCGGGTGCTGACCGATGCCTTCCCCAACATCTCCGGTATCCGGGTGCGGGATGCGCTGGAGGCGGTGGCCGGGCTGCTGACGCGGGTCGGCGTGGCGTTGCAGGCCACCTCCTCCGTCACGCTGCTGGCCGGGATGCTGGTGCTGGCTGGCGCGGTCGCCGCCGGGCAGGGCGCGCGGGTGCGGGATGCGGTGGTGCTGAAGACCATCGGCGCCACGCGGTCGCAGATCCGTGGCGCCTGGCTGGTGGAATTCGGGCTGCTTGGGCTGGTTGCGGGGTTGCTGGCCGCCGCCGCCGGGTCCGCCGCGAGTTGGGCTGTGGTGCATTTCGTCATGCGCGCGGACTGGATCTTCCTGCCCGGCACCCTGGCGCTGACCGTGCTGGGCTGCGTGCTGCTGACCCTGGCGCTGGGCTATATCGGCACGGCGCTGGCGCTGCGCGCCCGGCCGGCGCCGCTGTTGCGCAACGAGTAGCGCCGGGCTTGGATGGCGGGCATGGACACTGACCCGCCACCCCCCGATCTGCTGCCGGAAGATGCCGACCATCTGCGCCACGCCTTCCGGCTGGCCGGCGAGGCTCGCGCCCGCGGCGATCGCCCCTTCTCCGCCGTCATCGTGGCGGAGGACGGCACCATACTGGCGGAGGGCCTGTCCACCCAGGGCAGCGGCGGCGGCGGCACCCTCGCGCACAGCGAGATGAATGCCTGCCAGGCGGTGATCGCCGCCGGCGTGCCGCGGCCCCGGCTGCGGCGGGCCACCATCTATTCCTCCGGCGAGCCCTGCGCGATGTGTGCCGCGGCCATTTTCTACACCGGCATCGGCCGGGTGGTGTACGGCCTGTCCGCCGCCGCCATCCTGCACCTGCGCAATGCCCAGCCGCACACGGCGGGGCTCGCCCTGTCCTGCCGCGCCGTGCTCGATTCGGCGGCGGAAGCGGTGGAAGTGGTGGGTCCGGCGCTGGAATCCGAGGGTGCGGTGCCGCACCAGGGCTACTGGACCCAGGGCGCCGCCTGATTGTACCGGATTCCTTGTGAATCTTGTGCACCGCGGCCACACCCCCGTTGATACGGATTACAGAAGTTCCATATGATGCGCGTGTGCGGGCGGCCCCTAACCATCGCCTGCGAGGAGATTTCCTGACCATGGCTCTTGGTCCCGACAACCGCTTCCGGACGGGCGCGTCGGCCTGGACCCAGCCCATTGGGCGGTCCGCGGGCTTGGATGCCGCCGCGCTTGATGAAGGCCTGCGCGCCTATATGCTGCGGGTCTACAACTGGATGGCCTCCGGCCTCGCGCTGACCGGCATCGTCGCCTATTTCATCGCATCCAACCCGGGTATCTCCAGCCTGTTCTATCAGGTTGTCGCCACGCCGCGCGGCAACGCGACGGCGCCGACCATCCTGGGCTGGGCCGCGATGTTCGCGCCGCTGGCCTTCATCCTGGTGCTGAGCTTCGGCATCAACCGGATGAGCAAGACCGGCGCGCAGGCGCTGTTCTGGGCGTTCTGCGCCGTGATGGGCGCGTCGATGTCCAACATCTTCGCGATCTACACCGGCGCCTCGATCGCCAGCACCTTCTTCATCACGGCCGGCATGTTCGCGGCGATCAGCCTGTACGGCTACACCACGAAGGCCGACCTGACGAAGCTGGGCAGCTTCATGATGATGGGCCTGATCGGCATCATCATCGCGATGCTGGTGAACATGTTCCTGCAGAGCTCCGCCCTGCAATTCGCCATCAGCGTCATCGGCGTGGTGGTCTTCGTCGGCCTCACCGCCTACGACACGCAGCGGATCAAGGCGGACTACATCCAGCACGCCTATGCCGAGGGCTCGGATGAGGCCGGCAAGCGCAGCGTCTTCGATGCGCTCGGCCTGTATCTGAACTTCGTCAACCTGTTCCAGCTGCTGCTGCAGTTCATGGGCGTGCGCCAGAACAGCGACTGACGCGGCTTCACGCGGCCTGAGACGGCGCAGCGCGCGATCCCACGGGGGTTGCGCGCCGCTTCCGTTTTCGGCCCCGGCAATGGTAAGGACGCATGGTGCGCCTCCGCCCCGCCTTCACCCGGCTGCTGGTCCTGCTGCTGCTGTTGCAGTGGGGCACCGCCTTCGGCCATTGCCTGAAGCTGGCCGCGCCCCAAGGGGGGGCGCCGGGCGGCGTGCTGCACATGGATATCTGCACGCCCGAGGGGCTGCGGAGCATCCCCCTGGTGCTGGAGCAGGACGAACAGGCGCCGCAGGACCACGCGGCCGGCATGCTCTGCCCGCTTTGCGGTGGCGCCAGCGGCGCGGCCCTGCCGCCGCCGCCGGTTGCCCTGGTGCCGCCGCTGCGGCTGGTGCAGACCGCACCGCTGCCGCCGCCGAGCACGCCGAACCCCGCGCCCCCGCCGCGCTGCCAGCCGCCACCGAGGGCACCGCCCACTTCCTGAAGCCACCGGATGACCCTCCATGGATTTCAGGAACACATCACCATGCACAGGACCGCCCTGGTCGCGCTGGCACTCGCCGGCACAGCCTTCCTGCCCCTGCCTGCCGCCGCCCATGTCACGCTCGAGGTGCAGCAGGCCGTGGCCAACACCACCTATCGCGCCACCTTCCGCATCCCGCATGGCTGTGATGGCACGCCGACCATCCGCGTCACCATCCGCGTGCCCGAGGGCGTGACAGTGGCGCAGCCCATGCCGAAGCCGGGCTGGACGCTGCGCACCACGGCCCGTGGCGAAGCCGGCAGCGCCCATGGCGCCGTGCCGCCGCTCTCCGAGATCATCTGGGAAGGCGGCCGGCTGGAGCACGCGCATTATGACGAGTTCATCGTCCGCATGCGCCTGCCGAATACGCCGGGTGAACTGCTCTACATCCCCGTGGTGCAGGACTGCCCCGATGGCAAGCAGGCCGCCTGGACCGAGATTCCGGAACCCGGCCGCCGCATCACGGAATACCGCATGCCCGCCCCCGCGCTGCGCCTGCTGCCGCGCAACTGAGGACAGGATCATGAACCAGACCCGCCGTTTCCTGCCGCTCGCCGCCGCCGCGGTGGCCGCCGGCAGCCTGCTGTCCTCCCGCCGCGCCGCCGCCTGCGATGCGGAAGCGATGGAGGCGCACCTCACCGCCGTCTGCGACGGGGCGCTCGCCCCCGCCCGCGACGCGCTGGAAGCCGCCCGGCCGCATGCGACACCGGCCGAGCTCATGGCGATGCAACGCGCGCTGACCATCGCCAATGGCACCTGCACCACGGGTGATCCGGTGGCCGGTGCCCGCATCGCGGCCAATCTGGCCCGGCTCGCCGGGCGCATCGAAGGCCGCGCGGGCATCAGCCCGGACAGCCTCGAAATGCTGGGCTGAGGGGGCGGACATGGCAGGATTTTCGCGGCGCGCCGGACTGGGCGCGCTGATCGGCCTGGTCGCGACCCGCGCCCAGGCGAATGACCACGGCCCGATCCGGGCCGAGGCCGGCTGGTCCCGCGCCGCCGGTGCCGGCCGGGTTGGCGCCGGCTACCTCACGCTGCGCAACACCGGCGCGGCGGACCGCCTGGTGGCCGCCCGCGCCGCGATCGCGGGCACGGTGGAGCTGCACACGCATATCCATGAGAATGGCGTGATGCGGATGCGCCCGGTGGAGGCGATCGACCTGCCCGCGGGCGGGACGGTGACGTTGCAGCCAGGCGGGCTGCACCTGATGCTGATCGACCTGAAGCAGCCGCTGCGCCAGGGCGAGACGGTGCCCGTCACGCTGGTCTTCGAGAAGGCCGGGGAGGTGCAGGCGCAGCTTGCCGTGCAATCCGCCGGCGCCCGCGGGCCGGCTGGCGCCATGCCGGGTGGTCCCATGCCGGGTGGTCCAATGCCGGGGGGTGCCCACCGCCACTGACCACGCGCTGCCGCCCATGCTGTGATGCCCCTCGCTTCGAAAGGGCCACAGCATGGGCAAGCGCATCGACCCCGCCACCATCCCTCCGGTCATCGGCTGCTTCTACCCGGCCCCGCATGACCAGCCCTGCCGGGCGCGTGAACGCCGGCGTCTGGGGGATGCGGCAGGGCTCACGCAGTTCGGCGTCAACCTGCTGCGGCTGCCGCCCGGCGCCTGGTCCAGCCAGCGCCACTGGCACAAGGGCTCCGACGAATTCGTCTTCGTCCTGGCCGGCGAGGTGACGCTGGTGACCGATGCCGGGCCGGAATTGCTGCGCGCCGGGGACGCCGCCGGCTTCAAGGCGGGCGAGCCGGATGGCCACCACCTCCGCAACCTGTCCGGCGCCGAGGCCCTGCTGCTCGAGATCGGCAGCCGCATTGAGGGCGACGACGCCACCTACAGCGACATCGACATGCTGGCCCCGCCGCACGACCAGCCCGCGATGTTTACCACCAAGGACGGCACGCCGTTGCGGGAGACCAAGCCCGGGTGATGGCCTCGCGGCGCGGCCCGGTGTAGCTCCGCGCCGTGCCCCTTCTCGCCCTCGCCTTCCTCGCCTTCATCGGCCTCGGCCTGCCGGACCCGATGCCGGGCAGCCTGTGGCCGGAGCTGCGGCCCTTCTACGGCGTGCCGAATGCGGGGCTCGGGCTGATCCTGGCGGTGACGGCGGGTGGCTATGTGCTGGCCGGGCTGTTCACCGCGCAGTTGATGCGGGCCTTCGGCATCGGGTGGCTGTTGGTGGCGAGCCTGGCGGCCACCGCCACCGCCGCCCTGCTGCAATCCGCCGCACCGCCCTTCGCCGGATTCGTGGCGCTGGCCGTTCTGGCAGGCGCCGGGGGCGGTGCGGTCGATTCGGCGATGAACGCCTTCGCCGCCGCCCGCTTCCAGCCGCGCCACATGAATTGGCTGCACGGCTTCTGGGGGGTTGGCGCCACGCTCGGCCCGGCGATCGCGGCGGCGCTGCTGGCGGTCGGGTTCGGCTGGCAGGCGGGCTACCTGGCGGTGGGGCTGGCGCTGGCGGCGCTGACCCTGGCCTTCTTCGTCACGCGCCGCCGCTGGCAGGGTGAGGCGCCCGGGGATGGCGCCTCCGACGGCCCGCGGCTCAATGCCTGGACCGTGCTGCGGAACCCGCTGGCGCGGCTGCAGGTGGTGATCTTCTTCCTCTATACCGGGCTGGAAGCCGCCGCCGGCCAATGGGCCGCGACCATCATGACGGCCTCGCGCGGCGCCACCCCGGCCGAGGGCGCGGCGGCGGCCATGCTGTTCTTCGCGGCGCTGACCGGCGGGCGAATCGGGCTCGGCTTCGTGGTGGACCGGATCGGGCCGGACCTGCTGCTGCGGCTGATGGCGCCGGTGGCCGTGCTGGCCGCGCTCGGCTTCGCCAGCGGGCTGGCGGACCTGCCGGCGCTCGCGCTGCTGGCGGTGGCGCTGGCGCCGGTTTTCCCGACGCTGATGGCGCGCACCCCGGCCCGGCTTGGCGGCGCCGCGGCGGTGCCGGCGGTGGGGTTGCAGGTTTCGGCGGCAACCCTCGGCGTCGCGGCGGTGCCGGCGGCGATGGGGCTGGCGGCGGATCTCGGCGGGGCGGGGCTGGTGCCCTGGCTGCTGGCGGTGCTGGCATCCGGCGTCGGCCTGCTGATCTGGCGCCTGCCGGTGACGCGGTGAAACGGTGAGGCGCGCGCTGGTCCTGCTGCTGCTCGCCACCCCGGCCCAGGCGCAGCTTCCGGGCGTGGCGGACAGCACCGCGCGGCGGCCGGTGCCGATGGCGCAGGCGCCCTGGTCCAGCCTGGTGCGCGTGCAGTCGGAGGCCGGGGGCCGCTGTACCGGCGTGCTGATCGCGCCGGACCGGGTGCTGACCGCGGCGCATTGCCTGGTGGCACGGCTGACCCGCCGCCTGGTGCAGCCCGGCCGGGTGCATGTGCTGGCGGGCTATGACCGCGGCGAATTCACTGCCCATGCCACCGGCGCCGCGCTGCGGGTCGGCCCCGGCTTCCGGCCGGAGACCAGCGGCCCGATCGGCGCCGATTGGGCGGTGCTGCGCCTTGCCACCCCCCTGCCCGGCCCGGTGCTGCCGCTGGCCGCGGCCCTGCCGGCAGCCGGCGCGGCGGCGATGCTGGGCGGCTGGCAGCAGGACCGCGCCCATGCGCTGCTGGCCGATACCGCCTGCCAGGTGCAGGCCGCGCTGCGGGATGCGGAGGGCCGGCTGCTGCTGCGCCATGGCTGTGCCGCGACGCGCGGCGTCTCCGGCGGGCCGCTGCTGGTGCGGCAGGGCGAAGGCTGGGCTGTGGCGGGCGTCGCGGTCGGTGCGACATCCGGCGCGCCGGGCGGGCTGGCGGTCGCGGTGCAGGGGCTGGCGCTGGCCGAGTGAAATTCAGGCCGCGCGGGTGCCGGCCGGCTTGCCATCGGCCGGAAGCTGGCCGATCAGCCCCAGCTTCCGCAGCAGCGTATCCCGCTGCACTGGCTTCCCGAGATAGTCATCCATCCCGGCCTCCCGGCATTGCCGCTCGAATTCCGGGCCGACCGCCGCGGTCAGGCCGATGATGCGGGTGGCGCGGTTGGGGCCGGGCTGGGCGCGCAGCGTGCGCGTCGCCTCCAGCCCGTCCATCACCGGCATCTGCAGATCCATCAGGATGAAGTCGTACAATTCGCCCCGCCCGGCGGCGACGGCCTGCGCGCCATCGCCGGCCACCTCCACCACCGCCCCGGCACGGGACAGGATGGTCCGCATCACCAGCTGGTTGGTCGGGTTGTCCTCCACCAACAGGATGCGGATTTTCGGGCGGTCCGGCTCCGGCAGCGCGGCTTGTGGCGGTGCCTCCGCCGCGGCCACCTGGGCGCCCTGCGGCGCCAGCGCCAGCAGCAATGCATCGCGCAGGCGGGTCGGCAGGGCCGGCTTCAGCAGCAGCCCGTCCAGCACCCCCTGGCTTCCGCCCTGGCTCCCGCCGTGGGTGCTGCCTTGCGCCGCGCGCGGATCGGCGGAGCCGGAGGCGCAAAGCAGCAGGCGCGGCCGGCCCAGCGCATCCCATTCCTGGCGGATGCGGCGCGCCAATGCCAGGCCGTCGCCATCCGGCAATTGCCCGTCCAGCACCGCCGCCTCGAAGGGCCGCCCCTGGCTGGCGGCGGCGCGCAGCGCGGCGAGCGCGGTGCCGCCATCGGAGACCGCCGCGGCCTCCGCCCCCATCCCGGCCAGCTGGCGCACCAGGATTTCCCGGTTCAGCGGCAGGTCGTCCACCACCAGGATGCGCCGGCCGGCGAGGCCGGTCAGCGGCTGCTGGTCCCCCTCCACCCGGCCGATCTTGACGGTGAAGCGGAACACGCTGCCGCCGCCATTGCGCACGCCGGCCAGTCGCGGCACCGCCTCGATGCCCCCGCCCATCTCCTCCGCCAGCCGCTTGCAGATGGCCAGCCCGAGGCCGGTGCCGCCGTATTTCCGGCGGATCGAGGCATCGGCCTGGGTGAAGCGCTCGAACAGATGCGGGATCTTGTCGCGCTCCACGCCGATGCCGGTGTCGGAGACGGAGGCGCGGAGCCGCCAGTAATCCAGCTCCGCCTCCACCGAGATCGCCACCTGGATCCAGCCCGTCTCGGTGAACTTCACCGCATTGCCGACCAGGTTGAACAGCATCTGCCGGATGCGGCCCGGGTCGCCCAGCACGCGGGCCGGCAGGTCCGGCGAAAGCGCGCAGACCAGCTCCACCCCCTTGGCGGCGGCGCGCGGGGCGAACAGCTCCACGATGGTCGCGATCTCGGCCTCGATGTTGAAGGGCACCGCTTCCAGCTGCAGCGCCCCGGCCTCCAGCTTGGAGAAGTCCAGGATGTCGTTCAGCACCATCATCAGATGCTCGGCGGAGCCCTGGATGGTTTCCGCATAGCGGCGTTGCAGCGGGTCCAGCCGCGTGTCCAGCAGCAGGCCGGTCATGCCGATCACGCCGTTCATCGGCGTGCGGATCTCATGGCTCATCGAGGCCAGGAATTCCTCCTTGGCGCGGGAGGCGGCGACCGCGTGGCGTTCGCTCTCGGCCAGGCGCTGGCCCTGCATCTTCAGCGCCTGCGCCTGGCGCACCAGCAGCCACAGCGCCACCAGCGTCACCACCGCCGCGGCGGCGACGCCGGCGGCCAGCAACGCGCCGAGGCGGTGCGCGCTGTCCAGCGCATCCTCCCGGTTCCGCGCCACCTCCACCACCAGCGCGCCCTGCCGGGTGACGGCGAAGGAGGCGACGACCTCGACACGGTCCTGGTCGAGACCCGACCAGGTTCCACTTTCCCGTCGCGGCAGGAAGTTCCGGAAGATCCAGGAGGAGGAGTTCAGCTCCCCCACCCCATCGGCGCGCCCGTCGGAGCGGGCCAGCAGCAGGCCCTGGAAGGAATGGATGCGGATGGTGACGCCGAAGCTCTCGGCATGCCGGCGCGCCACGCCTGCCAGGTAGTCCGGGTTGAGGATGGCAACGACGGTGCCGAGGAATTCGCCCCGCGCACCGCGCAGCGCCCTGGCATAGGGAATCGCATAGAGGCCACGGGCATGGCCGATGGCCCGGCCGGCGGGGCCAAGGTAGCGCCCGGCCTCCGGCGCGCCGAGCCGTACCGCCTGGCCGCCGAAGCGCAGCAGCCGGAACCATTCCCGGTCCGCCACCGAGGCCTCCCGCAGCCCATCGACGGAGCTGGCGATGATGAAGCCCTGCGCATCCGTCACCAGCAGCGCGCGCATCTGCGGTACGTCGCGGATGCGGATGGCGATCTGCCGGGCGACCGCGGTGGGGTCCGCCTCCGCCAGCCGGTCGGTGGCGTCGAGCAGGACCAGGTCCACGGTCTGCACGGCGCGGGTGAGCTGATCCGCCAGGCCGGCCGCGCCGCCTTGGGTCAAACGTTCCGCTTCCACCAGGGCGTCCTGCTGGCCCCGATGCATCAGGATGCTGTAGATGCCAAGCAGGGACAGGGCCACCAGTCCGACAGCGGCCGCAAAAAGCAGCCAGGGACGCGGCTCGGACGGGCGCGGAGCGCCTAGCCCGAGTGAACGCCGTAGGGCTGAACGGAGTTGGGTGATGCGAGGGACCATCTTTGCGACAGCGCTTATCGTCGCTTTTGTCTTAATTTGCGAGCGCAGAGACGGCATTCGTGCGCAAATTCTGAATCCGCAGCATATCGCGACGGATACGGCACCCGCGATACGGGTTCAGGCTGCCACGCCACCCGTCCAGACGAGCCGGTTGCAGGCGATCCGGACGCGGGGCGACCTGCTGGTCTGCATCTGGCCGGATTATTTCGCCATCTCCTACCGCAACCCGCGCAATGGGGAGATGGAAGGTCTCGATATCGACATGGCGCGCATGCTGGCCGCGCGACTCGATGTCCGACTTGTCTTTTTTGAGACGAACTTCGGTGAATTCATGGACCGGCTGGAAGACGGCAGCTGCGACATCGCCATGATGGCGGTTGGCGTGACGCCGGCGCGGGCCCTGCGGGTTGCCTTCACCAAGCCCTACATGGCGAGCGCGGTCTATGCGGTGACCACACGCACCAACACGCGAATCCAAACCTGGCGCGATATCGACCAGCCCGGCACCGTGGTGGCCGTCGCCGCCGGCACGGTGATGGAGCCGCTGATGCGCGAGACGCTGCGGAATGCGGAGGTAATGGTGGTGGCGCCGCCCCGCACGCGGGAGGGTGAGATCCTGTCGGGCCGCGCCGATGTTTTCATGTCGGATTTTCCCTACACCCGCCGGATGGTGCTGATGCATGACTGGGCGCAGGTGATCGCGCCGCCCGACCGCTTCGGCGACACGCTCTATGCCTATGCGCTGCCACGCGGCGATCAGGCCTGGCTGAATGAGGTGAACGCCTTCCTGGAAAGGACGCGGCTGGATGGCAGCCTGGCGCGCGCCGCGGAACGGCACGGCCTGGCCGGAATCCTGCTGCCCTGAAGCCTGCGGCCGGGGCCGCGCCTGCCGCTAGGCCGCGCGAATACGGTCCAGGAAGCCGTGCACCTGGGTCCGCAGCGTGCCGGCCTGGCCGGACAGGGTGCGCGCATCGGTAACGATCCGCCCGGCCACCGCGCCGGTTTCCGCCGCCGCCGCATTCACCGTCGCGATGCTGGCGGAGACATCATCCGTGCCCTGCGCCGCCTGCTGCACGCTGCGCGCAATCTCCCGCGTCGCGGCACCCTGCTGTTCCACCGCGGCGGCGATCGCGGAGGCACTTTCGTTCAGGTTCAGGATCGTCTCGGCCACCTCCTGGATCGCCCTGGCGACGCTGTCGGTCGCGGTCTGCACGGCGTTGATGCGGGCGGTGATGTCCTCGGTCGCCTTGGCGGTCTGCGCGGCCAGCATCTTCACCTCGCTCGCCACCACGGCGAAGCCCTTGCCGGCTTCCCCGGCGCGGGCCGCCTCGATCGTCGCGTTCAGCGCCAGCAGGTTGGTCTGGCCGGCGATGTCGCTGATCAGCTTCACCACATCACCGATGCGCCGCACATCGCCGATCAGGCTTTCCACCACCACGGTCGCGCCACGCGCCTGTTCGGTGGCGGAGTTGGTGGCCCCGGTGGAGCGCACCACCTGGCTGCCGATTTCCTGGATCGAGGCGGTCACCTGCTCCGTCGTCTCGGCCACGGAGCGGACATTGCCGCTGGTGACGCTGGCGGCGCCGGTGACCACGCCGGTCTGGTCCAGGGTCCGCGCGGCGGCGGTGTTCATCGCCTGGGCGTCCTGTTCCAGCCGGACGCTGCCATTGGCCACCTGGGCGACCAGGGCCATCACCTCCGCCTCGAAGCCATCGGCCAGGCCCCGGCGCAGCGCGCGGTTGGCTTCCTCCGCCGCCATTGCCGCCTGGATGTCGACCAGGCTGCCGCAGGCCCGGCGCGGCTTGCGCTGGGCGTCCAGGATGACGCCGCCGGTGGCGCGGAACCAGCGATAGCTGCCATCCTTCACCCGCAGGCGGTAGGTGGTGTCGTAGATGCTGCCGCTGGCGAGGGCCGCGCCGAAGGCGGCGAAGGTCTTGTCGATATCCTCCGGATGCAGCCGGTCGGACCAGGATTGCACCACATCGGGGAATTCCGCGGCGCTGCTGAAGCCGCAGAGGCGTCGGAACTCCGCCGACCAGGTCCAGCGGGATTTCGGATGCATGGCATCGCCCTGATGCAGGATGGCATCCCACAGCCCAACCCCCGCATGGCTGGATAGCGTGTCCAGCCACTCGGCCTTCACGGCCAGGTCCGACTGGGTCTTGTGGCGTCCGAACATCGGCGGTTTCATCCCTGGATGCGTTGCGCGCAGGATGCCGCCAATCGGCTTTCCGCCCCCTTAACCGCCATGCGCCCTTACGCATCCCGCCCTTTTCGGCTAACCCGCCTCCGCCATGCGCCAATTCCTGGATTTCGAAAAACCCATCGCCGAACTCGAGGGCAAGATCGAGGAGCTGCGCCGTACCACGGACGCTGGCGGCATCGACGTGGCCGAGGAGGTCGGCAAGCTGCGCGACAAGGCGCACAAGCTGCTGCTGGCCACCTATGCCAAGCTGACGCCCTGGCAGAAGGCGCAGATCGCCCGCCACCCGGAACGCCCCCATGCCAGCGACTACATCGCCGGGCTGATCGAGGATTTCCTGCCGCTCGCCGGCGACCGCGCCTTCGGGGACGATACCGCCGTCCTCGGCGGCATGGGCCGCTTCCGCGGCCGCGCCGTGATGGTGATCGGCACCGAGCGCGGCCACGACACCGAAAGCCGCGTGAAGCACAATTTCGGCATGGCGCGGCCGGAGGGCTACCGCAAGGCGCGGCGCCTGATGGAGCTTGCCGGCCGCTTCGGCCTGCCGATCCTGTCCTTCGTCGACACCGCCGGCGCCTTCCCGGGCATCGAGGCGGAGGCGCGCGGCCAAGCAGAGGCGATTGCGCGCGCCATCGAGGCCGGGCTGGACGCGCCGGTGCCCTTCATCGCCACCATCATCGGGGAAGGCGGATCGGGGGGCGCCATCGCACTCGCCGCCGCCGATCGCATCCTGATGCTGGAGCATTCCATCTACTCCGTCATCTCGCCGGAGGGCTGCGCCAGCATCCTGTGGCGCGATGCCGCCCAGGCGGCCACGGCGGCGGAGGCGTTGCGCCTGACGGCGGAAGACCTCCGCAAGCTGGCCCTGGTGGATGCCGTGGTCGCGGAGCCACTCGGCGGCGCGCATCGCGATGCGCCGGCCATGCTGGCGGCCGTGTCCCGCCAGATCTGGGACAGCCTGGAGCCGCTGCTGGCGCTGGATGGCGCCACGCTGCGCGCACGCCGGCGCGAGAAGTTTCTCGAGATGGGTCGCGCGGGGGTCGTCTGAGCGTGCCGCGGGTGGTTTGATGCCACCCGCATGACGCCTCCCCCCGATAGCGGCCCGCCGCCCGCCACCACCGTCTCCCCGGCTGAGTTGCGGCGGCTGTTCTTCAAGGTGTTCCCCGCGGTCGCGCTGGCGATGTTCGGCGCCGCGCTGGACCAGACCATCGTCGCCGCCGCCCTGCCCGCCATCGCGCGCAGCCTGGGCGATGTGGAGCGGATCTCCTGGATCATCGTGCTGTACCTGGTGGCGAACACCGTGGCGGCGCCGGTCTATGGCCGCCTCGGCGACGCTTTCGGGCGGCAGCGCATGCTGCTCGTGGCACTCGCCGTCTATGCCACCGGCGCCACGCTGTGCGCCCTGGCCGGATCACTCTCCACCCTGGCGGCGGCGCGGGTGGTGCAGGGCTTCGGCGGGGGCGGGTTGATCAGCCTGTCCGTCGCGCTGATCGCGGAGGTTGTGCCAGCCCGCGAACGCGGGCGCTTCCAGGCCTATATCGCCGCGGTCTTCACCACGGCCAGCGCGCTGGGGCCGGTGCTGGGCGGGGTGCTGGCGGAGTATTTCGGCTGGCGCAGCATCTTCCTGCTGCAATTGCCGCTTTCGGCCCTGGCCGCCTGGCTGGCCGTGACAAGGCTGGGCGATGCCGCGCGCGGCTCCTCCCGCGGCTTCAGCTTCGACTGGTGGGGGCTGGTGCTGTTCGCCGTTTTCGTCGGGCCGGCGCTGCTGGCGCTGGACCAGGCGCGGCGGCTGTCACCCGGGCCGCTAGCGGTGGCGGCGGTGCTGGCCGTGGTGGCCGGGCTCGCGCTGTGGCTGCTGCTGCGCCAGGAACGCCGCGCGCCGCACCCGCTGCTGCCGCTCGGCCTGCTCGGCAACCCGACGGTGTGGCGTGCCAATCTGATGTCATCCTGCGTCGCCGGCGCCTTTGTCGGCACCATCGCCTTCCTGCCGATCTATTTCGTTGCGGTGCGGGGCCTGTCCCCGGCCGAATCCGGGCTGGCGCTGCTGCCGCTGGCGGCCTGCGCCGGCTTCGGGGCCATCTTCTCCGGCACAATGCTGTCGCGCACCGGGCTGCTGATGCGCTGGCCGGGCATCGGGCTGAGCATCTCCGCCACGCTGCTGCTGGTGGTGACGCTGGGGCTGGGGCATCTGCCGCTGGTGCTGATGGCGGGGCTGCTCGGCGTGGTCTCGATGGGGTTCGGCATGTCCTTTCCGATGGTGCAGGTGACGGTGCAGGTGGCGGCGGGGCCGAAGCTGCTGGGGTCCGCCACCGCCTCGGTCCAGTTCACCCGCTCGCTCGGCGCGGCGACCGGTACGGCGCTGCTGGGGGCGGTGCTGTTCGGCGCGCTGACCTTGCAGGGGCCGGAGGCGACGCGGCTGTTCGTGGCGCTGGTCAACCAGGGGCCAGCCGGGCTCGCCGGGCTGGATGCGGCGGCGGAGGCGGTGTTCCGGGGGCAGATGACCACCGCCTTCCGGGCGAGCTTCGCCACCGCCGCGGCCCTGGTGCTGTTCGGCGCCTGGATGTCCACGCGGGTGCCGCTGCGGCGGGTATAGTATTGACGTGAATAAGAAAGCCGAATTGATAACGCCACTAGATCCGCATCAAGGCTTGCACTTGCACTCCGTTAGTAAATTTGTGTGATTAGCTGCCGATTGATATATCGCAACTCGTTCAGGCAAAAGCGTGCGGTTCTTTAGATCGGCGTGAAGCTTAATATCCCCAGTGTAAACGAGGCGGCAGACTGCGGCTCGCGCAAGTGCCACGACATGTATGTCGTTCGAGCGGCATCCGCCGGCAGCACTAATTTCACGCTCAGCCTCCGCAACCGACTCCTCTCGCACCACACAAAGACGAGCTGCACGACGAAGCTCAACCATAGTTTGTGAAAGCCCAGCGGTGATAAGCTCCTGAGTCAGTTTTCCTCCAACCACGAGCCCGCCCTTTGCTTTGGGATCAAGCAGCCAATCAAGCACTGGCTTACCATCAACGCTTCTACTTTTTATCTGATTGGCAGCGTTCGCATCGACAATTATGCACATATTCAAATACCCAAAAGCCGACGGTGCTCAGCAAGAAAAAAGTTGCGGAAATCAGATGGCGCATCAACAAGATCACCAGCCTCATCAAGCGAAATCTGCGAAATTCGCACATCACCCCCACTTCGGGAGAAATATAGAATAGCCACATGATCAAATGGAACTTTGCGTTCTTGAACCTCCATTCTAATCCGGTCAATAATATAATCGCTATGCGTTTCAACAACGAAATAGGGCGCATCCTTCCCGGACGCTGTAGAACCAATTAGCGTGCCCAGTTCTGCTTGGGCCCGGGGATGCAAATGAACCTCTGGTTGCTGTATGAGAAAGGCGTCGTAATTCTTAGAATTTTGGATTTGATATATTATTGGTAGCGCTTGGCTGACACCATATCCGACATCTACGATGTTGACCAAAGGCCCACCAATCTTGACCTCGATCTGAAATGGATCTCCGTCTTTTTTTCCAAGCTGCCTAATCTCAATATCGTCGAAAAGGCCCGCCTTGCGACCAAAATCGGAAAGACTTTGACGAATCCTTAGCCATTTTTCAGGCGATTTGGTTTTATTTCCGGCTAGTTCCAAGGGAACATGCGAACCCTGCGCATTAGCAGCAACTTCAGATGGATTATAGGTTCTTAGAGGCTCCGATCGCACCGGCGCCGACGCGAAAACTCGTTGGCTCAAAAAGCTGCGAGCAGACCTAAAGCCATCAGTCAGTCGCGCAAGCTCGTTAATGCTCAGCTGCGCCCTCGTATCCTCGGGCTTAGAATAAGCATGAAGAAACTCATCGAACACAAATCTAAGAAATCCTGGATTTTCTTGTATTAAGGCAGCGGGAGGAAAAAGTCCCTCCTTCTTATTTTTTAGTACCCTCCCGCCAACTTCGCAGCTAATGTGATCCCCACGCAGATCGAATTTCGCGCTGTCGCCATTGCAGCTAAATGAATATGCAACTAGCTGCGGCTGAGGAGAACCTTTCTCAAAAGTCAAAGTGTGACTACACATATTTTCAGGCGGCGCAATAAGTGTCCGAATGCCTCGAGCGGTTAGCCGCTCCCTTTCTCTTGGCAGACTATGCTTTACGGAAAGACTGAACGAAGTTGATCGCCTACGCCTCCCCGGAGAAGTATTAGCTATCTGATCAAACCCACCCAAAAAATATGGCTCGCGATTAAACGGGTAGGTAACGGCGCCAGAAAACCACTCTAGCGAAAGACGTAAAGCCGATAAAAATGATGTTTTTCCTGAACTATTTTCTCCAACCAAAAATGTAATTGGCTTTATGTAAATTTCTCCGGTATCTCGGAAGCACTTGAACTCTTGAAGCCGGACAGAAAGCATATCTTCAAATCCGTTTCTATTTGATATGGTAATGGTCCGGCCCAAACGGCGCCTGGGCGGTCCAAGTAGAGACCAGACGCGGGAGCGCATGTCGACTGGCCCAACGCTGACGGCCGAATCGAGGCTCTCGCATGTCTAACGCGAGCAGCGGATGGTCACGAAAGGTACCCGGTGCTCAAAACGTGCGCCTAACCGCCAGGATGGCACCACAGCTTTGCTTGGCGACTAGGGCCTACCACACTCACCCCTTGCCGTGGCAGTGCTTGTATTTCTTGCCAGACCCGCAGGGGCAGGGCGCGTTGCGCGGCGTGGCGGCCCAGGTGGTGGGGTCGTTCGGGTCCACCTGCTGGGCGGTCGGCGACTGGCGCATCGGCTGGGTGGCGGCGCCATAGGAAGGCGGCGGCGCGGCGTCGGCGTATTCCAGCTCCGCGATGCCACCCATCGGGCCGTTCGGGTCCGGGTGCCGCATATCCATCACCCGCACCGGCTCCGGCATCGGCGGCGGCGCATCCGGGCGGATGTCGATTCGCATCAGCACGGTGGTGGTGCGTTCCCGCAGATCCTCCAGCATGCTGTTGAACAGGTTGAAGGCTTCCGATTTGTACTCGTTCAGCGGGTCCCGCTGGCCATAGGCGCGCAGGCCGATACCCTGGCGCAGATGGTCCAGCGCGAGCAGGTGTTCCTTCCACACCGCATCGAAGATCTGCAGCAGCAGGGATTTCTCCACCACCCGCATCAGGTCCGGGCCGATATTGGCGACGCGGGCGGCGTAGCTTTCCTCCGCCGCCTTGATCAGGCGTTCCCGCACCTGGGTCTCGTCGATGCCTTCCTCGCGCGCCCAATCGGCCACCGGCAGATCGAGCCCGAGGATGTTCAGCACCTTCTCCTGCAGCCCGGCCAGTTCCCACTGTTCGGGATAGGCGTTTTCCGGGATGGCGGTGTCGATCAGCTTGCCGATCGTCTCCCGCCGCATCTCGGCGACCGTCTCCGCCACATCCGGCGCCATCATGAAGGCCTTGCGCTGGGCATAGACCTCCTTGCGCTGGTTGTTCATGACGTCGTCGTATTTCAGCAGGTTCTTGCGGGTGTCGAAGTTGCGGGCCTCGACCTTCTTCTGCGCCTTTTCCAGCGCCTTGTTGATCCAGGGATGGACGATCGCCTCGCCTTCCTTGAGACCCAGCTTCTGCAACATGCCGCCCATGCGTTCGCTGCCGAAGATCCGCATCAGGTCGTCTTCGAGGGACAGGAAAAAGCGGCTGGCGCCCGGGTCGCCCTGGCGGCCGGACCGGCCGCGCAGCTGGTTGTCGATACGGCGGCTTTCGTGCCGTTCGGTGCCGATCACCAGCAGGCCGCCGGCGGCCTTCACCGCGGGGCGGATCGCCTCGACCTCGGCCTTGTGGCGGGCGAGTGCGGCTTCGTATTCCGGGCTGTCGCTGTTGCCGATCTCGGCGCGGGCCAGCATGTCCGCATTGCCGCCGAGCTGGATGTCCGTGCCGCGGCCGGCCATGTTGGTGGCGATGGTGACGGAGCCGGGGCGGCCGGCCTGCGCCACGATGCCGGCTTCCTGTTCGTGGAAGCGGGCATTCAGCACCTGGTGCGGCACGCCCTTCTTCTTCAGCAGTTCCGAGATCAGCTCCGATTTCTCGATGCTGGTGGTACCGACCAGGGTGGGCTGGCCCTTTTCCCGCGCCTCGGCGATCAGGCTGGCCACCGCCTCATATTTTTCGCGGGCGGATTTATAGACCTCGTCATCCGAATCCTGGCGCGCCACCGGCACGTTGGTAGGGATTTCGACCACTTCCAGCTTGTAGATCTCGGCGAACTCATCGGCTTCCGTGGAGGCCGTGCCCGTCATGCCGGCGAGCTTGGGATACAGGCGAAAATAGTTCTGGAAGGTGATGGAGGCCAGCGTCTGGTTCTCGGGCTGGACGGTGACGCCTTCCTTGGCCTCCAGCGCCTGGTGCAGGCCTTCCGAATAGCGGCGGCCTTCCATCATGCGGCCGGTGAATTCGTCGATGATGACGACCTTGTCCTGCCGGACGATGTAGTCGACATCCTTGGTGAACAGCACATGCGCGCGCAGCGACTGGTTGGCGTGGTGCACCAGGGTGACGTTGGCGCTGTCATACAGCGCACCTTCCGTCAGCAACCCGGCCTCGGTCAGCGCTGCCTCCAGCGCCTCCGTCCCTTCCTCGACCATATGGACGGTCTTGAACTTCTCGTCCTTCTCGTAGATCGAGGTGTCCTTCACCAGCTCCTTCATCACCGCATCGACGCGCGAATACAGGTCGCTGCTGTCGTCCGATGGGCCGGAGATGATCAGCGGCGTCCGCGCCTCATCCACCAGGATGCTGTCGACCTCGTCCACGATGGCGAAGGCGAAGTCGCGCTGGACCATCTCCTCCAGCCGGTACTTCATGTTGTCGCGCAGATAGTCGAAGCCGAATTCGTTGTTGGTGCCGTAGGTGATGTCGCAGTGATAGGCGTCGCGCCGTTCCTCATCCGACTTGCCATGGATGATGGTGCCGGTGGTCAGGCCGAGGAAGCCATACAGCTTGCCCATCCATTCCGCGTCGCGGCTGGCCAGGTAGTCGTTCACGGTAACGACATGCACGCCCTTGGCGGGCAGCGCGTTCAGGTACACCGGCAGGGTGGCCACCAGTGTCTTGCCCTCGCCGGTCTTCATCTCGGCGATGCGGCCATCATGCAGCACCATGCCGCCGATCATCTGCACGTCGAAATGCCGCATGCCGAGGATGCGCTTGGCGCCTTCCCGCACCGTGGCGAAGGCCTCGGGCAGAAGGTCATCCAGGGTGCGCCCGGCGGCGAGCTGGGCGCGGAATTCCGCGGTCTTGCCGCGCAGCGCCTCATCGGACAGCGCGGCCAGCGTGGGCTCCAGCGCATTGATCGCGGGTACACGGCCCTGGAAGCGCTTCAGCGCCCGGTCGTTGGTGTTGCCGAATACGGCGCGGACAAGACGTTGGAACATCTGCGAAAGCTGTCTCCGACGCGCACCGAGAATGCCAGCAGCGTTACGGGGATCGCGCCCGGGCGTCGGGGGCGCAAGGCCCAATTCGGGCTGGGGCGCGAGGCCGGAGAGATAGGCGCCCGGCCCTGCCGCGTCAACGCAAGCTCGCCGATGCCCCCGCCCTCCACCCACGGCGGAGCCCCGCCTTCCACCCGCGGCGGAGCCCCGCCTTGTAGCGCCCCCCCGCTTCGGCCATCTTCCGGCGAACATGACGAGAATCCTCGCGATGCGCCGCACACCCCGTTTTCTTGCCGCCCTGCTGGTCTCCACGGCCCTGCTTTCGGCCCCCGCCCTGGCCCAGGGGCCAGCCCCGGCGGCAGACCCCGTGGTGGCCCGGGTGGACGGCACCGAAATCCGCCTGTCCGAGCTGCAATCGGAGATGGAGCGCCTGCCGGCCGAGCTGCGCTCCATGCCGCAGCCCATGCTGATGCCGCTGCTGCTCGACCAGCTCATCACCCAGAAGGCGATCACCGCCGCCGCCCGCGCCCAGGGCCTGGCCAGTGACCCCGAGGTGCAGGCCCGCCTGCGCCGGGCGGAGGAGGAGGCGCTGCAACAGGCGCTCATCACCCGCGCCGTGGCGCCGCAGATGACCGAGGAAGCACTCCGCGCCCGCTACCAGCGCGACGTCGCCGGCCAGCCGGCGGAGGAGGAGGTGCGCGCCCGCCACATCCTGGTGCCGACCGAGGCCGAGGCCCGCACCGCTTTGGCCGAGGCCCGCCGGCCGAATGCCGATTTCGCCGAAGTCGCCCGCCGCCGCTCCACCGGCCCCGGGTCCCGCGAGGGCGGCGATCTCGGCTTCTTCAAGCGCGGTGACATGATTCCGGAATTCGCCACCGCCGCCTTCGCCATGCAGCCCGGCCAGATTTCCGAGGCTCCGGTGCGGACCCAGTTCGGCTGGCACGTCATCAAGGTGGAAGCCCGCCGCGCCGTGCCGCCGCCGCCCTTCGAGGAGGCGCAGGAGGCGCTGCGCCAGCGCGCCTTTGAGGAAGCGGTGAATGCCGAGGTGGAGCGGATCCGCGCTTCCGCCCAGGTCGAGCGCTTCGCCATGGATGGCAGCCCCCTGCCCGCCCCCGCCGCACCATCCCTGCTGGATGGCGCCGCGCCGCCGGCCGCCCCGCAACCCCGCCGCTGAGAAAAGACCACCGACCATGGCTGGCAAGGATCTTCCCGTCTCCCCGCTCGCGCTGCCGCTGCCGGCGATGCCGCCGGTGCCCGGCGTGCGCCTCGGCTCCGGCCGCGCCGAAATCCGCTACAAGGCGCGCGAGGATGTGACGATGATGGTCTTCCCCGCGGGGACCAGCGTGGCCGGTGTCTTCACCAAAAATAAGTGCCCCGGCGCGCCGATCGACTGGTGCCGCACCGCGCTGAAGGGCGGCAAGGCGCGCGCCCTGGTGGTCACCGCCGGCAATTCCAACGTCTTCACGGGCAAGGCGGGCCGCCAGACCTGTAGCGACACCGCCAAGGCGATGGCGGAACTGGCCGGCTGCAAGCCCGGAGAAGTGTTCCTGGCCTCCACCGGCGTGATCGGGGAGAAGCTGCCGACCGAGAAGCTGGTCGCCGCCCTGCCGCCGCTGTTCGGCAAGCTGGATGAGGATGGCTGGGCCGGCGCGGCCAGCGCCATCATGACCACCGACACCTTCCCGAAGGGCGCCACCCGCACCGCGCGGATCGGCGACACCACGGTGACGATCTCCGGCATCGCCAAGGGCAGCGGCATGATCGCCCCCGACATGGCGACCATGCTGTGCTTCCTGGCCACCGACGCCAAGGTGCCAGCCGCCGCGCTGCAGGCCATTCTCGCCAAGGGCACCCAGAAATCCTTCAACTGCGTCACGGTGGACAGCGACACCTCCACCAGCGACACGGTGCTGTTCTTTGCCACCGGCAGCGCAAAGCACCCCCGCGTGCCGGCCGAGGGCGGCAAGATGCTGAAGGACTTTTCACGAGCTGTGCACGAGGTTCTCATGGACCTCGCCCTGATGGTCGCGCGCGATGGCGAGGGCGCCCAAAAACTGATCCGGATCGACGTGACCGGCGCCGTCTCGGCCAAATCGGCGCATCGCATCGCCATGTCGATCGCCAATTCGCCCCTGGTCAAAACCGCGATCGCCGGCGAGGACGCCAATTGGGGCCGCATCGTCATGGCCGTGGGCAAGGCCGGCGAGCCGGCAGATCGCGACCTGCTCTCGGTCGGCGTCGGCGGCACCTGGATGGCGCGGGAGGGCAGCGTGGTACCGGGCTATGACGAGGCGCCGGTGATCGCCCATATGAAGGGCCGGGAGGTCGAGATCACGGTGGATCTGGCGCTCGGCCGCGGCAAGGCGACGGCCTGGACCTGCGACCTGACGCACGGCTATATCGACATCAACGGCTCTTACAGATCCTGATTCTAAAGATTTTGAAGCAAAGACGAGAACAGGTAAGCCTCTGAATATTAGCCTGGAGCTATGGAGAACGTCCTGACCGTTTCGTCGCGCATCGAGCCTGGCAGAATTACCAAGCCTCTTCAACTCTTGGGGGCTTGGCTTGCCGGATTAGTTTCTGTGAACGGCGCGTTCCTTTTCGCCGCAACCCACGTAACGCAGCCAAGCTGGGGGGCCGGCGCCCTAATCATTGCATCCATAGCAAACGTGCCTATTTTTTTGGTGTGCCTATTTCTTCTTCAGACGCGGTTCCGCCCCGAAATGCAAGAAGATACCTATTACGCAGAATACTTGACTAGGCGATTTGTTGCTGAGACCGGTAAATCTGAATATGTTAAAGTCGTCTCAAGGCAGCCCAGCGCAGAAATTCTTCGTCCGTTAGCATCCAGTCGCACTCCACCTCTTTCCGTAAACGAGGAATTGAACCCGCAACGGGCGCAACCAGATTATTCGATCGAAATAAACGATCTTCTGGAAAAATACGACGGTATCGTAGCTGGACTTAAAGCCATTCGGCTATTTCCAACATCTACCTTCGGCACCACATCGACTGATCCGTATACTCCCGCTGTTTTTGAGCTTTCTGTCGGACACGGATTTCCCGTTCGTGTTTTTCAGAAAATATTCGCAATCTGTGTTGAGCATGGTCTTGAAACTGTAAATTTTACAGTGGAGGATCACGCCGCGCGGCATGTTTACATTGGTGCATATGGTTATGATGATCCAACAGAACATCACATCCGAGTCACGGATCATATTAAGAAAAAAATCCTCGCTGAAAATCTCAGTTCCAGAGGACTGAAGTCGATCCTTGTTGGAAATGCAAATTCCGCCAAAGACCCTGGCAGTTCGGATGAGTGAAATCCAAATGCCTGCGGCGCTATGCACCTTCGCTCCCCTCCGCACCGACCGCCTGACCCTGCGGCCGCTGCGGGCCGAGGATGCGGCGGAGCTGCATCGCCTGGTGAATGACTGGGAAGTCGCAAAAACCCTCGCCCGGGTGCCCTTCCCCTATCCGCGCGCGCTGGCCGATGACTGGATCGCCTCCACCCACACCCAGCTTGCCGAAGGCACCGCCTGGCACCTGGCCATCACCGGGCTGGAGCAGGAACCGGCGGAGCGGGAGGTACTGGTGGGCTGCATCGGCCTGACCCGCCACGCCACGAAGCGGGAGGCGGAGCTGGGCTACTGGATCGGCCGCCGCTACTGGGGCCATGGCGTCGGGCCGGAAGCGGCGGCGCGGCTGGCCAGTTGGGCGCTGGCCAATCTGGAGCTGGACCGGCTGGTCGCCTCCGCGCTGATCGAGAACACCCGCAGCCAGGCCGTGCTGAAGCGCATCGGCTTCCGCGAGACCGGCGAGGGCGTGCGGGACTTCCTGGCGCGCGGCGGCACCATGCCGGTAAAACTCTTCGAAATGACCCGCGCCGACCTGCCCGCCGCCGCCGCCGAAGTCGCGCCCGTCCTGGAAGGCCCGGTTCCCGAAGGCATGGGGCGCCACATCCTGCTGGTCGCGGCCTGCGCGCTGATCGACCCGGATGGCCGCGTGCTGCTGGCCCGCCGGCCGGAGGGCAAGCCGATGGCGGGGCTGTGGGAATTCCCCGGCGGCAAGGTCCATGCCGGGGAGACGCCGGAAGCCGCGCTGATCCGCGAATTGCGGGAGGAGCTGGGGATCGACGTGGCGGAAAGCTGCCTCGCCCCCTTCACCTTTGCCAGCCATCCGCTCGGTGACCGCCACCTGGTGATGCCGCTGTATCTGTGCCGTCGCTGGGAAGGCCGGGTGCAGCCGATGGAGGGCCAGGCGCTGGCCTGGGTGCGGCCCAACAAGCTGGCGGATTATGCCATGCCGCCAGCGGACAAGCCGCTGGTCGCCATGCTGCGGGATTTCCTGTAACCGGCCATCCAGCATCCGCCTCTCGCCCGGGACACCCACCCATGACCGCGCCAAACCCCACCGCCTGCCTGCTGGTGATCGGCAACGAGGTGCTCTCGGGCCGCACCAAGGACGCCAACATCAACTTCCTGGCCACCCGCCTGGGCGAGATCGGCATCCCGCTGCGCGAGGTCCGCATCATCCCCGATGTGCGGGAGACGATCATCGCCACGCTGAACGAGGTGCGGGCCAGGTTCGATCACGTCTTCACCACCGGCGGCATCGGCCCGACGCATGACGACATCACCAGCGAATGCGTCGCCGGCGCCTTCGGCGTGCCTTGGGAGCCGCACCCCGAGGCCTGGGCGCGGCTGGAGCGCCACTACAAGCCGGGCGATTTCAACCCCGCCCGCCAGCGCATGGCGACCCTGCCGCGCGGCGCCACGCTGATCGACAATGCCATCTCCATCGCGCCGGGCTTCACCATGGGCAATGTCCATGTACTGGCCGGGGTGCCGCGCATCATGCAGGCGATGTTCGAATCGCTCGCCCCCACCCTGGCCGGCGGCCCGCCCATCGCATCGCGCGCCGTGCATGCGGATGGCGTGATGGAAGGCCGCATCGCGGAGGGGCTGGCGGCGATCCAGGCGCGCTGGCCGGAGCTGGATATCGGCAGCTATCCCTACTACCGGATGGGCGGTGGCGGCGTCGCGCTGGTCGCCAAGGGCAGCGACGCCGAAGCGGTGGAGGAGGCAGCACGGGCCATCACCGTGCTGCTGCGCGCCATGGGCAGCCAGCCGGTTCAGGGTGAACCGCCGGTCTGATTCCGCTGGCGGACAGACCATTGCGCGATGTCCGACTGTCCCCATCTGAATTTCACACCCTGGCACTCCACAGGGCGCGACGATACGGGGGCAGGCCTGCCGCCGCTGCGTCGAGATGCCGATAGGAAACGACCCTTGAACATCCAGACCCCCGCCCGCAGCCTCGGCACCGAACAGCCAGGCACCTTCATCCGCCCGACGCGCGAGGAAGCGGAGGCTGCCGTCCGCACCCTTCTGATGTGGGCCGGCGATGACCCGACGCGGGAGGGGCTGGTGGACACCCCGGCCCGCGTAGCGCGCGCCTATGGCGAGTTCTTCTCGGGCTATGAGGTGGACCCGGTGGACCTGCTCGCGCGGTCCTTCGAGGAGACCGATGGCTACGACGAAATGGTCGTGCTGCGCGACATCCGCCTCGAAAGCCATTGCGAGCACCATCTGGTGCCGATCATCGGCAAGGCGCACATCGCCTACATCCCGGATGGCCGCGTGGTCGGCATCTCGAAGCTTGCCCGCGTGCTGGAAGCCTATGCCAAGCGCCTGCAGATCCAGGAAAAGCTGACCGCCCAGGTGGCCAACACCATCGAGCAGGTGCTGAAGCCGAAGGGCGTGGCCGTGGTGATCGAGGCGCAGCACCAGTGCATGACCACCCGCGGCATCCACAAGCCCGGCGTGTCCATGGTGACCAGCCGGATGCTCGGCGCCTTCCGCGACGATGCCTCGACCCGGCGGGAATTCATGGCCATGCTCGGCGCGCCGCGGGCCAGCGCGGAGGCCTGAGCAGCACTCGGCCAAACGCGCGACCTGCACCCGCCGGAAGGCGGGTGATGCCGCGCTCAGCCGGCCGTTGCGCCGGCGCCTGAGGCGGAAAACGCCTCCGCCTCCACCTCGAAGACGAAGCGTGGATCGGCGAGGCCGGCCACGATCAGCAGGGTGCTGCAGGGGCAGATCGGCCCCAGCACGGCATCCCGCTGCGCCCGGAAGGCCGGGATCAGCGAACGGTCGGTGACGAACACACCGAGCTTCACGATATGCTCCGGCCCCATGCCATGCGCCGCCAGCACCGCGTGCAGGTTGCGGAAGGCCTGGGCAATCTGGTCCTCCCCACCCGCCACCACGGTGCCATCCGGCGCCACGCCGATCTGGCCGGAGATCACCAGACGGCGACCGGGGCCTTCGACCAGCGCGGCATGGACATAGCGGGCGCCCGGGGTGTGCACGCCGGGCGGGTTGCCGAAGGTGATGCTCATGTCCGGGGCTGGGCTCCGGACAGGTCTTCGCGTTCCACCGGCACCGGGGCCGGCGCGGTGGGCGTCAGCCCCTCGGCCAGCCAGGCGCGGAGCGTGCTGCGCAGCTGGAATTCGAATTCCACGTTCATCTCCTCCATCGCCTGGCGCACCACATCCTCCGCCGCCTGGCGGCGGGTGGCGGCGCTGGCGCCATCGGCCACGGTCTGCAGCCGCTGCACCTGGGCCTCGACGAAGGCCACGCGGGTATCCGCGCCGGTCAGGATCTCCACCCGGCAGGCCAGCTCGCAGGTCAGGCGCTCCCCAGGCTCACCCCCGAACATCCCGCCGAAGCCGCCGCGGGCCGGCAGCGGCTGGCGGATGAAGCGGGCATTGGTGATGACGAAGCGGGCGCGCCCCTCCGTGCCGATCGGCACCAGGCGCTGTTCCGCCATGCGCCGCATTTCCACATCCGGGCGCATCGGCGCCGGCTCGATCACCTGGATCGCGCCGGGCACCGGCTGGCCGATCTGGATCTCCAGCACATTCAGCCGCAGCGGGGTCAGGTGGCCGTAGCCGGTGACCAGCGGGCGCAGCGGCGGCAATGGCTGTTCGGCGGTGGCGCAGGCGGCGGCGAGCAGCGGCAAGGCCTTCAACAGGTGGCGGCGTTTCGGCATGGCGACGTTCCCTTGCGGCCCGCATCCCCGGTAATGCAGCGCGCGGCGCGGGTCCAGCCTCAAGACTCGGGCCGCGTCACGCCCGCCCGGCCTTGCCATCCACCTCGGCGCGTTCGAAACGGAAATCCACGGCGCAGAATTCGCAGGTCATGGTGATGGCGCCGGATTCGGCCATGTGGTCCAGATCCTCCGGCCCGAAATTCTCCAGCACCGCGGCCAGCCGGGCGCGGGAACAGCGGCAGCCATAGGACAGCGGGCGCGGCCGGTCCGTGGCCAGGCCCTCGGCATGGAACAGCCGGTGCAGCAGGCGTTCGCCCGGCAGCTCGTCATCCAGCATCTCCTCCGCCTTCAGGGTGCCGACCAGGGCCTGGGCGGTGCGCCAGGCATCGTCCTGCTCCTCCTGGTCCAGCTCCCCGATGCCGCCCTGGCCGGCGACACGCTCGATCACCAGGGCGCTGGCGCGCCAGCCGGCCAGGCTGCGGCCGCAGGCCAGGCGGACTTCCGTCTGCAATTGCTCGGAGGTCTGGAAATAGGTGTCGGTCATCTCGGCCAGGGTCTCGCCCTCGATGGCGACGATGCCCTGGTAGCGTTCCATGTCGTCGCCCTGGTCGCAGGTGAAGGCGAAGAAGCCCTTGCCGAGCAATTGCGCGGCGGTGGGCTGCGGATGCGCCACCAGCAGCGCCTCCAGCCTTTCCGGGTCCGCCTTGGCATAGCCGCGCAGCGCGCCGGCATCCGTGCAATCGGCCAGCAGCATGGAGACCGGGCCATCGCCCTTCGCCTGCAGGCTGAAGGAGCCCTTGAATTTCAATGCGGTGGCCAGCGCGGCGGTCAGTGCCAGCGCCTCCCCCATCAGTCGCAGCACGGCGGGGTGCTGGGAATGGCGGCCGATCAGCGCATCCGCCAGCGCGCCGAGCTTCACCAGCCGGCCGCGCACCGGGCGCTGGTCCAGGTGAAAGGGCAGCACGCCGCGCGGCACCACCAGATCCGGCACCGGCGGGCGGTCATGGTTGAGGAAGGCGGGGGTGGCGGAGGGCAGGGTCGGATCGGTCACGGGCGAAACCATGCATGGGCGCAGCCCCGCGGCCGGTGGAAACGGGCGGGGGCGATGCGCGACAGGGCTGCCGGGGCTCCGGCAACCGGGGAGGCCAAACGAAACAAGCCGGGCACGCCATGCGGCGGTGCCCGGCCATGAGTGGCACAGATAGGTAGCCCAGGCGCCGCCGACCAGCTTGCGTGGTCGGCCAATATTACCCGCCGAACAGCCTCTGGATCAGGCTGCGCTGCTGCGGCTGCGCCACCGGCGTCACGCCTTCGGTCGTATCGCGCCCCAGGGCGGCGTTCTCGCGCAGGCGCTGCGCCTCCCGCTGCGGGTCCACCGCCACGCCGGGCGGGGTGGTATCGCCGCGCCAGAACATCAGGCGGTCCGCCACGCTGCGATCGGGGCGGTCGAGCCGCAGGCTCTCGGCATCGACGCGGGCGCGGATATTGTCGTCCACCGGCTGGCCGGCCTGGGCCAGCAGCGCGCGTTCCGCGCCGGACGGTGCGGCGGTTTGCGCCGGCGTGCCGCCGAGGATGGCTGCGGCCGGCGGCCGCTGATCCTGCGGCCGGGGCGTGCCCGGGGTCGGCACCGGCAATTCGGCCAGCCGCGGCGGCACCGAGAGCGGCGCGCGGGTGGTAACCTGGAATTCATCCGGCGGGTCCCGGGTGAAGCCGAGGGAGCGGGCGGTGTCGCCGCCGCAGCCCGCGAGCACCGCGAGGAGAGGCAGGCCGAGCAGGAGGGTGCGAAGCTGGGTCATGGCGTGGAACCCTTAGCCCTGGGTGAAGGCCGGAACAAGGCATCGGCGATCAATGCCACCACGCCGAGCACGATGGCGGCATCGGCGGGATTGAAGACATACCAATGCCAGCCCCAGGCATGGGCATCAAAGAAATCCGCCACCGCGCCGAAGCGGAAGCGGTCGATCACATTGCCGACCGCGCCACCGACCACGGCGCCGAGCGCCAGCGCCGTCAGCCGGTTTTCGGCCCGCGCCATCCAGCGCAGCAGGAAGCCGGCAATGCCCAGCGCCAGCAGGCCGAGGACGGCCTGCGACCAGGGGCTGTCGCCGGCCAGCATGCCGAAGGTGACGCCGCGGTTCCAGACCATGGTGAGGTCGAAGCCGAAGGGGCCGGCGGCCACCAGTGGGATGTGGCCCACCATGGGAAGCTCCAGCACGAACAGCATGTAGTGCTTGGTCGCCTGGTCGATGACCAGTACCGCAAGCGCCAAGGCGAGGCCGATGCGCATCATGCGCCGTGATCCTGCCGCCGCATCAAGCGACCACGGATTCGCAGCGGCGGCAGAGCGTCGGGTGGGCGAGCGAGCGCCCGACCTCCGGCAGCACGCGCCAGCAGCGGTCGCATTTATGGCCCCCAGCCACCGTCACCACCGCATCCGGCGTCTCGGCCGGAGTGATCCGGGCCTGGGAGACGATCAGCACCTCTGCCCATTGCTCCGCCGTCAGCACATTGGCCGGGTCGCCCTCCGGCAGCGCCAGGGTGGCGCTGGCCTGGAGCGAGGCGCCGATGGTGCCGGCGCGGCGCAGATCCTCGATCGCGCCGGTCACGGTGCGGCGGAAGCCGCGCACCGCGGCCCATTTCTCCGCCAGCTTCTCATCCCGCCATTCCGCCGGAATCACCGGCCAGTCGCGCAGATGGATGCTGTCCGTGTCGTCCGGGAAGCGGGCAAGCCAGCTTTCCTCCGCCGTCGCCACCAGCACCGGGGCCAGCCAGGCGGTCAGGCAGCGATGCAGCTGGTCGATCACCGTGCGCGCCGCGCGGCGGCGCAGGCTTTCGGGTGCGTCGCAATACAGGCTGTCCTTGCGGACGTCGAAGTAGAAGGCCGAGAGGTCCGTGGCGCAGAAGCCGTGAATGTCCGGATAGACGCCGGTCCAATCATGGTCGCGCACCGCCTGGCGCAGGCGGGCATCGAGTTCCGAAAGCCGGTGCAGCACCCAGCGCTCCAGCTCCGGCAGATCCTGGTGCGGGACGATCTCGCTCTCGTGGAAACGGTCGAGATTGCCGAGCAGCCAGCGCAGCGTGTTGCGGATGCGACGGTACAGCTCGCTCTGCTGCTTCAGGATTTCCTTGCCGATGCGCTGATCCTCGGTGACATCGGTGTTCATCACCCAGAGCCGCAGCAGGTCCGCGCCATGGTCCTTCACCACATCCTGCGGTGCCACCACATTGCCGAGCGACTTCGACATCTTGCGGCCCTGCTCATCGAGCACGAAGCCATGCGTCAGGATCGCCTTGAACGGCGCTGTGCCGCGCGAGCCGACCGATTCCAGCAGGGAGGAATGGAACCAGCCGCGATGCTGGTCCGAGCCTTCCAGGTACAGATCCGCCGGAAACGGCAGGCCGCGCTCCGGCGTCAGGACGAAGGCGTGGGTGGAGCCGGATTCGAACCAGACATCGACGATGTCCATCACCTGCTCATAGGCGCTGGCGTCGCGATCCGCGCCGAGGAAGCGCTGCGCGGCGCCGGGCTGGTACCAGGCATCGGCGCCCTCGACACGGAAGGCCCCGATGATGCGGTCCATCACTGCCGGGTCGCGCAGCGGCTCGCCGCTGGCCTTCTCGACGAAGACGGGAATCGGCACGCCCCAGGCGCGCTGGCGGCTGATGCACCAGTCGGGGCGGACGGAGACCATGCCGCCGATGCGGTTGCGGCCGATGTCGGGGACGAAATGCGTGTCGGCAATCGCCTGCATCGCCTTTTCGCGGATCGCGTTCGCATCGTCCATCGCGATGAACCATTGCGGCGTGGCGCGGAAGATGACGGGCTTCTTGGAACGCCAGCTATGCGGGTAGCTGTGCGTCAGCTTCGCCTTCGCCACCAGCGTGCCCATCGCGATGCAGGCGGCATAGACGGCGTCATGCGCCTTGAAGACGTGCTGGCCGGTAAAGCCCGGCGCCCAGCGCGTGAAGGTGCCGTCATCGCCCACCGTCTCCGGCACCGGCAGCCCATGGGCCTTGCCGAGGATGAAGTCATCCTCGCCATGGCCCGGGGCGATATGCACGAAGCCGGTGCCGGCCTCGGTGGTGACGAAGTCTCCGGGCAGCAGCGGCACGTCGAAATCATAGCCGCCGGGCGCGCCGTCCCAGCCGGCCAGCGGATGCGCGGCGATGGCGCCTTCCAGCTCCGCGCCCTTCAGCAGGCGCTTGATGCTGTGCGCGCCGAGCCCCGCATCCTTCTCGAATTGCGGCAGCAGCGGCAGGGCGACGAGCAGGAATTCGCCCGGCACCAGGGCGCTGCCCTCGGCCACGCCCTCCACATGCACCAGCGCGTAGTCGATCTCCGGCCCATAGGCGACGGCGCGGTTGCCGGGGATGGTCCAGGGCGTCGTGGTCCAGATCACCACGGAGGCGCCGGCCAGGTCCGCCGCCCCGGCCGCCTTCAACCGGAAGCGCGCCCACAGCGTGGGTGAGACATGGTCGTGGTATTCAATCTCCGCCTCGGCCAGCGCGGTCTTCTCAACCGGGCTCCACATCACCGGGCGCAGGCCGCGATACAGCGACCCGTTCATCAGGAATTTCGCGATCTCCCCGGCAATGGCCGCCTCGGAGGCGAAATCCATCGTGGCGTAGCGCCCACCCCAGTCACCGAGCACGCCGAGCCGGCGGAATTCCTCGCTCTGCACGCCCAGCCAATGGGCCGCGTATTCGCGGCACTCGGCCCGGAAATCCAGGATCGGCACCGCATCCTTGTCGCGGCCCTTGGCGCGGTATTGTTCCTCGATCTTCCACTCGATCGGCAGGCCGTGGCAGTCCCAGCCCGGCACGTAATCGGCATCCAGCCCGGACATCTGCGCGGCGCGGTTGATCACGTCCTTCAGGATCTTGTTCAGCGCGTGCCCGATATGCAGGTTGCCGTTCGCATAGGGCGGGCCGTCATGCAGGATGAATTTCGGCCGGCCGGCGCTTTGCGCGCGCAGCCGGTCCCGCAGCCCCATCGCCTCCCACCGCGCAAGCCAGGCGGGCTCCCGCTTCGGCAGGTCGCCGCGCATGGGGAAATCGGTCTTTGGCAGGAAGACGGTGCCGCGATAATCGCGCGCGGGGTCGGTCGGGGCCACGGGGGGGGCGTCATTCATGGGATGCGGTCTCAATGAGCCTGCGAGGAGGCCGGATAGGGGCGTGCGCGGAAAACCCGGCCTTCAAAGGGCCGGGCGGATAATTCGAAGGCCGGACATCCCGCGGAACATGCCGCTTATATGCGGATGCGGCCCGGTTGGGGTCAAGGACACCGGTCTATCCCCCCAATCCCAGCGCCGCATGCAGCCCCCAGGTCACCGCCACGCCGGCCAGGATGGCGGCGCCGATGTTGCGGACGGCGATCTGCACCACCACCACCACCACCGCCCCCGCCCAGACAGGCGCACCGCCCGCCAGCAGCGGCGGGGTGACGTAGGCCACGAACAGGCAGCCCGGCAGGTGGCGCAGCAGCGCCTGCACGAAGGGCGGTGGCCGCACCGCCCGCAGCACGGCGTAGCCGCCGGCCCGGCAGGCATAGGTCACCAGCGCCATGCCGAGGATCGCCAGCAGCACATCCGGCCTCAGCTCCATCGGCCTATGCCCACGCCTGAAGCTGCGGGCGCATTTTCGGCCCCCTCAAACGGCGGGCGCGCGCTTGCCTTCGCGGCATAAGCCGCGGCGGCCATTCGGCCGCTCGGCCGACGCAAGGCGCCGGCCGCAGGTTGATTGCGCCGGGCATGCTCATGGCTTCCAACCCGGCGCGCCCCGCCCGCGCAGCTCGATCCAGGCCCCAAGCCCGGCGCCGGCGAAGGTGCCCAGCAGCAGCGGCAGCGGCACCGGCCAGCCGGCCCGGTGCGCCGCCAGCGCCACCAGCCCGGCCACCAGCCAGGGCAGCGCATCCACCCGCGCCCCGCGCCACAGCGGCACCAGGATGGACAGGAAGGCGGCGATGGCGGCGAAGAACAACGGGTGTCCCGGCGGCACCTGCAGCAGCCCACCGCCCAGATGCCCGGCCATCACCGTCACCACCCAGGACACCCAGATGCCGAGCCCGTTGCCCAGCAGGTAGCCGGCATCGCGCCCGCCGGCCCGCTGCTCCGCGATCGCCATGGCGAAGGAATGGTCCACCAGCGTCGCCAGGCTGCCCCACAGCTTCCAGCCGCGCAGCCGGTCCAGCCAGGGCGCCAGCGCCGCGCCCATCGGCGCCATGCGGAGATTGACCACCAGGGCGGCGATGGTCGCCGCCAGGACCGGCGCCGGATCGGCCCACAGCTCCAGCGCCACGAGCTGGGCGGAGCCGGCGAAGACCAGGCTGGTCATCAGCGCCGTCTCGGCGAAGGACAGGCCCTTGGCGGCGGAGAGCACGCCGATCACCACGCCGAAGGGCAGCATGCCGACCCAGAGCGGCAGGCTCGCCACGGCACCGCGCCACACCCCGGCACGGGTGAAGACAACGCGGCCGGCCTGGCCGCCCGTTGGGGTTGATGCCACGCGTTCAGCCCCGCTTGAAGGACAGCAGGCGGTCCTCGGCCTCGTCCGGGTCCATCCGCAGCGCCGCCTCGGCCGTGCCGCGGCCAAAGCCGGCGCGGGCCAGGGTCGCCAGCGCCTTCAGCCGCGCTTCCGGCGGCGGATCCGCATCGCCGAAGGGGCCGATGCGGCGGCGGCGGCACAAGGCGAGGGCGGCATCCGTCTCCGGGGCCTCGCCTTCCGGCAGCGCGGCGGCGGCGGTTTCCGCATCCACCCCCTTCTGCGCCAGATGCGCGAGCGCGGCGCGGCGAGACCGGCCGGTGCGCAGCAGGCGGCGGGCGCGGCTTTCGGCGAAGCTGGCATCATTCACGGTGCCGCTGGCGGCCATCTGGCGGGCGACCGCGGCGGCGGCCTGTTTCGCGGTGGCCACCAGCGGCGCCAGATCCTGCATCCCGAAGGCCTCCGCCGCGCGCGCCCAGCGATCCACCCGGCGGCACAGCACGCGGCGCAGCCCGGCTTCCGTCGTCGCATAGCGCGCCAGATGCGCCACGGCCGCCTCCCGCAGCCTGGCCTCGCCGGGTGGCGGGCCGGGCGGGCGGGGCGGCGCATTCGGGTCGCGGGCGGTCCGGCCACCACTCTGGCGATTGGGCCGGGGATCGGGCCGGGGATGCTGTCTCATCACCCCCCCATCCTGGCACGCCGGCCGCATCGCTGGCGACCCGCGGCAACGGCGCCGAAACCTTTTCCAGCCTGGCGGCGTTAGGGGGGCAGGCACGGAGCGTCCCAGCGCACCGGCCAATTGAAGGAGACCACCCATGCTGAGCAGCAAGACGTTCCTGTCCGTGTCGACCGCGGCCGCCATCGTTGTCGCCCCGATGCTCGCCTTCGGCCAGACCGCCGCCGTCCCGAATGACGCGCGCGGTGGCGTGACGGCGCAGGCACCGCGGGATGGCACCCCGGGCAACCCGCCTTCCACGGCGACGCAGCGCGCCCTCGACAGCGCGACCGGCAACCGCACCGATCCGGACGGCACGGGCAACAACCCGCCTGGCACCGCCGCGGGCCGCGCGCTGGACCGCGCCACGACCCCGGGCACAACGGCAACCGGCACCACGACCGGCACGAGGGCAACCGGCACCACGGCGACCGGCGCGACCACGCCGACGCTGTCCGTTGATAGCATGAGCCTGCGCGAAAGCCGCCGGGCCAGCGAGATCATCGGCTCCAACATCTACAACGAGGAAAACAACAGCATCGGGTCGGTGGACGACCTGATCGTTCCGCAGGGCGGCGCGGCCTCGGTGGTGGTTATCTCGGTCGGTGGCTTCCTCGGCATCGGCGCCAAGCTGGTCGCCATTCCGTATGAGCGCCTGACCCATGACAGCGAGCGCAACCGCTGGGTGCTGCGCGGCGCGACCAAGGAAAGCCTGGAGAGCCTGCCGACCTTCTCCTACGACAACACCGCGCGCCGCGGTTGATCTACCTACCTTAAGGAAGACGCCTGAGATGAAGAAGTCCTTGTTCGTGATGGCCGCATTGCTGCCGATCGTGGCCTGCGCCGACAATACGCCGCGTGACGGTATGGCGGGCAACCCGCCCTCCACCGCCACCCAGCGCGCCTATGACAGCGCCACGGGCAGCCCGCCGACCAGCCGGGACGGCACCGGCAACAACCCGGCCGGCACGGCGGCGGAGCGCGCGCTGGATCGCGCGGCGGGGACCAACACCTCGGGCGCCTTTCCGCGCCAGTCGGATGGTCGCCCGGGCAACCCGCCCGGCACGGCGGTGGAGCGGGCCTATGACCGCGCCACCGATTCCAACACCTCCGGCGCCTATCCGTCCAACAGCGGCGGCGTCCGGCGGTAAGCTTGCTGCCACTGCGTGACTGAGGAAACGGTCGGGCCTGTCCCGGCCGTTTCTGCGTTCAGGTGCCAGGCTCAGGGGGCCTGCTCAGGGGGGCGGGTCCAGCAGCGCCGGGCCGACATAGTCGCCCTTCACCACCACCACCTTGTCCACCGCCCGGTAGAACAGATTGGCCGGCGGCACCGCGGCCAGCAGCAGCGCGCCTGGGATGCGCACCGTCAGCGGCGCCTTCTGCACATTCATGCGGCGCGTCCAGGTGCCCGGCTCACCGAGGAACAGGTACAGGTAGCGGCCACGATCCGCCGGCGAAAAGGCGGCCGGGTCCCAGACGCTGGCATCCCGGATGAACTTCCAGAAATCGAGCTGCCAGCCCGAGGGCGCCGAAAGCCGGATCCGGGCATTGGGCTGCCCCGGCCCGCCCGCCAGCTTCGCCTCCGTGAGTTGCCGGGGACTGGCCTTGCTGAAGTGCCACGCCTCCCCGGCCTCGATCGCAGCCCGCTCGGCCGCCGTCGCCGGCGTGACCAGCAGCAATCCCATCCTCTGACCCTCCCGCCATCAGGTGCATCCTAGCGGCCGGCGCGGCGGCGGGGTGGCCTGGCGAAACCGGCTGAAACAGCGCCGCGGCACCCCGCGCCAGCGTGCTTTGACCGCCCGCCCGAAATCGTGCAATTTCCTGCGCTTCCGCGCTCGCCTTGGCGAATGGCGCCTGGCCGCGCGGCGTGACGGAGGATGGATCGCGTGATCCCCGCCCTGATGCCGACCTACAACCGTGCCGACCTCGCCTTCGAGCGGGGCGAAGGCGCCTGGCTGTGGACCGTGGATGGGCGACGATTCCTCGATTTCGGTGCGGGCATCGCCACCACCAGCCTCGGCCACGCCCATCCGCATCTGACGAAGGTGATCGCGGAACAGGCGGCGCGCGTTATGCACGTCTCCAACCTGTATCGCGTGCCGCAGGCCGAGGAACTGGCCGCGCGCCATGTCGCGGCCTCCTTCGCGGACAGCGTCTTCTTCTGCAATTCGGGCGCCGAGGCGAACGAAGGCATGGTGAAGGCGGTCCGCAAATATCATGCGGAGACCGGCCACCCCGAGCGCTTCCACATGATCTGCTTCGAGGGCGCCTTCCACGGCCGCACCCTGGCCATGCTGTCCGCCACCGGCAATGAGAAGTACCTGGCCGGCTTCGGCCCGCCGGTGCAGGGCTTCGACCATGTGCCCTTCGGCAACATGAACGCGGTGCGCGACGCCATCGGGCCGCAGACCGCCGGGATCATGATCGAGCCGGTACAGGGCGAGGGCGGCGTCCGCCCGGCGGACCTGCGCTTCCTGCGCGAACTGCGCGCGGTCTGCGACGAATTCGGGCTGCTGCTGGCGCTCGATGAGGTGCAGACCGGCATGGGCCGCAGCGGCAAGCTGTGGGCGCATCAATGGGCGGGGATCGAGCCGGATGTGATGTCCTCCGCCAAGGGTATCGGCGGCGGCTTCCCGCTGGGTGCGATCCTGGCGAAGGAGAAGGTGGCGAAGTACCTGAAGCCCGGCACCCATGGCACCACCTATGGCGGCGGCCCGCTGGCCTGCGCCGCCGGAAATGCCGTGCTGGACGTGATGCTGGCGCCCGGCTTCCTCGGCCAGGTCGATGGCGTGGCGCGCCTGCTGTGGCGCGGGCTGCTGGAACTTGCCGAGAAGCACCCGAAGGTGATCGAGGGTGTGCAGGGCGCCGGGCTGCTGCTCGGCATGAAGCTGCGGCCGGAGGTGGTGAACAGCGAGATGCAGGCCGCCGCGGTGGCGGAGGGCCTGCTGACGGTCGCCGCCGGCATGAATGTGCTGCGCCTCGCGCCCCCGCTGATCATCACCGAGGCCGAGGTGGCGGAGGCGCTGCGCCTGCTCGACCGCACCTGCCTGCGGATGACACCGAGCGCCGCGCAGGTCGCGGCGAAATGAGTGCGGCGCTGAAGAGTGTGGCGGGAGGGGGCAGCCCCTCCCCGCGGCATTTTCTGGAATTGATGGATCTGGATGCGGCGACGCTGCGCCGCATGCTGGATCTCGGCGTGCAGGCCAAGCGCGGCCAGGTGCCGGGCAAGCCGCTGGCCGGCAAATCCGTGGCGCTGATCTTCGAGAAGCCCTCCACCCGCACCCGCGTCAGCTTCGAGGTCGGCATCCGGCAATTGGGTGGCGATGCGATCGTGCTGTCCTCCAAGGACATGCAGCTCGGCCGTGGGGAAACGCCGGCCGATACCGCCCGCGTGCTGTCACGCTATGCCGATGCCATCATGTTGCGCACCGACAATGTCGCGAAAATCCGGGAGCTGGCGGAACACGCCACCATCCCGGTGATCAACGGCCTCACCGATGTCTCCCACCCCTGCCAGTTGATGGCGGACATCATGACCTTCGAGGAACATCGCGGCCCGATCGCCGGACAGGTGGTGGCCTGGACCGGGGATGGCAACAACGTCGCGCAATCCTTCATCCAGGCCGCCGCCCGCTTCGGCTTCACCCTGCGCCTCGCCACCCCGCCCGAACTGGCGCCGCCCGGGGCGCTGATTGCCTGGGCGCGGGCCGAAGGCGCGAAGATCGAGCTGACCACGGACCCGCATGCGGCGGTGGCCGGCGCGCGCTGCGTGGTGACGGATACCTGGGTGTCGATGTCCGACGAGACGGCGCAGGAAAAGCTGAACCGGCACAATCTGCTGGCGCCCTACCAGGTGAATGACGCGCTGCTGAAGCACGCCGCGCCGGATGCCATCGTCATGCATTGCCTGCCGGCGCATCGCGGGGAGGAGATCACCGATGCGGTGATGGACGGCCCGCAAAGCGTGGTGTTCGACGAGGCGGAGAACCGCCTGCATGCCCAGAAGGGCGTGCTGCTATGGGCGCTGGGGCTGGCCTGACCTGATGGCCGGGAGGGTGGCCACCGCCCTCCACCCCACCAGCCCGGCCAGCGGCACGGCGCGCCGGCCTGGCGGTGCAGTTCCACCATCATGTCCACCGGGATGAAGCCAACGCCGAACATCTCGGAGGGCAGCCGCACCACCATGGCGCGCAACGCCTCGGCATAGGCCAGGAACGGTGGGGTATCCGGTGTCTGGAACACGCCGAAGGCCGCGAGCGCCAGCAGCGCCGGCAGGATGGACAGCGCAGCTGCCAGGAGGGTGCGCCCCATCCCCCTCGCCGCATCCTGGACCACGAGCCGCGACATTCCTTGCCTTGGGCGGCAGGGTTGCGACCCGGCCCCGCGTTGCGTCGCGTTGCGGTTACAGGTCCGGAGTGCTTTGCCATTCGCCCCGATGCGCCCATGTAGGGGCCATGATGTCCCTCACCCGCCGCGCGGCCCTGCAAGCCGCCGCCCTCGCCGCAGCCGTGGGCACCGCGCCCGATCTGCTGGCCCAAACCTCCGGTGCCCCGCGCATGGCCGAACTGGCCGATCGCCCGCTATTCGGCGCGACGCTCCGCACCCTGCCCAACGGGCTGCGCGTGGCGCATGTGGAGCAGCGCCGCGCGCCCGTTGTCGCCCACTATGCCTATGTCGCGGCGGGCGGCGCGGAGGATCCGCCGGGCCTGTCCGGCATCGCGCACTACCTGGAGCACATGCTGTTCAAGGGCAGCGCCAATGTCGCCTCCGGCGAATTCTCCCGCCGCGTGGCGCGGGAGGGCGGCAATGACAACGCCTATACGTCCCGCGATGTCACCGCCTATTTCCAGCATGTCGAGGCCAGCCGGCTCGATCTGGTGGCGATGATGGAGGCGGATCGCTTCGCCAGCGCGCTGATCCCGGCCGCCGAGATGGAATCGGAGCGCCTGGTGATCCTGGAGGAACGCGCCCAGCGCACCGGCTCCTCCCCCCGCGCGCTGTTCTTCGAGGAATTCGCCGCCGCTATGTGGGGCCGCCAGCATTGGCACGGCCGCCCCATCATCGGCTGGGAGGAGGAGATCCGGGCCATCCGGCATGAGGATCTACTCGCCTTCTTCCGCGCCCGCTATGCCCCCGGCAACGCCGTGCTGGTGGTGGCCGGCGCGGTCAGCGGCGACAGCTTCTGGGACGCGGTCACCGAACGCTGGGGCGCGGTGCCCGCCGGGCCCGCCGTGCCGCGCGACCGCGCGCCGCCGCCCTCCGAAATTCCTACCCCCCGCCTGGTGAAGAACGACCCGCGGCTGCGCGGGGAGGCGACCTTCGTGCGGTCCTGGCAGGCCCCCTCGCTGACCGCCGGCGCCACCCAGCATGCGGACCCGCTGGAGGTGCTGCGCCATCTGCTCGGCGGCGGCCAGGGGTCGCGGCTGTACCGGGCGCTGGTGGAGGCCGGCCTCGCGGTCGGTGTCTGGGCCAGCTACAGCGGCGATACCGCAAGCTGGACCGATTTCGACATCGCCGTGACCCCGCGCCGCGATGTGCCGCCCGGGCGGGTGGAGGAAGTCGCCATGGCCGAGGTGAAGCGCCTGCTGGATGAAGGCGGGCCGACCGAGGCGGAGGTGGCGCGCAGCATCCGGCAGATGTCGGCCGGCGCGCTGCTGGCGCTGGATGGGCTGGGCGCCGCGCCGCGGATGATCGGCAGCGCCCTGTCGGTCGGCCTGCCGATCGAGACGGTGGAATTCTGGCCACGCCGGCTGCGCGCCGTGACACGGGACCAGGTGGCGGCGGCGGCCGTGGCCGTGCTCGGCAAGGCGCCCTCGGCCAGCGGCTGGCTGCTGCCCGAAGGGGTCTCGGCACCGGCGGAGGTGCGGCTGTGAGCGGCGCTTTCCAGGTTGAGATCCAGCAGGTTTCCGCCCCCGGCGGACAGACCGCCTGGCTGATCGAGGATCATTCGGTGCCGGTCGTCTCCCTGGCCTGGGGCTGGGGCGGCGGCGCGGCGCTGGATGCGCCGGAGCATGGCGGCGCGCTCGCCATGGGCAGCGCGCTGCTGACGGAAGGCGCGGGCGACCTCGATGCGCTGGCCTTCGCCGATGCGCTGCGCGATTCCGCCATCGGGCTGGGCTTCTCTGCCCAGCGCGACGGCTTCGAGGGATCGCTGCGCGCCCTGCTGCCGGCGCTGCCGGACGCGGTGCGTCTGGCCAATCTGGCGATGCGCGCGCCGCGGCTGGAGGAAAGCGCCATTGCCCGGGTGCGCGCCCGCGCCCTGGCCGGCGCCCGCGCGGCGCTGGAGACACCGCGCGGCCAGGTCGGCCGCGCCTTCTGGGCCGCGGCCTATCCGGACCACCCCGCGGGACGGCCGACCTCCGGTACGGTGGAGACGCTGACCGATCTGCCGGAACAGGCGATCCGCGATGCGCTGTCGCGCCAGCTTCGCACCGGTGGCGTGCTGGTGGCGGCGAGCGGCGCCATCACTGCCGCGCAACTGGCGGAAATCCTGCCGCAGCTTTTCGCCGGGCTGCCGGAGACGGCGCCGCCGGAAGCGCCGCCATTGCCCGCATTCCGTAACTTCCCGACCCTGGTGGTGCCGGTGACGGCGCCGCAATCGGCCATCCAGTTCGGCCAGGCCGGCCTGCCGGTGACCGACCCGGATTGGGAGGCCTTCCAGGTGGTGCTCCGCATCCTCGCCGGCGGCGGCTTCTCCTCCCGCCTCATGGAGGCGGTGCGGGTCCAGCGCGGCCTGACCTATGGCATCGGCGGCGGGCTGGACACGCTGTTCGGCCAGGGCGTGGTGGTGGGTTCCTCCGCCACCGACAATGCAAGGGTGGCGGAGACGCTGGAGGTGACGCGCGCCGAATGGGCGCGCATGGCAGCCAGCGGCCCGACCCATGCGGAGCTGGAGGATGCGGTGGCGTTCCTCACCGGCAATCTGCCGCTGCAATTCACCGATACGCGGCGCATCGCCGGCACGCTGCTCGCGATGCAGCGCAATGGCAGGCCGATCGACTGGCTGGAAGGCCGCAACGCAAGGCTGCGGGCGCTGACGCGGGACGGCACCGCGCAGGTGGCGGCACGGCTGCTGCGGCCGGATGGGCTGGCGGTGGCGGTGGCGGGGCAGCCGGCGGGTCTTTGAACAGCGGCAGAGCGGCGCAGGGCGGGGTCAAGCCCCGCTCTACCCCTGGCCGGGCAGCGCCGCCGCAAGCGCCTGGGCGATCTGTGACTGGGTGTAGGGCTTGGTCAGCCGCGGCGTGCGATCCCCCTCCGGCCAGGGGCCGGCATGGCCGGTGGCCAGGATCACCGGCAGGCCCGGCCGGTCCCGCGCCAGCCTCTCGGCCAGTTCGGCGCCGCTGAGGCCGGGCATGGCGTGGTCGGTCACCACCGCCACGGGGCGCGCACCCTCCGCGAGCGCCGCCAGCGCCGCCTCCGCCGAATCGGCCGTCTGCACCTCATACCCCAGGTCGCCGATCAGGGCGGCGGTGCT